>NZ_CP053485.1 GCF_016772315.1 Thiothrix subterranea | reverse complement strand
CGACCAACGGGAGAACAAGCTAAAGCCCGTTACAGCTCACTAAAGAAATACGCTTAGGCATGAGGGGCAGAAGTAGCGTAGCGCCCGCCTGCCCCTCTGCCACGTGGCGAACGTCCCCGAAGGGTCGCCGAAGGCATCTTAAAAAGTGTTGCAAAAATACAGATTAGGTACTAGTCTGAATACTTATTGATAACCCTAAACACGCTTAAAAGGTAGTCACAATGACTGAGCAAACACGAAAATATAACCATCGTTTCATGGTTAGCCTTGCCATTGAGGAATTTGATGCTCTCGTTGGTTATGCGGAGTTCATAGGCAAACCGCCCGCCACGGTTGCCGCTGATCTTTTGCGTGAGATGTATCCAACCATGAATGCAGTATCAAAAGCCTTGAAGACTGCAAAAAAAAAGAACACGAAAGGCATAACAGAATTGAAGCAATTAGTTTTAGAAGAAATCGCAAAAGTTAGCCAAATGGCTGCGGATTTGAAGGAAGAACAACCTGATCTTTTCACCCAAACAGAGGATAACCCCAAATGAGTATGTTTTTAGTCACTGGTGAAGTACGTAACGTTTTCAAGCAACCCGGCTCGGTTGATAAGACAACCGGCGAACAAAGGCCCGATTCCAACAAGGTGCAAATTTTGGGAGAACTTCCGGTTATGGGTGGTGGCACTCGTGAAGACATCATCACCCTCACTATTCCAGATGGTTTGGATTTTTCGCCCTATCTTAAACAGCGTGTAAGCGTTCCTATTGGCTTTTTGTCACCCGCTAAGGGTTCCATAGTCTATTTCATCCCGAAAGGCTCACAGATCAATTCTGAGCGTTCCACACCCCATTTAGAGACACCTGTTATTAAAAGCCCGCTTAACAATTCCGCTGTGAAGAGTCCGTTAGGTTATTAAGTCGTTCCCCAACCCTGCCCGAATCCCCCCCAACGTGAGGCAGGGGGGGTGAAGGGTAGGGGATGGGGGACTTATATATTTATACATAGAAACAAAGTGGGGACACGGGAGGAAAAAACCGATGACCACGAAAACGAAAAAGCCCCTAGATACTGTCAACTTGGCGGAAGAGGTATCCAGAGGCTCTGATGAAACCGGCAAGCTACACGCTCGCCTTGCCCGTTATCATAGCGCAAAACAACGCGCCTTGGTAAACCTTGAAACGCTCAAAATCTTGCAACCTGCGGATGATTTCACGGCGGCGCGTTACCGTGCCGGTGCTGTCCGGTTGGTAGATTGTGGTAACTACCTTGCATTCAGGCAGTACTACACCGTGGGCAAGACCCGATTGCATAAAGCCGCGTTCTGCAAGCAGCATTTGATATGCCCGCTTTGCGCTATCCGTCGTGGTGCAAAAACGCTTGATGCTTATTTGAAGCGTTACCGCTTCATCATGGCTCAAAATCCGACTTGGAAACTCTCCATGATTACCCTGACGGTAAAGAATGGCGATGACCTGGAAGAGCGTTTCAAGCATTTGCAAAAGTCTGTTGCTCGTATTTTTGAACGTCGCCGCGATTACTTGAAGAAAGGCAGAGGTAAGACTGAATTCAGAAAGATTCACGGTTACGTGGGTACTTATGAAGTAACCAAGGATAACGGCTTTCGTGAAGTGAAGGAAACCGGCTGGCATCCTCACGCACACATTATGGTGTTACATACCACGACGTTTGATTATGCCGCTCTTCAATCCGAATGGAAGGAAATCACGGGTGATAGTCACGTCCTGAATGTTACCGCTGCCAAGCATCCAGACGAACCCGAATTAGATTTCTTGGAAGTGTTCAAGTATGCGGTGAAGTTTTCCGACCTGAAGCCCTTGGAGAATATCCACGCTTGGGACGTGTTGAGAGCAAGGCGGCTTTTATTTTCGGGTGGTGCGTTCCGTGGTGTGGAAGTTCCCGAAGAACTCGAAGATGAACCGCTTGATGATCTTCCCTACATAGAATTGTTTTACCGGCATACAGCCAATGGATACAGCCTCGTTAGCACGGGCGCGGCGGCGGGCGTAGTTGACGGAGCAGACGCAGCGACCGTGTGAGAGGCTGCACCCATTTCATGGCAGTAGAATAAAACTCCTAGTCAGCTCCTTGACCTTCCCGCCGTTTGGCGGGTTTTTTTTGAATTCCGTAACAGGAATCAAAATCTGTATTCTGTAGTATGTAGTAGTATC
>NZ_CP053484.1 GCF_016772315.1 Thiothrix subterranea | reverse complement strand
GCCATTATAGATGATTCTTTAAGCACTGCGAGTAGGTTGGTCTGCAAATGCTCTATAACTACATGGTTACGTCATTACTCAATTATGGAATTACATAATTATGCAAGTCTGGACATTCACCACCCAAAAAGGCGGAGCAGGTAAAACCACGCTGGCAACTAACCTAGCCGTGGCAGCGACCCAAGCCGGGGAAAAGGTGTTACTGATCGACACAGATCCGCAGGAAAGCGCGGTGAAGTGGTGGCAACGCCGCGACGCAGAAGCACCGCAACTGATCAAGCTCAAGCCGTCAGAAGTCGGTGAAGGTATCAAGCTGGCACAGAGCCAAGGCTTTACGCTGGTAATCATTGATACCGCAGGCCGGGAATCGGTAGAGGACAACCAAGCCGTGCTACAGGCGACGTTCTGCCTTGTGCCGTGCCAACCATCCATTGCAGACATCGAAGCGGTTTACCCAACGGTGGATATGCTCAAACGCACCAACCGCAACTATGCCTTTATCCTCACCCGTTGCCCGTCAGTGGGACAAGACCAAATCAGTGCGCGTGAAGGTCTGACAGGATTGGGGCTAGTCGCCAAACCGTTCACCATAGAACGCAAAGCCTACAAGCTGGCCTTTGCCACGGGCGAAGGAGTCACGGAATACGACACCAAGGACAAAGCCGCCGATGAGGTGGCGGAACTTTACCAATGGATAAAACAAAAAAGCAGGAGATTATCGGCATGACAGGCAACAAGAAAAAGGCAATGGCGGGACTGGACGCGCTCAAGCACTTGGCAACACCACCGACCTCCCCTGCCCCACCCCAGCCCGTAGCACCAGAGGCAAACGGCAAATCGGATAAGGTTGTGTTTTCCTTGCACCTACCAGAAGCCGCCCATGCCAAGCTACGAGAACTGAGCTTCCACGAACGTCAAAGCATGACCAAGCTGATTTTAGAAGGTGTTGATTTGCTATTCGCAAAGCGGGGAATCTCACCGATTGCAGAACTACATAAAGATGGAATAAAGTAATTACATAGTTACATAACTATATAAAGATGGAATAAAGTAATTACATAAATTCTCATGACCTACCACACAAAAAACCCCCTACATTTCCGTAGGGGGTTTTAAAAACGACACAGCAAAGAATCAATTTACTGTGAAGCACTGATTCTAACGCAGCCACTTAACCGTTTCAGCACCAGCAGATAAGCTGCCCACATCAGTTACCCACCGCTCATGACAGCATTTCACCTGAACCAGCATCATGTGGTTTTTTACGTACCTTTGTTGGGAGAAATCCAACGATTCTCAAGCCCTCAACTGATTAAATACTTACCAATAACTAATAAATTGCTTATATTAGATGATTCTATAATCAACTTATTAGGTTCAGATGAAAAGACTGTTCGTATTGTTTCTTATAGCCATACTCTCACCGTCTTACGCAGACAGCCCCACCGAGTTCGATGACGCAAAAGTTATAGCCAAAGAATCCATCTACCACGACAAACACCAAACTTTTTACTGTGGTTGCGACTTCCAATTTACCGGCAAGTCTGGTGGTCGTATCGAGCTAGAAAGCTGTGGGTACAAACCCAGATCAGCAGGTAATCTAAACCGCGCTGAACGCCTTGAGTGGGAGCATGTCGTACCTGCCAGCAACTTTGGTAAGGCTCGGCAGTGCTGGCAAAACGGAGGGCGTGAGAACTGCCAAAGTACTGACCCCGTGTTTAACGTGATGGAATCGAATTTGCACAACTTAGTTCCAGAAATCGGCGAGCTTAACGGTGATCGAAGCAATTACAATTATGGCATCGTGCAAAAAGACGCTGATTACGGTGCTTGCAACTTCAAGGTTGACTTCAAGGGGCGCACGGCCGAACCGGATGATTCGGTTAAGGGGGCAGTAGCGCGAATCTATTTCTACATGCACGACAGATACGATATGAGAATGTCACCGCAGCAGCAGCGTTTGTTAATGGTGTGGGCAGAGAAGTACCCGCCATCTGCTTGGGAAATTGAGAGAGATAAGCGCATTGCTAAAGTCATGGGACACAATAACGCTTTTGTTACTGGTGAACGAAAGTGGACGTTAAATCACAAAAATAGTAAAGACGGCGTGGTTGCAGAGTTGAAAGAGCCAAAACAGGTTAAGACGAAGTTAGCCGCCAATGAACCCAAAGCGATAACGAATACACCGAAGATTGTTCTAGCCAGTGCCAGCACTGGGGCAATCATCGGCAATAGCAACAGTAAAATCTATCATCTGCCTGTTGGTTGCCCAAGCTATGACAAGGTTAGCCCACAAAACAGGGTTGAGTTTGGATCAGAATCTGAGGCTGAAAGCGCAGGTTATCGGATAGCAAAGAACTGTAAATGACGATCAGGTAGCGGGATATTAACCATTCCGCTACCCGCTTTTAGATAAAGTTTAGCCGATTATCCTTCCATTCTTTCGCATCTATCACGCCCTCCTGATACAGATTTCCCCACTCGTAAAAGAACGGGAAAAAATCTGAACCTGTGTGCAAGTGACTGGCGAAAAAGAAACATACCGCCGCAATCCCTCCAGCTACCGCAAACTCGCCCATACCGCCCGTGCGCAGCCTGCCCCCGAACAGATTGGTACGCCGATCAGAACCCGGCAACAGAGGTACGCCCATGATCGTGAGGGAATCCGCGAATACGTGCGTAAAGCCACCGTAAGCGAACGCCATCCCGATACCGTGAAAGTCCCACAGAAACCCAAAGAACAGCATGGCGGCAATCCAGTACGTGACAACGTGTGTAGTTGTTCTGTGTTTCACCTTGTGACCCAATGCGCCGCTAACCCACTCCAGCCAGTCGGGAGCTGTCGAGCCTAGTAATGCCACCGGAACAAGTGTAGGTGCAACGACAGCGCACGTAGAGCCTGCAATCAGCAGATGATTAAACCACTTCATTTGTCACCAGCTTGCACCGCAGACACCTTCCGCAACCACCCACCAATCCGTTCAGCGTTCTTGGGATCACACATCCCGGCGAGCATCAGACGGCTTTCCATGATCTTGGCTTCTTCGCTGATGAGCTTGTTTTGCGAGCTGGCGACTTTTTCCAGATAGCCGACTTGTTCCGAGGCTTCGGTGATGCCTTGCTGTACCCGTACCGCGCTACGTGCCTCCAAACTGCGATATAACGCCAGTTCACGCACGGCATGATTACGCCCAGCAATCGCCGTTACGAAGTCAGCAACCGTTTTGGCGGTATCTTTACGGCGCATGTATTCGCGCTCTTTCTCCCGGTCGAGTTCTTTGCCAGAGTAAAGCGGCATTTTGGCAACGATACCCACGTAGGATTTACCCAAGCCGGTGGCGGTGTCTTCCAAATCCAGCACGTCACTGGAGCGGATTGATGCGCGTAGGTCAACGTCGATGTCGAACTTGCTCTTTTCTGGATAGCAGCGCAGCACAGTCTTGAAAATCGCGTCAGCATCCAGCGCGGGGGCTTGCACCAGCGCAGCAGGTTTGTCGTGGTAATCCAGACCGTCACCGGCCATCGTTGGCGTTTGGTAGATTTTGGGTTCAGGCGGTTTTTCCAATTCGCCCGTTTTCCAAGGCCACCAAGCCGAGGCGGTTTTGTTGGATACTTCTGTATCCACATTCTCAGTGCCAGCCGAGGCAGTGATCCCCGCCAAGCGCAAGGTTTCGGCTTTGGTGGCTTCGTAGTCGCTGTCTGTTTCCGCGCTGGCACTAATCGGCGTGAGCAGCATGGCAATTAAAACCGATGTGAGCAAATTAATCTTGTTTGCTGGAGCGCCGACCGCTTGCGAGAGCTTGCATACCACCGAGGACAAGGGATATTTCCCACCATCCCGCACCCAATGCCGCAAGTGCGATAAGCCAAATAAGAGGTTTTGTTGCGTCATAAGCCACTTCTGAATCAAGTCTAAAAATTTGAGGGTCACGCTTTAAAAGTGCAGAGCGTAAATTGGGGGCAATGCGTTGTTCTTCTGTGGTGCTTATTACGCATATTTTTGCGTTTAATACGCACATCCGCGCTAATTGTAATTTGCGTCCAGTGAGTTTATGCGCGTCGTCTATAAACAATACTGAGCCAGTATCTTTTAAATAATCTGGTATTAACTCCTGCCGTTTCCATGCGGGTACTTTTGCCCACGGTTCGTAATTAACGGGGTCAGCAGCAACCTTTTCGTTCCACCATTCTACGATTTGTAAGCAGTCACTCCATGAACCCAACGGGCGTAATGCAGAAAGCCAAATCGCGGGGGATTTGCTCTTTGTCCATATACGGTTTGATTGCTCGTACATGCGTGTAAGCCAGCGCGTTTTTCCACTGTCATGTGCGCCAGTAACCATGATGTCGCGCTTAACGCTAATCGGTTCTTCGTTTGCCACCGTGCCGTATTTTTTGTTCTTGGTAACGAAAAGCGGCACAGCAAACTTTGTTCCATCAGCACGAACTTGGCTGTTGGAGTTGCGGATTTTCAGGAATTCCATCAGTGGTTTGTGGACAACTTGCTGGCAGTAGCAGCAGATGAAATAGCTCGAATATTGTGTAGTTTGATCACGAATAGCCCACTTTGATTAGAATAATTTATGTTCGGAATGATAGCAGAATGCTTATAAATGATGCAACTGTAAGGAAAAAACCCCTTTGTAACGTCACGTTATCTCTGCCACATTTATAGGGTAAATTACTGATAATTTAATCAAAAAAGTTGGAAACAAAGGGGTAATAAATTTAGGGGTTCGTAGGAATAAAATGTGATTTAACTAATGTAAGGATTTAATGCGCGTTTGTTTCTTCCACGATTGAAACCTAGCCCTTTGCGGGGTGTGCTGTCCCCTACCTCGATCTTTCTCCCAAGCGAAGCAAAAAACTGACTAACAAACCTGTTGGGGATTTGTGGGTGAGGGTCGGCTTCTCGCGCACGCTGTTTGTTTGTTTTAATTGTTTTAATTGTTTAAGATGTTTATGAGGCATTTAACCAATTGAATTAATTAAGGATTTTGTTGTTAAGCGGAAGGATTTTGTTGTTAAGCGGAAGGATTTTGTTGTTAAGGATTTTGTTGTTAAGCGGAAGGATTTTGTTGTTAAGCGGAAGGATTTTGTTGTTAAGCGGAAGGATTTTGTTGTTAAGCGGAAGGATTTTGTTGTAGAATCGACTAAAATCCGTGTAATTGATCACAAAACAACCAATTTCGGTTTGCTTGATTTGCCGCGATAGCGAATAGCAACAAAATCCTTACCCTTAGCTTAATAATCAGCCGATATGACCAAAGTATTACCAAAGAGCAAGAGAAAGCTGCCGCCTTCCACTGCGGTTGTTACCCAATCGAATGAACTGGTGTCGGCACGTTACGCTCTGCCCTTGGGTGAAATGCGTTTACTGTTCACGGTGATTTCTAAAGTCCAACCCGGCGATACCAAGCTGACCGTGTACCGCATCCCAATCGGGGAGTTTGCTGATTTTTTGGGTGTAGCACGGGGTTCGGCTTACACTGAAATGAAAAATATCACCAAGTCCATTGTTACCCGCTACGTTGAAATTAAATCACCGGGGCGATTGGTGCAAACGACTTGGGTAACACAGGCGGAATATATTGATGGTACGGGAACGGTCGATGTGCAATTGAGCGAATCCATGATTCCCCACCTGCTCCAGCTTAAAAACGGCAACTTCACTCAATGTAAACTTTTGATGCTGTTAAGTTTCAAAAGTCAGTACACACTACGCCTATATATGCTGCTAAAACAAAAACGCGATCACAACCCATACGCCAAAACATACGATTTTGAACTCAGTGATCTGCGGAAAATATTGGGGGTTAGTGTTGAATATATTCCGAGGGCAGATAAATTTAGTAAAGCACAAGAAGCAATGGAGTTGTATCCAGAATACAAGGTTTTCAAACGATGCGTTTTGGAAACCGCCAGAAAAGAACTAGATACTAAAGCCGACATTGGTTTCAACTACGACGAAATCCGCCACGGGCGACCTGTAACCGCCCTCAGCTTCCGCGTGTTTGCAATCAACCGCCCCGGATTACTACCAGCCCTAGCAGCCGAGGAACAGTTGCACCTAAGCCTGCCAGCATCAACGGATTTGGATTTAGTCACCACCTTGCTGTCCTTCGTCCCCGACCAGCACCGCGCCAAGAAGGGGGTACGCGCAACCATTGAATCCGCCGAGAAGCAACACGGTTTCGATTACGTCAAGCGCAATATCCTGTACAGCAACGCCCACGCCTCCAAAAACTACGCCAGCTACCTTAACGGCGCGTTGGCTATCGACTACGGGCATGACTGGGAGATCGAGCAGCAGCAAGCCGCTAAAGCCGCAGAAACGGCAAAGACACCGACGGTCACGTTATTGGAGTTGAAAGCCTTAGCGGATGACATTTGCGCCTTGCAACGCAATTCCAAACTGACCAACAGCCCCGAACTCTGGCAACAGGCGGAAGTGCTGAAAGCCGAATACACCCGTAAGCGGGAAATCTATGACGAGGAAAACACCGAAGAGGAGGAAGCCAGCTAGAAACTGTAACCGTTTGTAACATAGTCGCCCTACCCCAGTGCGCTAACACTGAGGCAGGACTTCACAACCCAATAATGGAGTATTGAGTTATGCAACCAAGAAGCATACACGAACCCGTGCGCCTAGAAAATGAACGCACGTACCTGCAACTGAAACCCGAACTACGCCACACCCTCTACATTGCAGCATGGGCAATAACCGCCGTCATGGGCGTAGCAGGCGTTCTCACCTATTACAGCAGTAACCCTAGCGCCCTAGGTGCTGTTATGGCTTTCCTGCTCTTTCTGGGCTTTATGCTAACGATGAAATCGGCGAGTGCCTTGCTGTTTGATTCACAGATGCCCGGAATCCTGCGTTTCCTCGCCCTGCTCTGCATTATCGCCGTGGTGGTGATCGACGTATTCGCGTTTTCGCACGAAAAACAGACCGGCGTAATGGAGCGCATCGAATCCGCCAAGGCGGTAGACGCTGGATACGCCAGCAAAGCCCAACAGCTTAGCCAGCTACAAGCCGAGTTAGCCGCTTGCCCACCCAACCATTACACCAAGTGCCGCACACCCCTACTCCAAGCGATTCAAAGCGCTCAGAACGCACCGGATACGCTGCGGTTCGACGCTCAAAACGCGGGAGAAAACCGCTATTGGCTGGCGTTGGCAGCCTGGTACAACGACGGCAAGTTGCAGGAAAACCATGTGGACGCGGGTACTATCGCGCTCTACGTGTTTGCCGGAATGGGCTTGGCGGGGTCGCTGTTTGCCGTGTTTGCGTTTGGGGTGCATGGTGCGTCAGTCAGCCGCGTGGAATACCAACGCCCTGCCCCATCGAGCGAAGCGGAGCGTATCCATGAGCGTAACGAGCGAAACCACGAGCGTAACGAGCGTATCCAGCATACCTACCGGCATAGATTGGAAGCCGCAGGCGTAACCGTTCCACCGGCTGATACGGTGCTAGACCAGCCCATTTCAAGCCCCGAAACCAGCGAGCGTAACGAGCGTATCCACGAGCGTATCCACGAGCGTACAAGTACGCTCAAAAACGCCTCGGATACGCTCACGGATACGCTCAGCCACACACCGGATACGCTCACGGATACGCTCAAAGCCGAAGCGGAAGAGGGCGGGGATACGCTCCCCAGCGAGGGCGACACCTACGAGGATTGGAAACAAGCCGTGGTGAACGGGCAGTGTGAAACCATCGTTCGAGACATGCGCCTCTGGTTGCAAGATGTCGGCGCAGTGGAGCCGGGTAAAACCAAGCAAGCGCAACTCGTGGCGGAATTCTATCTGATGGAAGCGGAAGCCGAGGGGTTCGTTCGTGAAATACCCAATTGGGTGAGTGGAATGCGCCGCAAGTACGAATGGACGGGGCAGGGGGCTTAATTCCCTTCAGCAGGAAGACCGAGATTTACCGGTCTTCCTGCATTTGTAGCTATTGATTAAGATTATCTGCTCGTCGATGACCTTTAGCGGCGGCAGTATCGCCGAGTACCGTTACATCAAAGATACAATTATTGAAAATAGCTTTGTTCTTAATGCTACCACAGGCTTTTTTAGCAAGGTCAGGACGCGGTTCTTTCACCACAGGAATAATGCCACCTACCGTTGTGCTGTTACACGCCTTGCCACTTTCTGGCGGCCAGTTAATATCAGTAAAATCTTTGGTACTGGTATTCGTGGCATAATCAAATAGGCTATTTTGATCATTGACTCGCCAAGCATCTGCAAATTTGTGATTAAGGATGACATCCCGATCAAGCAATGAAGTTGGTTTTGGGCCAAAACTTGTACCATCCGGCGCTCGTGGCAACCAATCATTAACCAATACAGGCCCCATCACGCCTTCGCGGGCAGAGGTGTTCAGCACTCGAACATCTAAATACCAATAGCCTTGCGATGCCCAAAAAGTTGGTATGATTACAACTCGGCTACCATCAGCTAGGCGTATATCGACTTCCCCCTCTTTATTGGCTTTATTGATGACGTTACCATCACCCAAATCGGCCCCATTTTCCGCCTTAATAAGTTCTCCATCGACACGTAGTTCCAGTTGTTTTCCATCCGCCAGTTGGTAGGTAATACGGTGTTTACCTATCCGTAAAGCCGCTGCTGTATTCAGACTTACACAGCTCGATAATTCTGTGTACGAATTTTTTAGCGGAGTAAAAAGGGTAAGTACTGGGCTTTGGCGTGTTTGAAGTTCAAAACCCGTGTCACTGTTTTTGAGTACAGTAAACTCACCAGCCGCCTGAAAATCATAATTGATGCCGTTAGTAGTCGTGATGTGTGGATCTCCACTATCAGCAACGCTGGCATTAGGGGGGAGGTTGCACCAAGCAAGCAAGTCCCTGCCTAATGCTGATTCACTCCCAACTGGGCTACCGGGTGGCATAGTACGATCCAGCGCATTCCTAAGGATGGTATTACAATAAGTACCAATTTCGTTGGACAGGTGAGGCAAACGTCCAGCGCTGCCCCCCTTAATATGACAGCTAATGCACTGTGCAGGTAATCCAGCATGGGATAGCCGATTCTGTTGCCATGAACTAGCGACGATAGGGTCATAGCGATTCACTGGCATGGTAGGTAAATTTTGTGGAGCACCAGACAGATTTTCCCAAGGCCCAATAACTCCCAAGTTGCTTTTGGGGTGAACAAGGAAAGGATTTTCCCCAAGATGACAGGAGGTACATCTACCACCAGACCCATTTTCAATTTCTTTGCCGCCCGCTTGGTATTTACCACCCAGCGTATTGGGTACACCAATGGGTATCTGTTCGCCCGCTGCAAAGGGAAAACCCTCCGATCTACCTGTCGCCACATTCATCATCTGATTATCCCAAAAACAAACTTTAGAGCTTTGCTTGCCCATGCAGATTACGCCGTCAAGTCCAACCGTTGATAGGGAGCCATCTGTATACCTTGGTAAGGCGTAGCACATGCCATCAGGGGATGTACTTCGATAAGTACGTACTTCTGCTACTGTACTTGGGACGAATAGATCGCCTGACGGAATAAAGCCTTGGGATTTCCAACCCGTCAGCCCGGCAGGATCCATCCTGTTGATTGTTGGGGGATCGGCACGCCTGCTGCTCTACATTCATCAATGTAGGCTTGTCCTGAGTTGATAGTCGCTGATAATAATTGTATGTCACTCGCCGGTCTGAAAGGCAGAGACTCAAGATGCTTGAGTATATTTGGAGGTAATGTGAAGGTTTCACGCTTTTCGACGACTTTAAGACTACCTTGTTCGGGTAACTTCCAGTTCATCGCATAACGCAAAGCGCTTAATTTACCTGCCATTTGTGATTGACTGTCATTTAGTTTCGCATTAGCCAATAGCCATTCTATTGCTTGATGCTGAATAATGAGTTTATTTTGTCCTTTGGCATTCATCCCTCCATAAAGGCGCTTTTCATAAGCCGCGAATGCAGATTTTTGCTCTGATGACAGATTTTTCATTAATTGATCGCGATACCAAATCTGCGTCTTATCAGCAAAACTTAGGCTTAAGGGGATCTGGGTTCCTTTCTGATCAAAAAAACCACCATGCCCAACAATAGCGATAGGCTCGCCTTCTTGTGCATGGATAGGTTTCAACCATAGCAAGCTCATTAATCCAACAAAAAAACAAATTAAGAACATCACCGCCTTATGTTTAGATAGAGGCGGCATTTGTAAGTAGTGTCTATTGTTGACTAACGCAGGATTGGCAATATACATATTAATCTCCCAGTGCAATAAGCAAGATTGTTAGCCATCCATTAAACACTATTAGTGAAAAATATAGGTGACTGCTTAAACCCCTATTATTTTTGTAATTTACTCCAGATGCCAACACACTACAGTCAATGGAACTTAAGCTGCCGACATTTAAAATATGTTGATATCCTTTCGTATAGCAGATTACTAAAATATTCGCTTAGAAATTCGTAATAATCCAGCAGGAAGGCTGATAACTACCAGCTTTCCTGCATCGCCCCTATAACGTGACGATTAAGCATTACCGCCCTCTAGCTGTTTTAGCCCAACCTCAAACAGTTTGTCAGCCGCCGCCGCGAAGTGTTTCTGTAGGGGATTATCCAGCATGGCTGCTTTTTGGAACTCCGCCCCAGCAACCAGCAAATCAACCGGGCGTAACTCATCTACCAAGAAACGGCGAGGAAAAGGCCACTTCGGGGGGCGAGTACCACACCAGTCATCAATAACATCGAAAAGGTAGCCGCCAATGGCATCACCCGCTTTCTCCGAGCTACCTATTGTTTCGGCAAGTTGAAACTGCTCCACTGCCCGCACAATCAATGCTTGAGATGAGGCCACGATGCGATAAGGCTGTGGTGGTGGTCTGAAATTCCCTAATTTGCTCAAGAGGAATCTCGAAAAATAGTCATTTGCCACCGGGCCAATCGGATCCCATGGGTCATAAGGATCAGAATCGTCTGGATTTGGCATATAAACACTACCAAGAAAGCTAACGAAAGCCTCTTTAGTGAAGTTGATGGTTTTCATGGTGTTATCCTCTATTCGCTTTGGTGTTGAATCAATGATCTTTATCTTGAGTTGCAGGGAGAACTGCTCTTTCTGTACCACTTGGTAGTCTCTCCAGTTCTGTAAGTACCGCCGTAACAGGTCAGTACCCTTTCTCCAACAACAGTCAGGTAATCCGATCCGCTGTAATAGGTGGTTGTGACTTCATTAGCAGGACGCGCCTGAGCGACAGAAATGATTAGCCCTGACAAAACTGCAATGGTTAGTAAGGCATAGATGGCTGGTTTGCGCATGATCTGTTCCTCTTGTGCTGTTGTCACAGGTTAGGTGAGAAGCCAGTGAGGTGTATATCACTTGATCAGGGTAATTTAGGGCGTGCTGATCCCTATTTTTTTCTGACTGAATCGGGAAGCATCGGAATAGGGGGGCTGGATACCCCAAAGTGTCAGGAACAAACCGTGATTTGTTCCTGACACTTTTTAGCGAAAATTATAGGTTTAATTCTTCCGTATAACGTAGCATTTAATGCTAGAATTGGTTTTTGCCTTACAAGAGGAAAAATTATGGCAATTTACGCATATTTACGGGTTTCAACCGATGCTCAGGACGTGGACAACCAAAAACACGGCATTCTCGAATACGCCAACAAACACGGACTCACGAAAATGACTTTCGTGGAAGATACCGTGTCCGGTCAAAAGAAGTGGCAGCTACGCAAGCTCGGCGAAATGGTGCGCAATGCGGAGAAGGGCGATGTGCTGATATTCGCTGAAATCTCGCGGATGGCACGTAGCACGTTGCAGGTGCTGGAGATCATGGAACACTGTACCAAAGCGGGGATTGAGGTTCACGTCACGAAACAAAACATGGTGCTTGACCAGTCCATGAGTTCCCGTATCACCGTCACTGTGCTGGGCATGGCGGCAGAGATCGAGCGCGAGTTTATTTCTATTCGCACCAAAGAAGCTCTAGCCAAGCGTAAGGCGGCAGGGTTGCCAATGGGAAGACCCGTAGGGCAGGCGGAAACGCTCAAGCTGGATGCGAAAGCGGCAGAGATTAATGATTTGATAGCCAAGGGCGTAAACAAGCGCAGCATTGCCAAGGTTGTAGGCTGTAGCCATACCGCGCTTTATGATTGGCTAGATAGGCGCGGCATACGGGAACGTGGAACACCAAGGGGGCAAAAATGAGCTAGGACAGAGCAGCTTACCTAACGCTGCAACAAGAGCTTGATGCGTTAGATTTGCGCGATACCATAACGAACGACCCAAGCGCGAGCCATTGGTTGAAACGTGCGGTAACGGAACTGTGGGAACGTGACGTGGTGGATGCGCTGAATGACCTGGATGTACTGCGCGAAGTGCTGGAAGCCAAGCACCACGCCCATGTATTGACCCTGAAACGGATGGTAACGAGCGATGACGGAACACGACACTGAAACTCTTTGGGTAGCAGGCTGGATGTGGGGCAAGTACCCCGAACACGCGCCATCGAAAGCACACTATTTGCCACAAGACGAAACCGAAGCGGCGGAATGGCTGGAAGGTTTTCGCTGGGGAACCACCGAAGCCTGCCAGTTTCACCGGCTATGGGAATGGCTGCATGAAACGCTGGTAGGGCATGACACCACCATCCGGCTGGTCAACAAGGTGGCGGGGAATGCGGGATAGAATATCAATTTTTCAATCAATGGGTTTTAAAACGAGAAAATCATGAACAAAAAACTAACTATTGCAGTTGCCTTGACTGCGCTTGCAGCATCCAGTTTTACGTTTGCTGCAACTGATCAGGTCACAGCCGTTATTAAAGAGATCGGGGAGGTTTCAGAATCAGGGGATGGCTTCACCTTTAAAACAACAGATGGCAATGAATATTATATTTACGCTGCCGAGGACTTTGTAAAAGGCGGTGAGTACCTCACTGAATCAGAGAAAAAAGGGACGCCAGTTTGCCTGAAACTGAACCCAGAACACGGAATGGGCGACATCGCCGCCGTCTCCAAAGGGGCATGTTCAAGCGGCAAGTCTACGGGTGACTGGTATATGTCAACGGCAGAGCCAGCCTTGACAGTGCGTGACTCTGCGGGAGTGACAGGAAAGAAGATAGGCAGCGTCCCCGTCAATGGAAAAGTCAAAGTCGTGGAAAAGACGGGTGTACAGGATTCCATCAGCGGAAAATCCGGTGAATGGGTGAAAATAGAATGGGATGGCTCTTTTGGATACGCTTTTGACAGTTTCCTGGTTCCAGTGGACGGCACTAAAAAAGATACCCAAACCGAAAGCAAAAGCTCAAATAACGGTGGCGTCGAGGAAGGCTTGATAAATGCACTCCGCCTGAAATCTGGCGGTAATGAGCGAATGGCAGATTCAGGGAAAGCTATTCAGGCTTATATGAAGGCAGGGCTTCTTGACAAGAAACCCGCCGGACGGTCTGACTATACGGACTTTTACATTCTGAAGCAGCCCGCCAGTTTCATGGGGCATAAGCTGGTTGTCATTGAAGAAGAATACATGAGTGAATATATCGGCTGTTGTGTTAGTCCCGGCGCTGGGGTAATTGTTGAGGCAGCCGCCAGCGTGGAAAACCTAGCGGCGTTTGCCAGTAAAAACGGTTGCAGCGTTGAAGAACACGTCAATCTTGAACAAGAACTGAGTGGTCTGGATGTAAAATTACCAACGGGTGATTTTACATCACTAAGTTGTCGTGAAAGGGATATTAGCCAGTAAGCAAACCACTAGCATCGGCAACGGATGCGGCGATAAGCCGCGTCCTTGTACTCACTAGCATTTACCCAACCCGGACACACCGCATTGCTCCAGTCTGGCACTGCCTTCCACAATGTCGGCGGGGTGGGGTCGTGGTTTCTAGTGTGGGTGGTGCGCCGCCTCCGGTGCGGTCGCTGCGCGGGGGCAAGTAGCAACATTCCGCCTACTTGCGATGCAATAACTATTGTTTTATTCTGTTTTCTTCTATTGAGGAAATAACAATGAACCTAGCCGAATTTATGGAAGCCGCAGCCACCACCCGCATGACCCAACACGTCAAAGACGGGGCAAGAATGGTGTTAGTGGACGGGATGAAAGCCGTGGACGCTGCCAAGCTCTTGGATATGACCCCGCAACAATTGCGCGAAGCCGTTAAGCGCATCAAAGCGGCACACAAAGCAGGGCAGGGAATGCCTGAAGGCTGGGAGTGTGTGACTGTGTGTGTACCACCTGAATTGGTGGAAACAGTGCGCGAAGTAGGGCGACAAGCTAAGCGCGACGCGGGTTTGAGCGTGGATTAACACAAAAAGGATGTAACAAATGATTCCAAATTTTAAAGCATCACTTGATGAACTGTTCCAGTTGGTGATTAACACCGAGCCAACAGATTGGATTGATTGGGAAGGTGGAGATTGTCCGGTTCATAAAGGAACTCCCGTGAAAGTTAGGTTGCGCGGTGGTAGCGAGCTTCCAACGATGCTTGCGGGGAACTTGCCAGTTGACTGGTATCACTATCGTGATTCGATCTTTGGCGATGAAGGCGACGTAGATACTTATGATGATCGTACAGAAATTTACCGAAACGATGACATCATTGCTTATAAAGTTTCTGCATAAGTCTGATAAGGCGCGAGTTAATAGTCTTCGATTCACACTGTATTGCTCCAGTCTTGTGCCGCTTCCGCCCCGTCCTACGCTCACCGCCTACGTTCTCGCCACCACTACGCCCTACGCCACCCACACACAACGCTATTGCCCCGCTTAATGTCCCGCTTCGCGGCACACGGGGCGCGTTCAGTGTGCGCGGCTACGGACTTCGTTCACGGCTTCACTACGGCGGTGGCTTCGGGCGGGGCTACAGCGTCCCAAGCCTTCCACAATGTCGGCGTGTTCGTGTATCAGCTTCGATAAGTGTTGTGCCGCGCCTCCCTCAAGGTCGCTACGCGGTGTGTGCCGCACGGCGGCAAGAGCGCCAGCCGCAAGCGCCTAGCGCGGAAGAGAAAGAACAAAAGAAAAAGAAAGAGAGAGAGGTTGAAAGGAGCGAAAGGTTGTCGGGTTTTTGCGCATATTGCCTTTTCGTGGCGGCTGTCTTCGTTCCTCAGCCATCCGCATTTTTGAGCGTGTTTTTTTAGTGCCGCCGTTCAACCGCCGCTTGTCGCCCGCTGGCGCGTCCGACAATCGGCAGTTGACGGGGTGGGGTTTGGCGGCTTAACTATTTCTTTTTTCTCTTCTTTTTGTTACAATATACTCATGCCGTCGGGTGTTCTGGCGGGTTTTTGTGAGGTGTCTTATGTTTTCTTCCGGTTCTCATTCCCTTGTTTCTTCCCGCTCTCTTGTTTGTCCGCCGCGTGGCTTTTCCCCGCTGCCGCTGTCTGCGCCGTGGTTTCGTGCCGTGGTCGGTCACGCGCTCGCGTTCGGCGCGGCTCGGTGGCGTTTGCGTCGTTCTGCGCGGTCGTTTTCCGGTGCTGTGGTGGTGGTCGGGTTTGCCGATCAGTCCGCCGCTTCCACCTTTGCCGCTGCCTTTTCGGGGTGGTGTGGGGTGTCGCTTGCCGTGCGCCGCTTCGGTGCTGCTTTGTGGGGTGTTTCCGTGCCGGTCGCGGCCCCGCCTTCCGCCCGTTCTCTCAGTTTGCCCGTGCCTGCGCTGCCTGCTTCGGTCGCGTGGGTGTCTGGCTAGTTCCGCCGCCGTTACCCAGCCCCGCCTTGTTGGGGCGTGGCTGCGCCGCTAACGCGGCTTTCTTCCATCCGTCCAGGAGTTAAATCAATGTCAGCTATTGCACATATCAAGACCGAGATCCGCCTACGCGCCGCCGCTAGGGGGTTTTATTTACACCGTTACCAAAGCAACGGGAGGCGCTTATATCAGCCGATTGTTAGTTATGCATTGCACACCAGCAAGCAAAAACCGCGCTTTTCTAAAAACTGTGACGGGGCTATCTGTCGCTTTTACACCGTGGAGGGAAAAACCGAGAAATGCCAAGCCTATAAACATTTGTCAAATCTTTTAAGGAGTATCTAACGATGATTACTTGTAAAAATAACGTTGATCCGGTTATCCATGATTTAAATAAATACCTGATTGATATGGAAAATCACGACATCAAGCTAGAGCATTTTAGAGCATTGGCTGAAGTGGATTTTCAAAAGCTTAACTATTTAGAAATTATCGAATATGACGATGATCTTACCAGTTTAGAGCGTTTATTCGAGTGTTTAAGCAATAACGATTTTGAAAAATCAAAGAAAGCCATGCTTAGTTTTATCGAATCGGTCAAGGAGGTTTTTATACAAGATCGCATGAATTATTTTGAAAGAAAGGATTTTTTAGAATCCCAAAACGATGACATGGAGCAGTATTACTTGAAAAAATTTAATGCTGAATGGTGTTAGGCGTTAAACCTAACACCTGTTCAAAGCCTTTACCTTAAACAACCCAATTGGCAGGGCTGCCACCCTGCCAATCAAGGAGATACGATAATGACAGCAGCAAAAAAGCAAGTCAACGACAACACCAACGCCTTAACCGTCACCACCGCAGCAGCGCCACCCGCGCCGGTGTCATTGGGAATCTTGCAAGGCACAAGCCCCGCCGCGCTTATGTCCGGTGCGTCTGAAATGGCGGGAGAGCTGGCAAAAATGATCGAAGCCCAACGCCTGTGGGACCCGATCAACGGCAAGAAATACGTGAAGGTGGAAGGCTGGACAACCCTAGCCGTCATGATGGGCGTGGTAGCCCGTGAAGTGCAAACCACCGAAGCCGACGGCATTTATACCGCTGTAGTGGAATTGGTGCGTATGTCTGATGGTGCGTGTATTAGCCGCGCCAGTGCCGAATGTGGCGAAGAAAAGCCGTGGAATGCCCGCGCCCGTTATGCCCGCCGTAGCATGGCGCAAACCCGCGCCACTGGGAAAGCCTGCCGCCTTGCCTTCTCATGGGTCATGAGCCTAGCCGGTTACGAGCCTACGCCATTCGAGGAAATGCCGAATGATCCCGTGGTGTCTGCCGTGCCGCAGCCCATCCGCCCACCTGTGAACGACAACACCCGCCCCAGCGTTGCCGATAGCCGTATCACGCCGCAGCAGCGCCGTATGTTAGAGGGGAAAATTGCCGAGAGTGGTTTAGAGCGGGAGCGCATCAAAACGTGGGTGGAAAGGTCATGGCAAGTCGACCATTTCAATGCGTTGACTAACGACCAGTTAAACAAGCTATTGATCAAGATCGGGCAGTGGGCAGCCGCAGAGAAAGCCCTTGCTCAAGCTAAAGTAGTACAGGAGGTTAGCGATGAAACTGTATGAAATCAGTCAGAACTACCTATCAGCCCTGGAGTTCTTCGGTGATGTTGATAACGATATGTCGCTCGACACCGCGCTAGATACGTTTGAAGCCATCGAAGGCGACTTTGAACAGAAGGTGATTAGTGTGGCGGCTTATGCCAAGCAGCTAGACGCGGAAGCCGACGCGATCAAAGCCGCGATGGAACGCATGGAAAAGCGCCGTAAAGCCATCGAGAACCGCGCTAACTACCTCAAGGACTACACCAAGGTGTGCATGGGGCAGATGGGTAAAACCAAGATTGCTTGCCCGTGGTTTGCCGTGTCGATCCAGAAAAACCCGCCGAGTGTGACGGTCTACGATGAAGCTGCTTTGCCATTTGAGTACGTGGCGGAAGTGACCACCACCAAGGTGGACAAAGCCGCGATTAAAGCCGCGCTAAGTGCAGGTGTGGCGGTTTCAGGGGCGAAGCTCAGCAATGGGACGCGCTTAGTGATCAAGTAAGCCATTTCAGGGCGGGTAATGCCGCCCTGATTTATCGGGCTGGACAAACCTCGGATTTTGGGAATAACCGCCTTTCTTTTCACGTCAGCAATTCACGTAGTTTGGCTAATTCTTCGCGTATCTTGTCCGGTGATGATGCTGTGGGTTGATCAGGTTCTTTATAGCAGTCGTATCCGTCATACCACATCGCACGGTGGCGATGGTTCGCCATGGCGCAGTGACGAGGCTTACCGTCTCTTGCAGCGTTATAGCCACGAAGCCGGATTGATGCGAGTGACTCGCTCATTTGTTGTTACTCCGTTTAGTGTGCAAAGTACATGAAGCGGAAACCTTCACCTATAAACCTAAATTCATCTGATCCAATGGCGGTACGGTTGGCGCTGCTGGCACTGGCTTTAGCGTATTGAGCAATGCCGCATTCTGTACCCGCAATGCCTCCAGTTCCCCGCGCATCCCCGCCGCATCCTCACGGGTAGCACTCGCTGCCTGTAACGCCTGTTCCCGTTCCGCTTGCGCAGTAGTAAGCCGTTCACCCATCAGCCGGATCTCATCAGCATGGCGTTCCTGTTGGGTTTGTTGCTGCTGCTGTGCGGTACTGGCTTGCATTTGCGCGTGGGTGAGTTCCAGCGTCAGACGTACCCCGTTAGATACTTCAGTTTGCAGGGCTTTTTCGGTGGTGTTGAGCTGGGCTTGTAGGGCTTGGGTTTCTGCGTTGTGGCGCTGGCGTTGCGCGGTGTTTTCGGCATGAGCGTGTTGTAGTTCCGCTCTAAGGTCGTCGGCGCGTTTGGTGGTTTCCTCTGCCCGTGCCTCAGTGGTGGCAAGCTGGCGGCTCAGGGTGGCGTTTTCCTGCCGCAGTTGTTCCAGTGTGGTGATAGCAGTCTGTAGGTCTTGGGTAGCTTGCTGATGTTGGGCTTGCAGTGCTTCCAGTTCGGCACTGAGTTGGTCGGCTAGTTCGGTGGCTTCCTGTTGCGCGGTTTCCAGTTGCTGGCGGGTGGCTTCCAATGCTTCACGTTCGGAGGTCAGGCGGGCGTTGGCAAGCTCTAAGGCGATTGCCCACACTTCCGCGCCGACTTCATCCAGGCGTTTGCTGATGCCTTCCGGTGCGGGTTCGCGTAGCGGCATCACGGCGGCTTGTTGTTTGGCTTTCCACTCTTTCAGGGCTTCGTTGATGGTGGTGTAGCTGCCACCGCCCACAGCAGAGCGGACGGCGGCAAGCGTGGGGGGAGTGCCAGCGGCGGCGAGCTGGTCGGCGGCTTGTAGAATCTGGTCTTTGGTGAGTGCCATGTGCAACGTCCTTTGTATAATGTAGTATTTTGTATAATACTATTATTTACTACAAATTACAAAAGGCGTTATGGCAGCCAGTCAAAAAAGTCTAAGAACAGGTGCGCAACACCCAAGATCAGGGCAGAAACCAGCAGCAGTAAGATGAAGTTTCCCAAGTAATCCAGCAATACATCCCACCAAGCCCGCTGAATCTGGCGGTTACGGCGGGGTTTCGTCGTTTTTGGTGGTATGACAGGTTTCTTTTGGGTTTTGGTGGTGGCTACCCGTTTTACTTTACTTGCCACTACTAGCGGTTAAAGCGGTGCTGGCAGGCAGCGCAGAAATATTGGCTCAGCCTACCCAGCCATAAGCGTTTCCACCAACTGGGGCGGGTTCTGTGGGCGCGTGCGCCGCAACGTGGGCAGGTGGTCACGTTTGGTCTGGACATCATGGGTAGCCTTATCGTTTTTCTCGCAAGGCACAGAAGTATAGAAAAATAACCAACCAATGGGGAGAGTTTGTACCCATTGGCTGGCTAACTGTGGTGCTTGCAGACTTTGGAAGAGTCGTTGAAATGTGCAAGCGGTGCAGAGTGTAGCAGATTTTACGATGCTGGTTTGTGCTTAGGCATTACCAAGCCATGCATAAGATAGGTTACTATCCAGCCACCCCCACAAGCCGACGCTGGATACCATGACCCCGTTACAAACCCTACTCACCACCTACCGTGACGCTTCCCAAACCCACCGCGAGAAAGGCACGTACTTTGAAGACCTGATTTGTACCTACCTGCGCAATGAAGCCAGCTATCGGGATCTGTACAGCAAGGTGTGGACGTATGCGGATTGGGCGCGTGAGCAAGGCTTGGATGCGAGGGATACGGGCATAGACCTAGTGGCACAAACCCACGGCACGAATGAATTCCACGCCATCCAATGCAAGTTCTACGCGCCGGATTACCGCATTCAAAAACGCGACATCGACAGCTTCTTTACCGCCTCCGGCAAAAAGCCCTTCACGCACCGCCTGATCATCGTCACCACCAACAACTGGAGTGAACACGCCGACGACGCGCTACGCGATCAGCAGCCACCCGTTAGCAAGATCGACCTCAACGACCTTGAAAACAGCCAGATTGACTGGTCACGCTACCAGCCCAACCAACCCGCCGTATTCAAAGCCAAGAAGCAACTGCGTGACCACCAGAAAAAGGCACTCGCCAAGGTACAGCAAGGTTTGCAGACTGCCGACCGTGGCAAGCTGATCATGGCGTGTGGCACGGGCAAGACCTTCACCAGCCTGAAAATTGCCGAAAGTTTGGCAGGTAGCGGCAAGCGCGTGTTGTTCCTCGTGCCCAGTTTGTCGCTGTTGTCGCAGACCTTGACTGAGTGGACGCAGGAAAGCGCGACCCCGTTGCACAGCTTCGCGGTGTGTTCGGATAGCGACGTGGGCAACAAGCGCAAGAAAGACGATGACATCGTACAGACCTTTGCCCACGAATTGCGTTACCCCGCCACCACCAAGCCGGATCGGTTAGCGCAGGAGCTGGGCAAACGCCACGACAGCCACCACATGAGCGTGGTGTTTTCCACCTACCATTCCATTGACGTGATCAGCAAGGCGCAGCAAGCACACGGGCTGGCAGGGTTTGACCTGATTATCTGCGATGAAGCCCACCGCACCACAGGCGCAACCTTTGACGACGAAGACGAATCCAGCTTTGTAAAAGTCCACGATGCCGCCTTTATCCAAGCCAGCAAACGCCTGTACATGACTGCCACCCCGCGCATCTATGCCGACAGCACCAAGGTAACGGCGGAGCGTGACAATGTGGCGTTGTGTTCAATGGATAATGCCGCGCTGTACGGGCAAGACCTGTACGTGATCAGCTTCTCGGAAGCGGTCAAACAAGGCTTGCTGGTGGATTACAAAGTGCTGGTATTGTCGATTGATGAGGCACACATCAGCCGCAGCCTGCAAAACCTACTGAAGGATGAAGACAACCAGCTCAAGGTAGACGATGCCGCCAAGATTGTGGGCTGCTGGAAAGCGTTATCCAAGCAAGGCACAACCCAAGATTTAGTGGACGATCAAGCCTTCATGCGCCGCGCCGTGGCGTTCTGCCAAGTGATCGAGCCAGCCAAGAACCCGAAATACCACAAGGTCAGTTCCAAGAACATTGCCGCGATGTTCCAAGAGGTGGTGGAAGCCTACCAGGAGCACGAGCGCGAACAGCAAACCGCGTTTGAAACCCCACCCACGTTAACCTTGGATTGCGAAGCCGCCCACGTTGACGGCGGCATGAATGCCAGCCAGAAAGAAGCAAAGCTCAATTGGTTAAAGGCAGAAACCCCAGACAACACCTGCCGGATTCTCTCTAACGTGCGTTGCTTGTCCGAAGGGGTGGATGTTCCGGCACTGGATGCGGTGTTGTTCCTGACCCCGCGTAATTCACAGGTGGACGTGGTGCAATCGGTGGGGCGGGTGATGCGCCTTGCACCGGGCAAAAAGCGCGGTTACATCATCCTGCCCGTGGTGATTCCTGCCGGAGTCGAGCCACACAAGGCACTGGAAGACAACAAAACCTACAAGGTGGTGTGGCAGGTGCTGCAAGCCTTGCGTTCGCACGATGACCGCTTTGATGCGATGGTCAACAAGCTGGATTTGAATGGCCCGGATACCAGCAAGATGGAAGTCATCGCCATTACCGACAAAATCGCCAAGAAAGCCAACAAGCCCACCAAGAAAGACACCGGCAAAGGTGAGTTTGGTATCGGCAAGAATCCCCCCAAACGCGGTAAAGGCGGCAAAGGTGACGGCACGGGTAGCGAACAGATGGATTTGACGCTGGAAGTGGACGAAATCCAACGCGCCATCTATGCCAAGATCGTGAAAAAGGTCGGCAATCGTGGGCATTGGGAAGACTGGGCAAACGACATTGCCAAGATTGCGCGTACCCACATTACCCGCATTCAGGCGATTCTCGACACGCCGAGCAATAGCGCCGAAATCGCCGCGTTCCAAGCCTTTGCCGGGGAGTTGCGCGACGACCTCAACAACGCCATTACCGACGGCGAGATTGTCGAAATGCTGGCGCAACACCTGATCACCAAGCCAGTGTTTGAAGCTTTGTTCAAGGATTACAGCTTTGCCGAGCATAACCCCATGTCCAAAGCCATGCAGGACGTGCTGGAGAAGCTGGAAGCGCACCGGCTGGACAAGGAAGCGGATACCCTGCAAGCGTTCTATGACAGCGTGAAGATGCGGGCGGAAGGCATCGACAACGCGGCAGGCAAGCAAAAGATCGTGGTAGAGCTGTACGACAAGTTTTTCCGTAACGCCTTCCCGCGCATGACCGAACGGCTGGGGATTGTGTACACGCCCGTGGAGGTGGTGGATTTCATCATTCACAGCGTCAACGACGTGCTGCAAAGCGAATTCGGGCAGACCTTGGGGGATGAGAACGTGCATATCATCGACCCGTTCACCGGCACGGGGACGTTCATCACCCGCTTGCTGCAAAGTGGGCTGATTACGCCGGAGCAATTGCCGTACAAGTACCAGCACGAGATCCACGCTAACGAGATTGTGCTGCTGGCGTATTACATCGCCGCCATCAACATTGAAGCGGTTTACCATGATTTGGTGGGTGGGGAGTATCAGCCGTTCAATGGCATTTGTTTAACCGACACCTTCCAGTTGCACGAAAAGCCGGACTTGGTGGACAAGATTCTGGTGGACAACAGCGCACGGCGCGTTAAACAAAAGGCGTTGGATATTCGCGTGATCATCGGCAACCCGCCGTATTCGATTGGGCAAAAAAGTGAAAACGATAATAATGATAACGTGATCTATCCACATTTGGATAACCGCATCCGCAGCACTTACGCGGCACAATCCAAAGCAATACTTTCAAAAGGACTGTACGACAGTTATATCCGCGCCATTCGCTGGGCAAGTGACCGGATTGGTGACAGCGGCGTGATGGGCTTTGTTTCAGGTAACGGCTTTGTAGAGAAATCATCAATGGATGGTTTGCGCAAATGCTTTGCAGACGAATTCAGCAGCCTCTATGTATTTAATCTGCGCGGCGATATTCGCAAAAATATGTTGAGCAAAGGCAAAGCAATGGAGGGTCAAAACGTCTTTGGCAGTGGCAGTATGACAGGCATAGCTATTACATTATTCATCAAAAATCCCAAAGCCACAGAACAAGGAAAAATTCACTACTTTGATATTGGCAACGACCTAAAGCAAGCCGAGAAGCTGGAAACCATCAGCGACTTCAAAAGTATCAATGGCATTGCAGCGGTAAACGGCTGGCAACGCATCACCCCCGATGAACACAGCGACTGGCTCAAGCAGCGTGATGACAGCTTTAGTGAATTCATCAGCATGGGCGACAAGAAAGATAAAAGCTCAGTGACAATTTTTGAAAACTTCTCACTTGGTGTTGTCACCAATCGTGATGCGTGGTGCTACAACGCCAGCAAGGTCGGAGTTTCGGTCAATATGAAGCGCATGATTGTCTTCTATAACGCTGAGTCAAAGCGTTTCAATGCGGTTCATATCGGGCTGGACAAGAAAGCCCGCGAAGCTCAGGTGGATGGATTTATCAATACCGATCCGACTCAAATTAGCTGGACTCGAAGCTTGAAACATGAATTGGCGAAAGACACACAGTTTGCGTTTGAATCAGATTGCCTCACGCCAAGTGTGTACCGTCCATTTTCCAAGCAATGGATGTATTTCAACCGAAGATTCAATGAAATGGTGTACCAAATGCCCCGCATTTTTCCCGATTCATCGGTTGAAAATCGGGTAATTTGCGTTTCTGGTGTTGGAGGAAGAAGCGGATTCTCCGCTTTAATGATGGGCTCTATTTCGAATTTGGACACTATTGAGAAGGGTCAGTGTTTTCCGCTGAAACTGTATGAAAAAGCAGAGGTTGAGAGTGATGGTGGAATCTGGAAAAACCATGAGTTGTTTCCGATAGGCGCAGCTATCACGAACGAACGAACGAACGAACGAACGAACGAACGAACGAATTATACTGCTAAGGACGGCATCGGCGATACTGGATTGTTACATTTCCAAGCTGCCTACCCCACGGAAACGATCAGCAAGGAAGACCTGTTTTATTACATCTACGGTCTGCTGCATTCCGAGGACTACAAAGCCAAGTACGCCGACAACCTCACCAAGGAATTGCCGCGTATCCCCGCCGTCAAGCAAGCCGCCGATTTCTGGCATTTCAGCACCGCAGGCCGCGAGCTGGCAGAGCTGCACGTCAACTACGAAACCCAAGCCCCCTACCCCGTCACGCTGGACTGTGGCAGCCGCAAACTGGCGGAATTGCAGGACAAGGATTTCTACGTCACCAAGATGAAGTTTGCCAGCAAGGGCGACAAGTCCACCGTGGTCTATAACCATGCCATCACCATCAAGGGTATCCCACTGGCAGCGTATGACTACGTGGTGAATGGCAAGCCCGCGCTGGAATGGGTGATGGAACGCCAAGGGGTCAGCACCCACAAGGACAGCGGTATTGTGAATGATGCGAATGATTGGGCGATTGAGACAATGAAGAATGCGCGGTATCCGCTGGAGTTGTTCCAGCGGGTGATTACGGTGAGCTTGCGGACGATGGAGATTGTGCGGGGGTTGCCGGGGTTGGGTTAGTCTTCCGTTCATGGCTGATAAATACCGTTGGGGAACAGTACCCAGAGTAATATCGCTGTACACACAATGACAAAGCCAAGACCTATCCAGCGTGCCGCAATGTCAGCCCCCTGTTCGCTCATTTTGCCGTTCAAGCTCATGCCCACGTTGGCTTTTGCAGTAGCACCAAAGTTGGTTTTTTCTTCGTTCATGGATGAAATCGTTCCTGTAAATTGTGTAACTCAATACTAAAAAATTGACATGAACACTGCTGTAATAGGCGTGTTTTGTCGTGTATGGAGTAATTTTACAGGAGAAAAATGGCGTTCTCGGTGAGGGTTTCCGCGAGCGATGATAACGCAAGAGAGCTATGTGCCAAGCTATCTGTATGACTATGGATGCTATAGGCGAGCCAAAGTATCCATAACCAGTTGCTTTAACTCCCAATCGCGCGACTTGTCGATTTCAGTCAGCACCGCCTCGTATTCTTCCAGCCTGCCAACGGCTTCTAGTTCTGCGATCAATGCATCAATCGCTGGGTCATATTCACTGTAGATGCAGGTGCGTAGGGCTTCGATACGGGTTTGGTAGTCGTCTGGTGATGGTTTCATTTGTACCTATCATAGGTTGGATTAGATTTACTGGCTTGTTTAATAGCTGTATCAGAGAAAAAAAACTTAAATGAAAAATGCATCATTAGCATAATTGCAATTGAGAAAACCACGAGTTTCTGTGAAAAAAATCCTTGTTCACTCTCATGGTTTCTTTTAACTTTTCTGCTATTTCTTTTCTTTATTTTTCCATTTTCAATAAGCCTGTTAATTGTCTGCATAGGGTAAATATTGAAATGAGCAATTTCCCCAGAGTTAAAGAAAATATTTTTAATTTTTTCCAATTTTGGTGTATCACCTAGGCAACCCGCATTATTTATAGAAGTTCTTAGTCTTAAGTCGCAGATATACCATAAAGCAAAATAAGAAACCGAAAAAAATCCAACAAATGGAATCGCGAAAGATATTACATAAGCAAATTCTTTATTTATTGTGCCATTTTGTAGAATGCCATGCACATAATCTGCTACAAAAAACCAAGTATGGTCAATTTCCTGTACTGCAAAAGTACCAATGGAAAACACTATAGACATGGCAAATATAATCGGTGTGGAACTCACAAGAAAATTATAATCTTTTCTAATTAAATCAACAACACGATCAATGTTTTTCTCTGTATTGTTTCTTCTACCTCTTTGATTAGCTCCACCAAAGAAGTATTGAGTTATATTAACTACCGATGGTTCACCGTCGCCTGTTCCTGAGCTTTTCTTTAGGAAAAGCTCAATGATCGGAATGAAAATACCGATTAAGCTAACAACTATGCCTAAAAATTCTGACAAATCAGCCCCACTCCATGTAAACACACGCTTTATCTGAGGAATACAGCACTGTAGCCCCATACATTTTGTTACATTACATCACGACAAGAGTAAAAACCACACAATAGCACAAATCCTTTTTATAGGCTTACCTGTGGTCATCGAACGAATTACCAGTCACACCCACAACAGTAGACTCAACTTTATCAGGTAGCCCCCCTTTCTCCTGCTCTTCACTCAACACCGCCACCATACCATCCACCACCCCTTTCAGCCGCAACGCCTGCTCCAGCCCTGCCCTATCGTGGGTAATATCCACACTCCCATACAGCGACACCCGGTCAAGACGGTTCTCAATGTTTAGATCGTGGTTCTCGCCCTTGATGATCATCACCTCAGATTCGTTCTGGAAGTAGTTCATCGAATCTTCTTTAAGCTGGCAACCAGCCAGTGAGATAACGGCAGCAATCGCCACCAGCGCAAACGTAGTGTGTGGTTTCATTCTTATGATTAGCCAAAAATCC
>NZ_CP053483.1 GCF_016772315.1 Thiothrix subterranea | reverse complement strand
ATAGTCGATAGCCAACGCCCCGTTCAAGTAACCAGCGTAGTTTTTCGCGGCATGAGCGTTGCTGTACAGGATATTGCGCTTGACGTAATCAAAGCCGTGTTGCTTTTCAGCCGCTTCAATGGTTGCCCGTACTCCCTTCTTTGCGCGGTGCTGATCGGGAACAAATGACAGCAGGGTTTCAACAAGATCTAAATCCGCACCAGATTTAGAGATTAGATCAAGGCTTAACTGTTCTTCGGCGGCTAACTCAGTTGGCAACATTCCAGCGCGAGGAATGTTGAATACTCGGAAATTGATAGAGGCAACACGCCGCCCGTGTCTGATTTCTTCGTATTCAAAGCCAATATCAGATTTTGCATCCATTTCTTTTTTAGCAGGGTTAAGAACCCATGCCTTGAGGTTTTTATATTCAGCATACAGTTCCACCGCAACCGTTTTTCTTGCCTTGTCTTCTTCTATGCTCAAACCAAGTTGTTTACGCAATTCACTTATTTCAAATTGGTATTCCTTGGCACGGGGGTTATGGTCACGTTTCTGTTTCAGCAACATGTACAAGCGTAGTGTGTACTGGCTTTTAAAGCTCAATAGCATGGCTAGTTTACATTGCGTGAAGTTTCCGTTTTTAAGCTGGAGCAAGTGGGGAATCATGGCTTCGCTTAGTTGCACATCTACCATTCCCGTTCCATCAATGTATTTTGCTTGGGCAACCCAAGTTGTTTGCGTCAGACAACCCGGTGATTTAATTTCAACGTAGCGGGTCACAAGAGACTTGGTGATGTTTTTCATTTCGGCGTAAGCCGAACCCCGTGCCACACCCAAAAAATCAGCGAATTCCGCAACGGGGATATGGTACACCGTCAGCTTGGTATCGTCTGGCTGTACCTTGGAAATCACCGTGAACAACAAACGCATCTCACCCAAGGGCAGACCGTAACGGGCGGATACAAGCTCATTCGACTGCGTGACAATCGCTGAGGATGGCTTACTTTTCTTCCTTGCTGATACTTTAGTCATCTGCCGTTAAGTCAAAATATGGTTGAAGGGCTAGGATTTTGTTGTGTTGCTTGAGTGCTTGTACCAAAGAACAGGGGATTCTTTAGCATTCGACAGAGAATACCCCGAAATCCTAACGATTGACAACAAAATCCTAACGATTGACAACAAAATCCTAACGATTGACAACAAAATCCTAACGATTGACAACAAAATCCTAACGATTGACAACAAAATCCTAACGATTGACAACAAAATCCTAACGAAAAATCTTGCAACCATATGATATTAAATAGAAAAAAATGCCTACAAACATATTAAACATATAAACAATAAAACAAACAAACATACGCGCACGACCCACCACCACCCCCGATACCCTAGAAATCAGGTTTGTTTGTCGTTTTTTTGCTTCGCAGGGAAGGGAAAAGGGCAGCTCAAAAGAACTTGAGCCTGTTGTCCTTCCACTCCTTCGCATCCACCACCCCATCCTGATACATCCCACTCCAATCAGGAAAGAACGGATACCACCCCGCTCCGCCATGCGGCTTAAACATCATCGCCAGCACCACGCACACACCCACGATGCCCCAAGCAACCATGTATTCCCCATTGTCGCCAGTGCGCAGCCTGCCACCGAACAGGTGGAAACGGCGATCAGACAACGGCGAGAAAGGTACACCCGATACCGTGAACGAATCCGCGAGAACGTGCGACAAGCCACCCCAAGCGAATGCCGCAAGAATCCCGTGGAAATCCCACACCAACAGCGTGAACGCCAACGCCCCAATCCAATACAGCATGATGTGGGTCAATGTGCGATGACGTACCTGATGACCAAACTTATTCAGTACCCACTCCAGCCAGTCGGGAGCTGTCGAACCAAGCAAGGCAACAGGCACAAGGGCAGGGTTCACCAGTGCCGTGGTTGCCCCGGCTATGGCGATATGATTAATCCATTTCATTCTTCCCCCTTGGGTGCGGCTGAAACCTTCTTGAGCCATCCACCTATGGTTTCCGCGTTCTTCGGGTCACACATCCCCGACAGTAGCAAGCGGCTTTCCATGATCTTGGCTTCTTCGCTGATGAGCTTTTCTTGCGAGCTGGCAACTTTTTCCAAGTAACCGACCTGTTCGGCAGCTTCGGTTACGCCCTGTTGTACCCGCACCGCGCTACGAGCCTCTAGGCTGCGATATAAGGCGAGTTCGCGCACAGCATGGTTACGCCCTGCAATAGCGGTCACGAAGTCCGCCACGGCCTTTGCAGTGTCTTTACGGCGCATGTATTCGCGCTCTTTCTCGCGGTCGAGTTCTTTCCCGGAGTAAAGCGGCATTTTGGCGACGATTCCGACGTAGGATTTGCCCAAGCCGGTGGCGGTGTCTTCCAGGTCTAGCACGTCACTGGAACGAATCGAGGCGCGTAGATCCACGTCAATATCGAACTTGCTCTTTTCGGGGTAACAGCCCAATACCGACTTGTAAATTGCGTCGGCATCCAGCGCAGGGGCTTGCACAATCGCAGCAGGTTTATCGTGGTAGTCCAGCCCGTCATCTACCATTGTCGGTGTTTTGTAGACTTTGGGTTCTGGCGGCTTTTCCGCTTCACCACCTTTCCAAGGCCACCATGCCGGGGCGGTATCGCTGGATACTTTGGTATCCTCACCCGCAGGGGCGACACCTGCCAAGCGCAGAGTTTCGGCTTTCACCGCGTCGTAGTCGGCGGTTTCATCGGCGGCACTGGCGCTAATCGGAACGAGCAGCACGGCGACCAGAGCCAAGCATTTTAAGCCCACCCAGTACCATTGCGGCTTCAAACCAGCCAGCCGCGAGACAGGCGACAAGAAACGCCCACATGAAAATGTTGGTTGCATCATAAGAAACTTCCGAGTTGAGTCTGAATATTTGCGGATCACGGCGCATCACGACCGTGCGCAGGTTAGGCGGCATCCGTTGCTCTTCGCTGGCGGCAATGACAAACAGGCGTGAGGAAAGTACGCACTTACGAGCAATCTGGAGCTTACGACCTGCCAGCTTGTGGGCATCGTCAATGAACAGCACCGCGCCAGTATCCTTGCAGTAATCGGGCAGGGCTTCGGCACGGGCGTATTGTTTAATCGACTTCCACGGGGCGCGAGCGTTATTTATATCGGTTTTTTCTTCTTCAAGGCGTTTGCCTTCCCACCACTTTTCTAGGTCGGGTTCGTCACTCCACGCCACCAACGGGCGCAAGGTGTCGAGGTAGAGCGGGGCGGTTTTCGACTTCGTACCCCAGATTTCCCCTGCGTGTTCGTGCAGGCGTTCCACCCATTTTGACTTGCCGGAGTCGTGCGCACCCGTTACCAAGATCGGGCGTTTGGTGGAAATCGCTTCTTCGCTAATGACGGTTCCCTTGCGGTGCGTTTTGGTGACGTACAACGGAACGGCATAGGGGCTACCATCAGCACGTACCTGTGACTTGCTGCGGTGAATTTTCAGAAATTCCATGCTTATTGTCGCTTATCAGTCGCTTGTTATTTTTGGACAAACCGACCCTCACCCCAAAAAAACGCTAGGGGGTAAAGAAAAAGGGCGGAGTCCGCATTATGCCTTGCTAAATTGCGGTTTTTCAGGCTCAAACGAGCGTTCAAAATCGCGGAACGTTAGGGGGTAAAAATTTATTTCATTCTTGTGATAAAATCAATCTATAAAATGGTATATAGAAAACGCTCGTTTAATCAAGCCCAATATGGCTTAAACGAAGTGGTTTGTTTTGTACTATAAAAGTATCGAAGAAACAAGACATAGGTTTTCGCTGGACAGAGGGATGGAACATGGCAAATTACGCTTACTTGCGCGTCAGCACTGACCAACAGGATTTGGACAACCAACGCCACGGAATTTTGGAGTACGCCAACCAGAACGGCATCACGGGCGTACAGTTCGTGGAGGACTCGGTAAGCGGTAAAGTGAAATGGCGAGAACGGCGCATTGGTGACTTGCTGCTGAAAACCATGCAGCCGGGGGATACCGTGATCTTTGCGGAAATCTCGCGGATGGCCCGGAGTACCTTGCAGGTGTTGGAAATGCTGGAACATGCCACCACCACCAACTTTCATGTTCACGTTGCCAAGCAGCGGATGCGCTTTGATGACTCCATGAACTCGAAAATCACCGCTACCGTGTTGGGGCTGGCGGCAGAGATCGAGCGTGAATTTATTTCCCTGCGTACCAAAGAAGCACTGGCGAAACGCAAAGCCGATGGTATGACCTTGGGTAGACCGAAGGGCAGGGCAGAAACGGTGAAACTGGATGCCCACCGTGAAGAAATCAAACGCTACCTTGCCAAAGACATCAGCAAACGTGCCATTGCCAAACTGGTAGATTGCTCCAAGTCCACGCTGTACAACTGGCTGGAACGGGAAGGGCTGAACAAGAAGAAACCCAAAGCCAAGCCCAAGGCAACAGAAACCACACCATGAGCGAAACACAACAAGGATATGGCAGTTTGGAACAACAATTGAAAGCACTAGAAAACAGCGTACAGACCATTACCACCGACCCGGCAGCAAGCCACTGGCTGAAACGTGCGGTAACGGAATTGTGGGAACGTGATGTGGTGGATGCCCTGAATGATTTGGATGTGCTGCGGGATCTGCTGGAAGCCAAACACCAAGCACACGTACTGACTCTGAAACGCATGGTAATGAGCGATAACGGAACGCGCCACTGATGAGTTTTAACCGCCTTTCTTTCGCGCTGGCGGTGCTGGTTGCTGCTGCCACTGTTGTTTTGTTCCTGGTCATTGCTGCTGTGCTGACTTCGGGGATTTATTAGGGGGAAAGCGGGTGGAAGCCGCCGAACGTCCGCGCTCCGTAGCGTTTGCCCGTGCCAGCCCGTCGGTGCTGTCGCGCTCTAGCGTGTAGGTCGTGCCTCTTTTCTGGCGTTACCGTGTGGCAAAGGTGAGTAAAGAAAAGGCCGCAAGCGTTCGTGTTTGTCACTTCCAGTGGCGGCGTGGTCGCACAGCGATGTTCCTTTGCAACGCCGCAAGCGGCTTATGCAAATCCGTTGAGGTTAGCCAATTTTTACATAATCTTGAACAATTAGGCGCAATGCCCTGCGGGTTCGCTACGCTCAGGGCTTCGCCCCACTGCGCCTAATTCAGATTATGCAAAAGTTGGCTGGCAGTGTCCCCCGACCCACTTCGTTGAGCGGGGTTCTGTGCGGTCGCTACGCGGGGTGTTTGTGCCGCAAGCGGCAAGATCGCCTCAGCTTCGCTCAGGCTGGGGAAAGCGCGAGCGGTTGCCCGCCCGCAAGACGCGCCCGGTTAGGCTGTGATTGCTCCAGTCTGTCGCCGCTTACGCTCAAGCCCCTACGCTCACCTACGCCATGCCCATTCACCGCTATTGCTACCGCGTTATTGTCCGGCTACGCCGCACACGCGGCAGCGCGGTCAATGGTCACGGCTTCGGTGGCTGCGGGTCTTGGCTTCAGCGTCGCCAGCCTTCCACAATGTCGGCGGGGTGCTTTCCCGGCTTCGATACGTGCCGTGCGCCGCCTCCCTCAAGGCCGCTACGCGGTTGGTTGTGCCGCTGCGCGGCAAGAAAAAGAGAAGAGGTTTTGCAAGCGTTTCTGCCGCCTGTTTTTTAAGCAGTTGCGCGGGTGGGGGAAAGGTGGCGGTTTCCGGTAAAAGCCCGCAGCGGCAGAAACACCCGCACCAGTTTATTTAGGGTCGTGCCGTGCAACCACCGCCCAACGGCAAGTAAGCCGATGGGCGATAGTTGACGGGGAAAGGCTGCTTATTACTCAGAAATTGTTCAGAAAATCAGTACCTTATGTCGGTCTTTTATGGTTTAAGTCTATGATTTTTAATATAATTTAGGTCTACAGCATACAGAAAGCCACTGGTTTCAGCAGGTTAGTTATGTTGTGAGGCTACACCATGAGACTGAAAGACGTGGCGACCATTCGCCTTGATTTTGCCGCTGCTGATTTTTGGTTAGTCCGCCGGGGTTCACTGGAAACCATCGGGCAACCTACCCGCACTTTTTCCCCTTACCATATCGGTATTCGTGTCGAGCAAACCGGGCTTATACTGCCTGACTACCTGTATTATGTGTTTATGAATTTTCACCAGATTGGGCAATGGCAGCCGCTGGCTCATGGCACGCTGGCACTGGTGCATATCCGCGCCGAAGACGTGCGCAATATTGCGCTATTGGCAGTTTAAGAGGTGAGGGGCTACCGCCCCTCTCCCTTTTTGAGAGAGGCGACAATGGAAATAAAAATACCCAGCATCGAGGCGCAAAAACGCTTCATCTTTGAACAGGGGACTAAGGAGGCGATCCGGCAGCTAGAACAGAACCTAGCCGCGCCCGTGGTGCAGGATTTGGCGATAGATGAAACCCAGTACAGCACTGAACACTTGTTGCCAGAAGGACGTTGGAAGCCTCCACACCCGGACATTGCGAATGCTTACATAGAGCAGTTCAAACGCCATTCACCGTACCAGACGGATAAGGCGTTAGCGGAGTGGTTGGGGATGCGTGGCAACAATGCAGAACGCCGCATCCGTGCCTATCGGGATGGCAGCGATAGCCCGCCGTATGGGGTTTGGCGTAAGTTGTTAGTAGCTACCGGGCGTGTTCCGCAGGAGGTTATTCCCGTGATTGCCTTCATGCGCTGAGGGGTGGCGGAGCATCTGACTTTTTATCAGTTGTTCTGGATATGGTTATTTTTTAATCTTCCCCGTAAGTCCATGCAGCATCAGTGACTTACGCGGCTTTTTCACAAGGTTATCCCCGGTTTTTGGGGATAACATCACGGTGCTGGATGGGTGGATATAGTTGTATCCTGATGCAATGAAGGATATAATTATATCCACAATCAGGAGGATAACCGCATGACCGATACCAGCCAGTTTCAAGACCGCTACCACATCCGTTTCCGGGGACGCAGGACAACCGTAACATTGGATAAAATACTATCCGAGCTTATCGCCATGTCGTTTGGTTTGACCCCGGATCGGGCAGACTACCATTCCACCGTGCAGCAGTGGCTACAAGCCACCTTGACCGACAAGTTGGGGGAGAACGTGCCGGGGGGAAGCCACATCAGCCAGTATGCGCGGAAGTATGCCATCGAGGAGATAGCGCGGCGGGAGTTGGTGGAACAGTTGTGGAATTGGCGGATAACCAAGAGTGGATAAAACCGTATCCACCCGCCCGCCTGATTTTCCAGCTTTCTCGATTTGCCCCACAGTGTTAGACTACTGATTACTACCTCTTACTACTGAGGACAATCAACATGGCACAAGCCGCAATGAACACCCCCATGCCAACTTCTATCAAGCTGGACATGGACACCAAAACCCGTCTGCAACGCTTGGCAACCTCGCGCCAGCGTTCCACCCATTGGCTGATGCAAGAAGCCATCCGCCAGTATTTGGAGCGTGAGGAACAATTGGCGCAGTTCCGCGACGAAATGCAAACCGCGTGGGATGACTACCAAGACACCGGCTTACACGTCACCGGCAAAGAAGTGTTTGCTTGGATGGAAACATGGTTCACTGATAGCGAAGCCCAGACCCCAAAATGCCATCATTAATTTTTAGCCATACCGCCCTGCTGGACTTAGAGCGGTTACGGGCATTTTTACGCGCCAAGAACCTACCAGCCGCCCGCCGTGCCGTGGTCAAGATCATGCGAGGGTTGCAGGCACTGGAACAGCACCCGGAGCTAGGCCATACGGTGGAAGACCGACCGGAAGACTACCGCGAGCTAGTGATTCCCTTCGGCAAAGACGGCTACATTGCCGCCTACCGTTATGCGGGGGATGCGCTGGTGGTGTTGGGTGTACGCCATCAGCGCGAGTTGCAGCCGCCTACCCTGCCCTAAAAGTCACACCACTGGCGCGACAAACTTCCTGATATAGACTATCATCCTACTATCGTTATGATACGGTTTTAATATTAAAAACGGTGAAATATGATATTAACAGTAGGCAACACCAAAGGCGGGGTGGGCAAAACCACGCTGGCGGTCAACATCGCCATAGCCCGCGCCCTCGCAGGCCGTGACGTGTGGCTCGTCGATGCCGACCGCCAAGGCACGGCACAAATGGCAATCAGCATCCGCGCCGATGCGGGTATCCTTCCTGGCATAGCTTGTTCCCAATACGCCGATGGCCCGGTATTGCGTGGGCAGGTGCAGCAGCAGGGCAAAAAATACGATGACATCATCATTGACGCTGGCGGGCGCGATTCGACCGCACTCCGGGCGGCACTGGTGCTGTCGGATGTGTTGCTTGTCCCCTTCCAGCCGCGCAGCTATGACGTGTGGGCGTTGAATGACATTGCCGCACTGGTGGACGAGGCGCGGAGTGTGCGCGATGGCTTACGGGTGTATGCGGTGCTGAATTGTGCCGACCCCGGCACGACTTCCACCGACAACAGCGAAGCCGCCGCAGCGGTGGCAGATGTTCCGCAGTTTGAATACCTCCCTACCCCGATCCGCAGGCGCAAGGCGTTTGCCAATGCCGCAGGCCAAGGGCTGGCAGTGCTGGAACTCAGCCCCAAAGATGCCAAGGCGATTGAAGAACTCAATCATATTGTTTCAGCATTGTTTTAATATTAAAGCAATAGTGAAACACAGTTAAAAACGTATCAGGATGAGTGAAAATGACGATTACAAAAGCAAAGCCAAAAACCACCCAGCAAGAAGCCGCCACCGCTGATTTTATCGCAGGTGCGCCCGATTCCGGCACGGCAACCAAGGGCGTGAAGAAGGGCAACAAACAGCAGATCAGCCTGACCATGACCCCCGCCCTGCTTGCCAAAGTGGACGCGCTGGCGGAGAAGATGGGGCAGTCACGCGCCGCCGTGATTAATATGGCGGTTTATCGGGCGGTGGAACATGGTCTGACTATCGGCGGCTTGGAGGGGTAACGTAACGCAGAGTTATTCACCTATGGTTGAATTTCAATTGCTGTTCCCTCGTTAACCGATTGCCACACTTGTTCCATATTTTCATTGGCAAGAGCTACACACCCCTTTGTCCAGTTGAAACGCTGAACTATAAAAGCAGCCCAACCAAAACCATTTTTCTGACCATGAATCATGATGTCTCCACCAGAAGAAACGCCACTGATTTTAGCTTGCTCAATGTCCTTGGGATTCGGATATGAGACATGAAGTGCTTTGTAATAGGCTGAATTTTCTTTTTTGAAGTCTATTGTGTAAATACCTTCTGGTGTACGACCATCGCCTTCTTTTTCTTTGTGTCCTGCTGGGGCGCTGCCAAAAGCAACTGGATAAGACGCAAACACCTTACCTTCTTTATAAAGGTACAGCATTTTGTTGGATTTGCTGACGACAACACGATCTGCAATTTCGCAAAATGCAGATGAAGAAATTACTAATAGGATTATAGCTATGATTAGTCTCATGGCGTATATTGAATCTCACTATTAGGAAGTGGAAGAATAATTGGATTAGTTGAAGTGGGATTAATAGGTGAGACCTCCATCGAAGGTTTATTTTTGAATTGGAAGTTTTCATCCAAGCTGACTTCGCCAGCGAGTATCTTTTGATTAATATCACTTATAGACAATTGAGCATCTTTGATTTCATTATGGTTTAAATGCTTTTTAGAGAATTCTTCGTTTATACTAACTGTCCCATCGTTATTTATTGAATACAATAATTTAATAAAGGCATCACTTTCTTTAAAAGTTTTCATTGCATCGGCGTAACTAATGACTTCTCCATCTTCCACATTCACATAATAATCCATTTTACCAGAAGGAAATTTATAATAAAAAACACTAGATGTATTAAGATAGTAGAGATTGCCTTCTCCATATTGCGCCTCAGAATTATTTGATATAATTTTTGTAAAAGCCTCATCATAGGTTAGAGGGGGGTAATTACTCCAATTCTTATCAAGAACAACTCTTCCATTATCAATTACAAAATCCCCTTGTTGATCCTGACCACTTATGACGGAGTTAACCTTTCCATCTGAAAATTGCACTATCACTTTAACCATTTTTTTATCTATAAAATTAAATGCGTACAATTCAGCTTGATGATCTATGTTATTAATATTCAAAACTGATCGTGCAAAATTTAATGTTTGATCTTTCACTTCAATAACTGAATTTGGATTATTCTTTTCTTTTGGCTTTGAATTAAGAACATTATACTCTATCTCTGACATTTTCTCATGATTTACAAGGGGAATAGATTGTTTGTCTTGATATATTTTCTTAGTGTCGTGATCATCCTTTTTGTTAGTAAACAAAAAATAAATAATCAATGAAATTATTATCAGTCCAATAATAAAGAAATATTTTTTCATGAAAACTCTTTGTCTCTGAAAGTAAATTAGAAGCCACTTTGTCAAAAAGTGGCTTCTAGATCTTTTATGTTATGTTAATTTGAAGTAATAAGAGATATATGTCTTCTATTCCACGGTTGGTAAAATGGTGCTCCGGTTTTTAGCCAAAAATTATTAGCAAGATCACCACTTCCAACCGCTGTTTGAGGTGGAATAACATCTGGATATTTTTTTCTATCAGGAAATGATTTTGAATTATAGACCGAATCATGGATATATATCCCATTAAAGTTATATCCACAATCTTGGACATTACATTGCACACTTCCCCTGAGTGTATAGTAATGTGATCCTGCAATATTGGCTTGTGCTGCTCTGAATGTATTCCCATACAAAAAAGTAGATGCTTTCCTAGTAGAAAGCCTATTATGTATATCGCTAAGAGCAATATCTGTTGTCTCATATTTTAGTTCATACATCTTTTGTGGTATCTTTTTCTTGTAATAATAATTATTTGTTGCTATTAAATTTGAGAGATATGATTTTAGTTCATCAGGAGTTACTGATTTATCCTTATTAGTGTCTGTATAACTATTCATATCCATTATCCCTTTGGTATAATCTAAGTTAACTCCAGCTTTCTTCAGTTCATAATCCATATAAGCAGCTATATTTGTTGGACCACATGTATATTCTGTTGGTTGTGAATATTGATCATATTTTAATTGGACTATAATTAGTTTCCCCTTGTTATTCAGCCAATCTGTATGAGCCGAATAATCTTTCATGGTAAGTGTCCCCGCGAATATGTTGCTAGTAGCAGCCACAGAAACCAATCCAACTATGGTTTTAAACATTATCCTGTTTTTCATTTGCAAAATCCCCATTGTTTATAGAAAAGTCTAATTATTAGTTAAAAATCAAATTAAGCCAGACTAGCTGTCATGTCCCATCCTGAGTGTACCCTGTGATAGTTAATCTGCATAGCTTATCAGCAACACTAATTTTTTGATGCTTACCAGCTTGCAAAGAACACTGCCGCAGACTAGCTTACTCATAGTGTTTTACCATCTATTTGCTATTAGTTTAATATTAAAAAAACACCGTTATCATATTAATATGATGGTAGGACATTGCAGCCGTAGCCACACTGCCCTACCCGCTTGCCTTACGTGCCGTCACCCGCCGCCGCGTCAGTCGCTACCGTACAGGTACACTTTTCCACGCCTTGCAGCCGCTCGAACTCAGCCAGCGCAACGGCATAGTCAGCCGCCAAGTTTTCGGGATCGTCGAGGTAGAGCTGGGCAAGTGCGAAGGCGGCACATTCCAGCGGTGAGAGGGTGCGGAAGTTGTTCCCGGACGTGGGGAACGGGGTAGAGTGCTGGTCTTCGGATACAGTTTTATCCATAGGCGCAGTGCTGGGGCGTGAATCCGGTTTATTATTGCGCACGGACGGGCGCAGGTTGCTATCATGCGTTTGCATTTTCAATCTCCAATACAGGTTGAAAGTGAAGTCCTGCCTCGGTGCTAGTAACACTGGGGTAGGGCGACTAATTTTCAGTTTTACGTGGTTACTACTTCCTCCTCTTCATTGGTGTTTTCTACATCGTAAATTTCCCGCTTCCGGGCATATTCAGCCTTCAATACTTCCGCTTGTTGCCAGAGTTCAGGGCTGTTGGTCAGTTTTGAATTGCGCTGTAAGGCGCGGATGTCATCAGCCAAAGAATTCAATTCCAGTAGGGTGACTGTTGGTGTTTGTATCTTTTCTGCGGTCTTAGCGGCCTGCTGTTGCTCAATCTCCCAGTCATGCCC
>NZ_CP053482.1:3747500-4036668 GCF_016772315.1 Thiothrix subterranea | reverse complement strand
CTTGTAACCATGCCAGTCGTTCAGTGTTCAGGTGCGGTTGGGCTAAACGTAGAATGTCGCCCTCGGTATGGCTGGCCTGCACATTGAGGTGATCATGGCGGGTTAAACGCATTAATGCGCCGCGATACAATAGGCTGAGTGCTTCGCGCTGCTGACCGGATTCCCATAAGCGTTGGCTGGCAGTCGCAATGTCATCGGGTAAGGATTCGGGGCGAATATCCATGCCAAACAGTATATCAGGGGGCGTGACTGCGGGCGTTTTGCGGCGCGTGCGTTTTAGCAGAGCCAAGATTTGCTTACGGTACACGAATGCCATGATCAATAAGGCGATAACTGCGATCCACAAGGCGAGTTTGGTGATGTTAGCAAACAGCACTTGCAGGGATTTGGCGATTTCGATGGGGTCTTCCGCTGTGTCTTCCTTTGGATTGCGTAATACCCATTGGTATTGCGTGCGCATTCCGACGAGTTCCTCGCGTTGCATCACTTCGTTGATTTGAGCGGCGGCTTCTTCCGGCGGTAAGCGTTCCGGTGCGAGGTATTCGCCGTTGGTAGTCGCATTCGCCCAGGCGGTTTGCGGCGTGAATGCTGGTAAACCGATTAGCATTACACCTGCCAGCAATAGGCTTAGCGGTGTAGATGACAATTGATTCAAGCGCGTTCCTAGATTGCGGAAAGCGATTTCAATATCCCATGCCTCCAACTGAGTGCGGCGATTAAGGTATAAGCTGAAATTGGCGGCTACAAAAAAAGGTTCAATAATCAAAACGGCTAGGGTGAGTAGCAGAAAACGCAATAAATCGCTCCAATATTGCGAGTCATTCATGAAATTCCAGACACTATCGTTCTCTGTTGGGTCAAACAGCAAAATCAGCACATACAAACTGACAACTATCACCCATTGCAGTTGTAAGCACACAATTGTTAACCCAATCGCGTGTGAATGCGTTTGTAAGTGCAACAGATGTTGCCGTTCTGCGCGTGCTTTGCCGCGTAATTGCTCCAATTGCCAGATAGACAGATTAAAGCCCCGTGACAGTGAAAACCGTCGCCAAGTTAATTCGCTTATTAAGCCTGTCTGTCGAATTAAGTAGGGCAATGCACTAATTATCGCCGCTGTGGATAAGCGCTGATTAAACATCTGGTGGCTGAGAATATGCAGTAACACCCGGTCATACAGCGGTTTGCACCACAGTAACACCAACAGCAGCCAGGTTTTGTAAGCATCCGGCGTGAGCACCCACAAAATCAGCGCGAAACTTCCCAGCAACAATGCCCACGCCGGAAAAATCCATCGCGCATGGTGTTGTACCAAGGCAAAACCCAGATCAACCGCTTCCCAGGGAGAGCGCAGCCGGATATTGGCGGTCAACTCGTCAAGTTTCATCCACTGCTGCCTCCCGCCCTAATAACAAAAAATACCCAATGACCAGCAACCACAGGCTAATGCCCACAGCGTATTTGACCAGCACCGGAATCCAAGTTTGCGACGACCAAAATGCTTCCACAAACGCCGCCATAATGAATAGTGTTACCGCGCCGTAAATGATCAGGATCGCCTGTTGTGCATTGTCGCGTAATGCCAGTGATCGCGCTTTGCGCCCCGGCATAATCAATGCGGCTGCCAATTTAAACCCTGCTGCACCCGATAATACAATCGCGGTCAACTCGAAGGCGCTATGCCCGGCTACAAACCCCCAAAAGGTTTCGATATAACCGATTTGGGTCAAATGCCCCGCTGCCGCGCCAATGTATAAACCATTGAACAATAAAAAGAACACGCTGCCTAAGCCGTACAGTAACCCGCCTGCAAACACTTGAAAGCCAATGCCGGTATTGTTTTTAATGTAAAATCCGAACATGTACACATCGCTATCGGCTTCGCGTTCGCGCCCAAAGCGTGAATCGCGTTGCGGGTCATACATGTCTTCCATATTGGCGACGGTTGCGCCATCCAGCACCGAATACACCAGTTCGGGTTCGATTTGAATGGCAATTAGCATCGCCAATAAACTGCCAAAAAACAGCATTCCCGCCAGCAACAGCGCTTGCCATTCGCGCCGCACCAATTGCGGTAAATCTTGTAAATAGAACTGAATAAATCGATGCGTGAAATGCAGCCTTGAGGTATACAGACAGTGATGCCCGCGTGTTACCAAATCGTTGAGTTGCGCAATCAACAGGGGGCTATACATGCGTGATTGTGCCAGCGCTAACTGATGGCACAGTTGACGGTAGGCAGCGGGAAAATCCAGCGTGGGTTCACTGAGTGCGTCACGTGTGCGCTGTCTTTTAGGTATTTGCTGGTAATCCAGCCATGCACGCATTTGTTCCCACTGCGCTTGGTATTGGCTGATGAATTGTTCTTGCTTCATATTCTGCCTCCGCCGGTTAGCCAGTGGGCAATGCCTTGTAAATACTGCGTGGGCTTGGGTTGTTTTGCGACCAGCGCATCAGTCATTTGTGCCAGTTCATCCAAACGCGCTGGCGTCAACGTGTGGCTGCGTTGTGCGAACAGCATAATGGCTTGTTGTTCGGGCAGGGTCAGGGGGACTGTTGGGCGTATTGCTTCCACGTTCAAAGCTGTGCTGTAGCCATTGGAGGAGATTTTATGCAATACCACGGTATTCGCGGCTAAATCCCCAAGGCGTTGAAAGCGCTGATTCAGCAACATGCTGGCAAATCCAAACCCATAAAACAGAGGCAGAAAATCCACGACGCGCAATAGGTTTCGGACTAAAGAAGCTGAAAAGGTAATCGGGCTGGCATCGGCTTGTGCGACGTAAATATCCAGCATTTTTTTGCCAGGCGTTTGCCCTTGATGGCGCAATTCAAAATAGACGGGGTAAAACCATTCCAGTAAAAACGTGAGGATGAGGGCAATGCCTATCCCCATTTCACCGAGCAGCGCAAGTGCGGCAAATAATAATAAGCTGATTAGGCCACGTAGCAATAAATCCACCAACCATGCCCATAAACGTGGGGCGGGGCCTGCGGGTGATAGTTCTAAAGCGATGCCTTCAGGCGTGTTGACCGTATAGGTGGTGTCTAATCTCATGTAAGACCACAGTTTATCCGCGTTCCTCCCCTGATAGGGGGAGGTTGGGGGAGGTTTGTTTTTATAATTATTTTGCTGTCGGGGTAGGAGCCGGAGCTGGTGCTGGATTAACAGTAGTCGGCATCCAACCGGATGTAACACCCGCAGGTGGGTTGTTAATGATTTTTTCGCCCGAATTCAAACCCGAAATAACGGCTACTTTGCTACCGCCATTCTGCTCTGCACCCAAACGTACCATGCGCAATTCCGAGGTATTGTCGTCTTTAACCACCAAAACACCCGGTAAACTGCTGCCTTTCATTAAGGCAGAGCGTGGAATGACGGTAACTTGGCTGCCGCCTTTTTTGTTTTCAGGCACATAAATTTCCGCGTACATCCCCGGTGCAGTGGTGATTTCCATCGGAATATCAAACTTCACCGTGACTGTGTGGCGGCTAGGATCGGCGATAGGGTAAATTTCGGAAACCCGTACCGAGGTGTCGGTACTGCCGTCAATGCGTGCCGGTAATAGCATGTCTTTGCTCAAATTGCCGACTAGACCGGAAGGCACATCCGCTTGCAAACGTTTGTATTTGACGTAGCCGTATTTAACCAGCGGTTGACCGGGTTGCACGGTATCGCCGACTTCCACCATTTTTTCGAGAATAATGCCTTCAAAGGGGGCGAGGGCGCTGGCATCGCGCAAGGCAGAATCAATTTCCTGCAACTGCGACATGGCTTGTTGGAGCTGGCCTTGTGCTTGCGAAACCGCTGACATGGCATTGGTTAAATCGCCTTGACGGATGGTGTCAGAGTCATAACCGCCCATGAACGATTCCGCAAATGGTCGGACTGCCATGCGGTCAAACATGGAAGGCATTCCAAAACCGGGCATTGCGCCGACGTCTTTGCTACGCGGGGAGGTCAGTTCACGGTAGTATTGAGCTTGCGCGTTTTGTACGCCAGCTTGGGCGATGGATATTTGCGCCACTACCGCGTTACGTTTTGCGGTCAGTTGGGCTTCGTCAATCTTGAAGACAACCGCGCCTTCGGTCAGATTAGTACCCACTGCACCCGCCACGTATTTCACCACACCGGGGATCTGGGCGCTCAAGGTCACTTCTTTGTACGGAATAACGGTGCTACCCAAGACCGATTGCGAACGAGCGCCTGCGGTTTCAACTTGAATGATTTCAGCGGCTTGTACAGCAAATGTGCTGGCAAACAAACCAGCGATTAACAATACCGACGCTTTTTTGCGTATAGTCATGTGATTCTTTATCCTCAAAGCGGGCAATTCAACAAATTATGGCATATTAGCATGATCTCGCGTTATTGCCGGTATTCAATAGAAGCCAGCAGGTCACGATTATTCAGCAATTGTAATGCATTTTCAGGTGTATCAATAAACGGATTTCGGATACCCAAGCGGGAATGTACCCAGTTATTGTAAGCCAGCTCCCACGCACTGGGGCTGTCTACCTTTGCCCAGTGTACCAGAGTCGCAATGTGGCGATTATAAAGTTCGTCGATTTCGTATACCAGCAACATATACAACAGCGCACGGGCGATGTCACCTCGGTTACTGGACGGGATGACCCATTCGTGATCCGCATCAAAGCCCGTGGCAGCGCTGAAACTATCCGGGTGTAGGGTGAGGTTGTACGGCCGCACAATTTTATCGCCGTCCAAATCGAAATTGAAGTTAGAGCGTTTGGCATTCAAGCCGCGTTCTGAGGGGGCGAAATTGAATGGGTTGGTGCTTGCCCCATTGCGAACATGGCGTGGTGCGTTTTTGTAGGCAAAGTAACGGTCTAAGAAGTCGCGGGGGATAATGTGTTCGATGCTGTGATGTTGCTTCTGGTACAGCTCATTGATGGGAACCGTGCCGTAAATCGACGTGACCCAACCGTATTCATTGTCGAAGAAGAATGACCAGAAATTTTTCCATTTGGCGGTGCTGTCCCATTGTTTGAAATGTTCACGCGCTTGGAACACGCCTCCGGCATACGCCACAAAATCCTGTCGGGTAAGAATATCAGCAACGTGTTTAATGCTGTGGGCGTGGCGTTGGTGAATGCTATTGGCGTAGTCAGGGGGCGCATTACAAGGCAGCAGTTCCACGCACACTTGCCCGTGATCGGACTGCAAGCGTTCGGCAGTCCCGTCGGTTTCCAAATGCTGATTCCAGACTTCGTAATGCGCCACTTCAGCTTTGGCATCGGTATTTTTAGGATTAAGCGCATTGGAGACGAGGATATAGTCAAGTACACCGCCGGTGCCGCGATGAATCTTGGTAAACGGGCGCACCCGCTGCCGCATATTCGGGGCAAGTCGGAAGCTATCTGCCAAGCGGTAAGCGTATAACCACGGGGCAATGCCTTCTGGCCAGTGTTCTGCTTCCAAGCCGCCAATGGCGTAAATGCGTTCTTGCATGGTCAGTGCGGCAAGGGGAATGGAGTTTTCACTGTCATTCATATCCCCCAGTACCACGATGGGGTGAGCAGCATCTTGTTCTAAGCGGCGCACAATGTGATGGTAGAGCAGGGTGGCTTCTAAGCCGCGTTGCTGCAACGACGCGATCGTGCCACGCGACAGACGTTTCAAGGTATCCGCCACGCGGTGATGCCATTCCACGGTATCCGCGTAATGCATATCCAACGTGGCGGGACGCTTGGATTTTAGATGCGATACGTAGACGGTCAAAATTCCAAAATCAGGCACTTGCACATCGGCACAGATGGGGGCGCGGCTAAATCGGAAGTTGTCAGGAATTGGCAATTCATCGCGTACTGAGGCAACGATGTCGACTGGATGAATGGCTGCAATTGGAAAACGCGAGGCCAATGCCACCACTGACTTGTGGTACACCAAGGGATCATTGTCACGCACAGCGGAAGTGTCAACGTGAACAAAATGTGGATACCCCGCCGCTGAGCACAGTTGCTGAAGTTCGGGAATACTGAATACTTCTTGAAAGCCCACGATGTCTGCATCCATTTGGTGCAGGCGTGTGCTAATCCAGTGCTGTTTTTGTTCCCACTCAGCCGCGCTGAAAGTGTTGTGTTCGGTATGGTCATGCCAGTAATAGCCGTGAGCGGCAAACTGGTAGAGGTTAAATGTGGCAAGTTTCATGTTTTTTTGGCCTCCTTCTTGCAGTCGCCATCGTTACACGTTTCAGGAGTGTATGCCAAGCGTGCGGGAATTGTTTATAATGCCCGCCACGCATTGAGAGACAACCACCAAAAATTGGAGAGAGTACTGATGTACCAACATATCAAAGTTCCCGCACAAGGCGAGAAAATCACCACTAACGCTGATTATTCCCTGAATGTGCCGAACAACCCGATTATTCCGTACATTGAGGGGGATGGCATTGGGGTTGACATCAGCCCAGTCATGATTAAGGTCGTCGATGCAGCCGTACAAAAAGCTTACGGTGGCGAGCGCAAAATTGCTTGGATGGAAGTGTACGCCGGTGAGAAAGCCACACAAATTTACGGCGAAGACGTGTGGTTGCCGGATGAAACGGTTGAAGCTGTCAAAGAATTCGTGGTGTCTATCAAAGGCCCGTTGACCACGCCGGTCGGGGGCGGGATTCGTTCTTTGAACGTTAAGCTGCGTCAGGATCTAGATTTGTACGTGTGCTTGCGCCCGATTCGGTATTACGAGGGCGTGCCTAGCCCGGTTAAGCATCCAGAAAAAACCAGCATGGTGATTTTCCGCGAAAACTCCGAAGACATTTACGCGGGAATTGAATGGGCGGCAGAATCGCCTGAAGCGAAAAAACTCATCGACTTTTTGATGAACGAAATGGGTGTAACCAAAATCCGTTTCCCAGAAACGTCTGGTATTGGTATCAAGCCGGTCTCGCGTGACGGTACGAAACGGTTAGTTCGCAAAGCCATTCAATACGCGATTGATAACGATCATGACTCCGTGACGCTGGTGCACAAAGGTAACATTATGAAGTTTACCGAAGGCGCGTTCAAAAACTGGGGCTATGAGCTGGCGAAAGAAGAGTTCGGCGCGGTAGACATTGATGGCGGCCCGTGGTGTTCCATGAAAAATCCGTTGAATGGCAAAGACATTATGGTCAAAGACGTGATTGCGGATAATTTCTTGCAACAAATTTTGCTGCACCCGGAAGATTATTCGGTGGTCGCCACTCTCAACTTGAACGGTGACTTCGTGTCTGACGCACTCGCTGCACAAGTGGGCGGCATTGGTATTGCTCCCGGTGCAAACTTATCGGATACCATCGCGATGTTTGAAGCGACTCACGGTACGGCACCAAAGTTTGCCGGTTTGGATCAAGTTAACCCTAGCTCGATCGTATTGTCAGCCGAAATGATGTTGCGTCACATGGGTTGGTTAGAAGCGGCTGATTTGATTAACAGCGGTACGGCGGGGGCGATTGCCTCTAAGCGCGTGACCTTTGACTTTGCCCGCATGATTGACGGGGCAGAAGAAGTGGCTTGTTCAGAATTCGGCGATAATGTAATCGCTCACATGTAAGGCATGGCCACGCATTTATGCACTAACGGGCGGCCTGAGTGTCGCCTGTTTTTTTATTGGGACTATTAGACATTATTCCAAAATCTCAACTTATTGATGGTTAAATGAATTTAGTAGTTTTTGATTCGCATGGCAGTGCGTAAATTGTGCAAACCACAAGCGATTTCCATCACTAAATCATCAAAATCTTCCACGTAGTTGCGGAAAATATCTTTGACGCACCGACACCGTTTGATACCGCTGTTCACATGTTCAATGACCACCCGAATGCTAGAAATGGCACGATTATGCGCTTTATCCTTATCACTCAAGGGTTTACCTCGTGGCTTTTTCTTGGGTTGGTGGACAACTGCCCCGTCACCCGAATTATGCCCCAGATAGCCCAAATCCCGGTAAATCTCATACCCTTCTGGCACTTTCACGCCTTCCTCATCCGCGATACGTTTGTCATGGTCTTTGCCGCGTCGTGTTTCTCCCAAGTATTTGATTTCACGATCTTCTAAGCCTGCTATTATGTTGTTCTTCACCGAATGGAATTTTTTTTCCACTGTAGTATTCCTCCTGAACCCCAAAGTCAGTCGGACGTTGGATACGGCGTTCTGTCGCATCCAAGCCCAGCGCTTGCGGCATTTCATGCGAAAGGCGTTCCAATACCTCTTCGGGGAGTCTGGCCGGGGAATGTCCCATGCTTTTTAAGCTCGACTGCAAAACGGGACACAGGCGATGTATCCACCGATTGGCTAACCCTTGGGACATATTGAAGGAGTAGCCCAACACTTCTTGCAGTGGGTAAGTCTTCAAATAATACAGAATAAAGAACAACTTATCTTCGATCGTTGTCAGGTTGCCGGGGCGACCTCGCTTCGTTTCACTCTCATGACCATCAACAATCAACTGCGCCGTGTATGCCCGTTGAAAATGGGGCAACAGTTTGGTGAATTCACCCAGATCTATGCCTGTCATGGCGCGGAAGGTTTTGCTCTTGCCTTTGAGCGCATGGTAGCTGTACTCTGTCATGGGTGTTCCGTTCCCTTGGTGAAAATGATGATCATAGGTTGTAGCGCATTCCCGTTGATTTTTCACATGATTTGTTGACTAGGGACAAGTGCGAGATTTTGGAATAATGTCTATTGTATTTCGGAAAGTTACACCAATCTATGCAAGGAATAGTGACAGCGAACGGTCAAACCGTTTATAACATTAGCATCACAACCCGTAAGTTTGGGGCAAGGTAAAGCAGAAATGGCTCAAAAACACAAAGAAGATCATGGTAACGGCCAGGATTCCGGTGTAGCGGTACAGGAATCCCGCCCAGAGGTGAAAGAACCACCCCGCTTTAAAGTTATACTATTAAATGATGATTTCACACCGATGGATTTTGTGGTCGAAGTACTGCAAACATTCTTCGATATGGATCATGAGAATGCGACCCGCATCATGTTGCACGTACATACACGTGGCAAAGGTATTTGTGGGGTCTATACTCGTGATATAGCGGAAACCAAAGTGGCTCAAGTCAGCCGGTTTGCGCGGGAACATCAACATCCTTTGCTGTGTACAATGGAAGAGGCATAAGTCTTATGTTGAGCGCTGAAGTAGAATACTCGATCAATACGCTGTATAGCGATGCCCGTAACCGCCGTTACGAGTTTGTCACCGTTGAACATTTGCTACTGATTATGCTGGATAATCCCAGTGCGGCAGAGGCATTGCGTGCCTGTTCAGTGGATATTCCACAGTTACGCCGTGAACTGGATGTATTTGTGGATGAAAATACGCCATTAGTTCCTGAAAATGACCCACAGCGCGATGTGCAACCCACGTTGGGTTTCCAGCGCGTTATTCACCGGGCTATTTACAGCGCCCAAACCTCGCGGAAGGGTGAGGTGACGGGTGATGCAATTTTAGTAGCCATTTTCGGTGAACCGGATTCTCATGCGGTATATTTCTTGTCACGTTACCAAGTGACTCGCTTGGATATTATCAATTTTATCTCTCACGGCATCCGCAAAGATCACCAGCCTGAAGCGTCTCAAGGCAAGGGCGCGGATGAGACCCCACAGTCATCCGGTAATCCGTCTGAGAATGATGCGGAAGCTAATGACAATGGCAAGCCATTGGAAAAATATGCCAGCAATTTGAATGAGATGGCGTTGGAAGGCAAGATCGACCCATTGATCGGACGTGATCTTGAAATCGAACGCACCATTCAAGTGTTGTGCCGTCGCCGCAAAAACAACCCCTTGCTGGTGGGTGAAGCAGGTGTTGGTAAAACTGCGATTGCCGAAGGCTTGGCAAAGCGCATTGTGGATGGTGAAGTGCCGGAAATTCTTGCTGATGCGGTGATTTATTCCTTGGATATGGGATCATTGCTGGCAGGCACTAAATACCGGGGTGACTTTGAAAAACGCCTGAAAGCCGTGTTGAAGCAAATCAAGAATGAACCACATGCAGTGTTGTTCATTGATGAGATTCACACCATTATCGGTGCTGGGGCAACCTCAGGTGGCACGATGGATGCTTCCAATCTGATCAAGCCAGTATTGTCGACTGGCGAACTCAAATGCATTGGTTCGACTACTTTTCAGGAATACCATACCATTTTCGAGAAAGACCGTGCCTTGGCGCGGCGTTTCCAAAAGATCGACATCAATGAGCCGTCTGTTGAAGAAACCATTGAAATCCTCAAAGGCTTGAAATCGCGGTTCGAGGCACATCACAATGTGCGCTATACCCAGCCTGCGCTCAAAGCGGCAGCAGAACTGGCGGCTAAATACATCAATGACCGGCATTTACCCGATAAAGCCATTGATGTGATTGACGAAGCAGGCGCAAACCGTCAATTGCAACCGGCAGCTTCCCGCAAGAAAACCATCAATGTCACCGATATTGAAGACATCGTGGCAAAAATTGCACGGATTCCACCTAAGTCGGTATCTACCTCGGATATGCAAACCTTGCGTAATCTGGAGCGTGATCTGAAAATGGTGATCTTCGGACAAGACAAAGCGGTTGAGCAGTTGACCGCTGCTATTAAAATGGCGCGTTCTGGCTTGCGTGATGATACCAAACCGATTGGTTCGTTTATGTTTGCAGGGCCGACTGGGGTAGGAAAAACCGAAGTCTCGAAGCAATTGGCTTCACGCTTGGGCATCGAATTGCTGCGCTTTGATATGTCTGAATACATGGAGCGCCACACGGTTTCACGTCTGATTGGTGCGCCACCGGGCTATGTGGGTTATGACGAAGGCGGTTTGCTCACGGATGCGATTAACAAACACCCGCACGCAGTCTTGTTGCTGGATGAAATTGAAAAAGCCCACCCGGATATTTTCAATATTCTGTTGCAAGTGATGGATCACGGTACGTTGACCGATGCGAATGGGCGCAAGATCGATTTCCGCAATGTGATTCTGATCATGACCAGTAACGCGGGGGCGGAGAATATCAGCCGTAAATCGCTCGGTTTCACCGTGCAAGATCACACGCTGGATGCGACCGAAGCGGTTAACCGCACCTTCTCACCCGAGTTCCGCAACCGTTTGGATGCTGTGATTCAGTTTAATCCGCTGACGGCTGAAGTGGTGTCTTCGGTGGTCGATAAGTTCATTATCAAACTGGAAGCGCAACTGGAGCCGAAAAAAGTAGTACTCATCGTTGACGAAGTGGCACGGCGCTGGTTAGCCGAAAAAGGTTATGACCGCTTAATGGGGGCGCGTCCGATGGAACGAGTGATTCAGGAACACATCAAAAAACCACTGGCAGATGCCATTCTGTTTGGCGAACTCAGCCAGGGTGGTCGAGTGGAAGTATCGGCGGATGATGAAGGGCTGGTTATTGAAATGCACGGCACGGAAGCCGTACCAGCCTGAGCATAATCGGGAAACTGACACACCATGCGCCCTGCGGGGCGCATTTTTATTTGTTGCGGTAGCTGATGCGGCCTTTGGTAAGGTCGTAAGGGGTGAGCTGTACGGTAACGCGGTCGCCGGTCAAAATACGGATGTAGTTTTTACGCATACGGCCGGAAATGTGGGCATTTACTACGTGACCGTTGTCTAGTTCAACGCGGAAGGTTGTGTTTGGCAGGGTTTCCTGCACAATGCCTTCCATTTCAATATAATCTTCTTTCGCCATAATCTCACTAAATACTAAGGTGTACTAAACAGCGTATTATCCTTGCCACACGCCAGATGACAAGTTCTTTTTTGGATTTCTCGATTTGACAGTTTTCATGGCAACATAATTTTATTAGGATAGAACAATTTTTCACGCGGGAGCAGTAAAACACATGACCATTGCGGGTATTTTTCCGGGGCAGGGTTCGCAGTCACTCGGTATGTTGGCAGGCTTGAGCACAGATTTTGTGGAAGTGTGTGACACATTCCAAGAAGCTTCCGACGTATTAGGGCGCGATTTGTGGCTATTGGCGCAAGCAGGGCATGAAACCGCGCTCAATAGCACTGAAAATACCCAGCCGTTAATGTTGGCTGCTGGTGTCGCGGTCTGGCGTGTTTGGTTGAAACAAGGCGGTTGTCAGCCAGTTGCCTTAGCCGGGCATAGCTTGGGTGAATATTCCGCGCTGGTAGCAGCGGGTGTGTTGAATTTTACAGATGCGGTGGCGTTAGTCGCAGAACGTGCACGCCTGATGCAATCGGCAGTAGCCGATGGCGAAGGGGCAATGGCGGCGATTCTGGGGCTGGATGATGCGCAAATTGTAGCGGCTTGTGCTCAAGCCGCTCAAGGCCAAGTGGTTGAGGCGGTAAATTTCAATTCACCGGGGCAAGTTGTGATTGCGGGGAATACGACTGCGATTGATCGCGCTATTCAAGTGGCAACCGAGATGGGCGCGAAAAAAGCCATCAAATTGTCGGTGAGTGTGCCTTCGCATTGTGCGTTGATGTTGCCTGCTGCAACCGAATTAGCAAGTCAGTTAGCCGCTATTACGCTTGATGTGGCGCAAGTTCCCGTGCTGCATAACGTCGATGCGCAAACCCGCACCACTGCGGATGAGATGCGCAGCGCTTTAGCACAACAACTCTATCGCCCGGTGCGCTGGGTTGATACGATCCAAACCTTGCAAAATACTTACGGTGCGACGGCGGCTATCGAATTTGGTCCCGGTAAGGTGTTGACGGGATTGAATAAACGGATTGACCGCAAACTCAGTGCCGTATGCATTTTGGATAGCAAAACATTGGAAGAAGCATTAAAACTTTGTGAGGAGGCGGGAGCGTAATGGATTCACTCATCAGTTTACAGGGTGAAATCGCCCTAGTGACCGGCGCAAGCCGAGGTATCGGGCGTAGCATTGCAGAAATGTTGGGCAAAGCGGGCGCAACCGTTGTTGGCACGGCAACCAGTGAAAAAGGCGCAGAAGCCATTTCTGCCTATTTAGCCGCTGCGGGTATTGCTGGCAAAGGGATGGTGTTGAATGTTGCCGACAAAGATTCCATCGAATCCGTCACTAAAGCGGTGACTGGGGAATTTGGTGGTATCAGTGTGCTGGTGAATAATGCTGGCATTACCCGCGATAACCTGTTGATGCGCATGAAAGATGAGGAATGGGATGACATTATTGCCACCAACCTGACGTCGGTGTATCGCATGAGCAAAGCGTGTATGCGCGGCATGACCAAAGCCAAAAAAGGGCGCATTATTTCGATTTCATCCGTGGTGGGGGCATCCGGGAATCCGGGGCAAACCAACTACGCTGCCGCCAAAGCCGGTTTGGTCGGGTTTTCCAAATCACTGGCTCGCGAAATCGGTTCACGCAACATTACGGTGAATGTGGTTGCGCCGGGCTTCATTGATACGGATATGACTCGCGAATTGTCCGAAGAGCAGCGCAATCATTTGCTGCAAAATATCCCGCTAAGCCGCTTAGGGCAACCCAATGAAATTGCCGGAGCTGTGTTGTTTTTAGCGTCCTCTTTGGGTGCATACATCACAGGCGAGACAATTCATGTCAACGGTGGTATGTATATGGCTTAAACCTGCTGGTATGATGCACGGGTTTTAAATACAATAGCCTACCGCTACCAATACTTTTTATTTACGAGGAATACAAAACCATGAGCGATATAGAAGAGCGCGTCAAGAAAATCGTTGTTGAACAATTAGGCGTTGATGAAGCTGAAGTGAAAAATTCATCTTCTTTCATTGACGATCTGGGCGCGGATTCTCTGGACACCGTTGAACTGGTTATGGCACTGGAAGAAGAATTCGGTGCTGAAATCCCTGATGAAGACGCAGAAAAGATCACCACTGTGCAAGCAGCCATTGATTACATCAAGGCTCAGCCACAAAAGTAAGTTCTTGCTTGATAAACCGCAGCTTAGAGTTGCGGTTTATCTGTGTATCACGATGAGATAGGGGCATAAGTTTGTCTAAACGACGTGTAGTAGTAACAGGTCTGGGTATTGTTTCACCTGTGGGTTCCAAGCTGGAAACAGCATGGGACAATATCAAAGCTGGTCGCAGCGGGATTAACCGTATTAGTCCTGACCTGTTCGATGCCAGTGCTTTCAGTGTGCAAATTGCTGGTAACGTCAAAGGCTTCAATGCTGACGATTACATCAAGCCCAAAGACCAGAAAAAAATGGATAAATTTATCCATTACGGCATCGGTGCGGGCGTTGAGGCGATTCGCGACTCTGGTTTAGAAGTCACCGAAGAAAATGCGGAACGCATTGGTGTGCTGATGGGATCAGGGATTGGTGGATTGGATACCATTGAGCGCAATTATGCGACTTTCCTCAATGGTGGGGCGCGGAAGATTTCCCCTTTCTTCGTGCCTGCTAGTATTATCAATATGGTGGCGGGTAATCTTTCCATCATGTTTGGCTTGAAGGGGCCGAATATGTCTATCGTGTCGGCGTGTGCTACTGCTACTCACAGTATCGGTGATGCAGCTCGCATGATTTCCTACGGCGATGCGGATGTCATGGTTGCCGGTGGTGCTGAAATGGGTTCAACCCCATTAGGTATCGGTGGTTTTGCCGCCGCTCGCGCATTGTCTACCCGCAATGATGACCCTGAAGCGGCCAGTCGCCCGTGGGATAAGGATCGTGACGGTTTCGTACTCGGTGATGGTGCTGGCGTTTTGGTACTGGAAGAGTACGAATTTGCGAAAAAACGCGGCGCACGGATTTACTGCGAGTTGGTAGGTTACGGCATGAGCAGCGATGCTTACCACATGACCACGCCATCTGAAGGCGGTGAAGGTGCAGCACGCTGCATGGTGAATGCCATGAAAGATGCGGGCTTGAATACGACGGATATTGATTACGTCAACGCACACGGTACATCAACACCGGCTGGTGATAAAGCGGAAACAATGGCGGTAAAACGTGCCTTGGGTGATCATGCTTACAACGTTGCGGTCAGTTCTACCAAGTCGATGACGGGGCATTTGCTGGGTGCTGCGGGTGGTATTGAAGCGGTATTTAGCGTATTGGCTATCCGTGATCAGATTCTGCCGCCGACGATCAATATGGATAACCAAGATCCTGAGTGCGATTTGGACTACGTGCCAAACGTTGCCCGCGAAACCGCTGTCACGGTTGCCATGAGCAACTCGTTTGGCTTTGGTGGCACGAACGGAACCTTGATTTTCAAGAAAATCTAATTGCATACGCAAACCTTCAAGGGCGAGTACGATTTACTCGCCCTGCATCAACAAAATCCCGCCCGTTATCCTTTCCTGCTGGAAAGTGTCGCTACATCCCCACTGTCCCGTTACAGCTTGCTGTTTGCGTTTCCGCAGGAAAGCATTCGTCTGGATGATTTGGCGGAGAGCAGTTTTTGTGAGCGGCTGGATACTGCGTGGAGAAAAGAAACCCCTCCTAACCGCCCAGCCGCTATTCGCGGCGCTTCCGCCCCCTTATCAGGGGAGGAACAAGAGATGCCGTTCCGAGGAGGGTGGTTTCTTTATCTTGGTTATGAATTGGTTGGGCAATTGGAGCCTACTTTGCAATTGCCGGATACGCCAGCAAGTTTACCGATTGCGTTGGCAGTACGTATTCCAGCGGCGGTGATCGTGGATCATTTACGCACTGAGACAATCGTTGTCGCTGAACATGAATTTGCCGAAGCCTTTGCTGAAATAAAAACAGATATGGCAGCAACGAACGTAGAGACGCAAAATTTTGCGTCTCTACAGGTGCAAATTGCTGAAGATTTGCCTGAACAATTTACCGCAGGAGTTGAATGCATCCGCGAATACATTGCGGCAGGTGATGTGTTTCAGGTGAATTTATCGCGTGCATGGCGTAGCGACATACAGTCAGAACATTCTGCTGCTGACATTTACCGCTTGCTACGTAAAACCAACCCAGCACCGTTTGCCTGTCTTGCCGATTTTGGCGAATTTGCGATCATTAGTTCTTCGCCAGAACGTTTGGTGCGGGTGCAAGCGGGTAGGGTGGATACACGCCCGATTGCGGGTACACGCCCACGCGGTGCTGACCCCGAACGTGATCAAGCTTTGTTAGAAGAGCTGATTGCACACCCCAAAGAACGCGCCGAACACATTATGCTGATTGACTTAGAGCGCAACGATTTGGGGCGCATTTGTGAATACGGCACGGTCAATGTTGACGAATTAATGGTGGTGGAAAGCTATCAACACGTCCACCACATTGTCTCCAATATTCAGGGGACATTGCGGGAAGGCATAACACCGGGGCAAATAATCCGCGCAGTTTTCCCCGGTGGCACGATTACCGGTTGCCCCAAGGTACGTTGCATGGAAATCATTGCCGAACTGGAACAGGTTGGCAGAGGCGCTTACACCGGCTCGGTCGGCTATCTGAATCACAACGGCGATATGGATTTGAATATTCTGATTCGCACCATGACGCTGCAAGGCAAACAGTTACAATTTCGCACGGGCGCTGGCATCGTGATGGATTCGGTTGCCCCCAACGAACTCAAGGAAACCCGCCATAAAGCGCGGGGTTTATTGCGGGCGCTCGGTCATGATATGGGTTAACGGCGACATCGCTACGCATTTGCCCGTCACTGATCGAGGTTTGCTGTACGGTGATGGCGTTTGGGAAACCATCGGTGTACAACAGGGCAAGCCACAATTACTCGACTGGCATTTGCAACGCCTCAGTGCCGGTTTGCAAGCGTTGAACATCCGCTTTCCCAATCTTGAGGCATTCCGTGCGGAAATACTGGCTGCTTGTGTTGCGCAAGAACGTGTGGCCCTCAAATTAATCGTCACGCGCGGCAGTGGGCAACGGGGTTACAGCCCAGCAACTACGACTGAACCAACCCGTATTCTGCAATTATCCCATTGGGCAGACTACCCAGCCAGTTACGCCGAGCAAGGTATCCGTTTAACTTTGTGTGAAACCCGTTTGGCACATCAACCGCGTTTAGCCGGTTTCAAACACCTGAATCGCTTGGAACAAGTGTTGGCAAGAGCTGAATTCGGCAGCAATTATCAGGAAGGGCTGGTCTGCGATTATCCCGGCAATGTCATCGAAGGCACGATGAGTAACCTGTTTGTAATGCGTGCCGATGGCTCAGTATGTACTCCTGACTTAACACAATGCGGTATTGCGGGCGTAATGCGGCGATATATTATCCAAACGCTTGAGAAATTCGGCAGTCAATGCCACATTCATCCCTTAACGCTGAAAGACGTTGAACAGGCGCACGCACTCTTCATGACCAATTCCCTGATTGGTTTATGGCCTGTACGCGAATTTTCCGGCAAACAGTACACCCTACCGCCATTGCTTAGGGATTTGCAGGCGGCAATAAACACACTAGCATGAAACTGTTATTCAAATTAATCAGCCTTTTACTCATTACCGCGATTGCTACCGTTGGATTTCTAGCTTGGTATCAGTACCAACGTTTTCAAGAAACGCCGCTGGCAGTCACGCCAGAAAATGCCCTATTTGAAATCAAACCGGGCAGCAACATCCGCCAAGTTGCCAAACAATTAGTAGATAAAAAGCTGATCGAAAACGAACTATTGTTTTTCGCCCATGCACGGATCACCGACAAAGCGGCGCAAATCAAAGCAGGGGAATACCAACTGGAAGCTGGTATGCTACCCGATGAAGTGCTGCAAAAATTTGTGTCGGGTCAGGTATTGCAATACCAATTGACTATTTTGGAAGGCAAAACTTTCAGAGATATTTTAGTCGATATACGTAAACATCCTAATATCGAACAAACACTGGGTAATGCAGATGGACAGACGATTATGCGTGAATTGGGTGCGCCCGAAGGCATGTCGCCAGAAGGGTGGTTTTATCCCGATACCTACAGTTTTCCGCGCAAAACCAGCGATGTAGCTTTTTTGCAGCGCAGCTATAAAGCGATGCAAACTTATTTGCAAACTGCATGGGAAGGGCGCGAACCACACCCGCATATTAAAACCCCTTACGAAGCGCTAATTTTGGCGTCTATTGTAGAAAAAGAAACCGGATTGCCGGAAGAGCGTCCGTTAGTAGCCAAAGTGTTCTTGAACCGTCTTGAAAAAGGCATGTTGTTGCAAACCGATCCTACGGTGATTTACGGCATGGGCGATAAATACGATGGCAATATCCGCAAGACCGATCTGCAAACTGATACGCCCTATAACACCTATACCCGTGCTGGTTTGACGCCAACGCCGATTGCCACACCCAGTAAGGCGGCGATTGATGCCGTGATGCACCCGGCTGGCAATCCCAACGTTTTGTATTTTGTGGCGACCACGCCGGGTGGTGCGTCGCATTTTTCCGAGACGTTGGATGAACACAACCAAGCCGTGCGTCAATACATCATTAATCGTAATAAAATCAAGGAACAACAACCATGAATCGCGGTGTTTTTATTACGTTAGAAGGCGGCGAAGGCGCGGGAAAAAGCACTAACGTGCCGTGGATAGCTGACTATTTGCGTTCCCACGGTAAAACAGTATTAGTGACCCGCGAACCGGGCGGCACGGAAGTCGCAGAGGCGATTCGTGAAGTGTTGTTATCCCCTGAATTACCGGGTATGAATGCGGATACTGAATTATTGTTAATGTTTGCGGCGCGAAATGAACACCTGCAAACTAAAATTTTGCCTGCTCTAGCGCGGGGTGAGTGGGTGATTTGCGACCGTTTTACGGATGCAACTTATGCTTATCAGGGCTATGGGCGCGGCATTGCTCTATCACGAATTGCAGCGTTAGAACAATGGGTGCAAGGCGATGTACGCCCGGATTACGTGATTTTGTTTGATCTTGATGTGGCAACTGGCATGGCGAGAGCGCAGGCGCGTGGTCGTGCAGATCGGTTTGAACAAGAACATGCGGTGTTTTTTGAGCGTATTCGTGATGGCTATTTGCAAAGGGCAGGGCAGATGCCAGCGCGTTACCCTATCATTCAAGCCGCGCAAGCGCGTGTAAACGTCAAAGAGCAATTACAGCAAGTGTTAGCGCGCATTATTGCTGAGAAAAGCGTGTGAGCGTGTATCCTTGGCACTTACCGATATGGCAGCGTTTAGAGCAGGCGAAAGCGGATAATCACCTACACCATGCACTCTTGTTTAGCGGGGAAGAGGGGTGTGGAAATGAAGCATTTCTTGAGGCGTTCGCCAACAGTCTATTGTGTTTAAAACCTGCCGATGATGGCAGTGCTTGCGGGCAATGCCGTAGTTGTCAGGTGTTGATCTCACAAGCACACCCGGATTTCATGGCGGTGAAATTATTAGACGATAAGCAGTCTATTCTGATAGATCAAATTCGTGAACTTAACTACTTTTTGGGCTTGAGCCGTAGTTACAGCTTGCGTCGGGTTGTCATTATTCAACCTGCTGAACGTATGAATATTAATGCGGCCAATAGCTTGCTGAAATCATTAGAAGAACCGGCGGCTGATACGCATATTTTGTTGTTGACCGAACATCCGGCGTTATTATTGCCGACAATTCGGAGCCGTTGCCAATCCGTTCGGTTATTTCTACCGACACATCAACAAGCACTCGCATGGTTGCAACAACATAGCTTACAACATTCGGTTGAGTCATTATTGGAAACCGCTTTGGGTAGGCCACTGGCTGCATTAGCCTTGGATTCTACGGATACGCTAAATCATCGCACTCAGTGGTTAGCGCATTTAATCCAATGTTTACAGGGGCAGGGGAATATCACTGATATTTCAACACAATGGGAAAAATTCGACAAAGTACAGTTGTTGGATTGGCAATTCACTTGGTTAAAAATACTGTTAAAACAACAGGCTGGCGATAAAAATACGCCGATAAGTCCTGAGCTGCGCGACTTGTGTGCGGTATTGAATCAGCAGCGCTTATTCAGTATGCACGATAAGTTACTTGAGCTTAAGAAATTATCCACTCATCCTCTTAACCCCCGTTTGTTCGTTGAATCCATGCTAATATTATGGCAAGCATAACATTAGTTGTTTTAGAGAAAAGCTTAGATTAAATGGACGATACTCAGCAGGCGCACCACAAACATTCCAGAGGGGAAGGCAATCCCGCCAGCCTGTCGATGGCTATTGCCGAAAAATCAGCATTACACGCCAGTTATATGCCATTCATTAAAGATGGCGGACTATTTGTGCCAACGACTGAAAAATTCGGCTTGCATGATGAAGTAGTGCTGCACCTGCGCTTGGTCGAAGATGGTAAGAAACTGTTGATTCCGGGGCGGGTTGTGTGGATCTCACCAGGAATTGGGCAACGTGGTACTAGCCCTGGCGTTGGTTTACAATTTACAGGGGAACACCGTTTTCGTGTGAAACAGTTTATTGAAGAAATGCTGGGTGATCTTTTAAAGCAACCTGCATCGAATCCTGCATATTAATACCTGCTAGAATTCCCATTTACCTCTCTACCCTTACCTACACCTACATAACACTTATATTATGTCAAATTGACATAATATGTATTATGCGCAATTGCATAAGAGTGACAAGAAGGGCATGGAAGCGCCTTTTTGGAAAAAACCATGGACAAAAAGCCGAAAACGATCAAGAGAAACTGGAATCGTATCCCCACCCCTTGGGACGGTTGGGGATGGTACGATAACCTCTATTTAGTAGACCCTAACGGCAACCGGTACACGCCGGAGATGATTAGGGAGTCTGCTCTAACGTTGGAACTGGCGCACCAGTTAAGAGGCTCACAGCTCCAAGTATATTCGCTAAAGGCTGAGCTAAAACGGAGATTGGCAACGCCACCTCCTCAAATCGTGATTCAATGGGACGGTCAGGAAACCAGACTCGAACCACCACATTGGAAGTTAAAATTTTAACTTCCCACATTACCCCCCTTTCACTAGCAGACACGGGCTTGTATTCGATCGCTTGAACGGGTTCTCTGTTGATGATTTTCTTAGCTTCGGGATGTTCGGTTTTTGTTCTAAGCATGGCAACACCGGAGGCGTAAGCGCGGGCTAAGTTGTTCTGATATTCAGGGCTGAATGGTAAATTATTAGGCATGTTTTAACCTTTATTGTTGGGGTTTGGATGAGTCTAACAGACCGTGTTCAGGGGTAAATTACCTCCCGTCTTTTGCTGGATTTATACGCATTTTGGGGTTGATATTCCCATCCATGGGACTAAGTGCCTGTGTTACAAGGTACAGGCACAAAAACCCCCACCCCCTACCCTTCACCCCCCTGCCTCACGTTGGGGGGGTTCGGGCAGTGGGCGGAGGTTGTGCGAAGATTGAGCACAGAAAAAGGGTCATTGTGTGACGAGATTGGAGGCGGGCATACCTGAGTAACTTTTGAGGTTTGGTGCAGGTTGTTGCTGTTCACCAGTGGGGAGCATATCGGTGATAGTGGGCATGGCGAACGGTTCGATAGATGGGTCATTAGGGGTTTGTTTAGTGGCTTGGGGTTGGTCGGCTTGCATGAATATCATGACCTGCTCTTGAGTCTTGGGGTCAATGAGTAAAGCAGAACCCGCAGAAATAGAGCGGTAGTGAATGCCGAGCTGACGGAGTTCTTCAGGGGTGAAAAATGCCGTGCGGTAGGAAAAACGGGTTATGTTGTGGCCTGCGAGTTCGCCTTGTGAGATTAGCACGAAGTCGGATAGCTTCATGGATGCGGATTTATAGAGGGGTATATCGAGCACAGGGGTTTTATTGGTGGTTGTGCTGGTAGAGGTAGCATTTGAGGGTGTTGATGGCTTAGAGGCGATTCTAGGCTGTTCTGTGGTGGTTTGTTGAGGTTGTGGGGATTCGTCGGAAGCTAACCAGCCCATAATCATATAGATCATGAAACCGAAGAGGCAAACGAGAGCGATACCGGAGAGGATAATCTGACCTTTTAGGCGGTTCATGGCGTTGGTTGGGCGTTGATGGCCTGAGTCGACCGATGATGAAGTATAGGCGTCAAAGAGCTGTGAGGTACGTTTAAACGAATCTTTACCGATGAGTTCCCATGTGGTGGGGTCTAATCGTCTAATTCGTTGATCACCTGTTAAGCCCATGACTTTGGATACTTGTATTATTTCATGTAGTAGTCCGTATACACGAGAGTTTAGGCTTCTATGGCTTTGGGTGATTAAGTCGACGTTTGCCCCATAGTGGCGATGGTATTCTAAAAAGAAAAACATCTGTTGTTGTGTGTTTCTATTCATCCCAGTGGATGAATAGAAACGTTGGGCTTCATCTAATACCATGTAAATCTTTCTACCGTCTAAAGATTTTGCGAAACTTTCCCAGTCTCTTTCTAAGATGAATTTAGTGATACCCTCTTGTGTTTGAGAATCAATGAATTCGTCAGCATAACGGAATCCGTCAATATTGGTTATGAGAAAATCCCCTCTTTCTTTAGCTTCAAGAAGATTTTTTACTGCATAGAGTGTTTTACCCGAACCCGGAACACCAGTGATTACACGTAACATTAGATTTCACCATTTTCTAAGAAGTGTTTGTTAATTAAGTATATTGTTCGTTCTGGTCGGGTTTTAATGTAAAGGTAGACCAGAAGCAAACAGGATAAAAATCCAATAGCAAAGATGATGATATTCATGATTAACCTTATATGATTGATGCAAATTTAAGGGTTATTAAAATGGGTATTGATAACATATTTGCGAATGCAAATAAAACATAACAGTATACGAAAAGCAAACTGTGATTTTCAGGGTTAAAGAGTATTCTAGGGTATTGCCAATAAACATAATAAAAACTTGATAAATACCAAAGCCATAATAAATACATCATGTTTTAAGAACCTTTTTTGTGTTTAATGATTAATATTAGACATATTATGTAGATAATAAGTCCTAGTGAACCAATGATTATTTCAATGTTAATTGTTTAATCTCCTTTTTAAATGTTGGTTTTAAAGTTTTTTGTTTCGTATAAATCTTGTAACTGTTAATTGTAAATTCATTATAGTGTTTGAGTTTGTTAGATGATGATTTAATACTTCGTGTTCGTGTGTTTTTGTTTGGCGGTTTAAATAGAGTTAGCGGGTATTTGCTTTTTGTGTTTTTAGTTACCGGATTTTTTTGTAGTGGTAAAGCTAAAGCTTCATACCAATAGCGGGCAGCGTTAAGCGTGCGTGAGGGTTTTTCAGGGCGGAGGGGGCTTGTTTTGGGTGTTGGTGAAGGTGCAAGCGCCGGATACTTTTCTTGGGTGTTACCTACCATCACAGCCCATGCCGTGGGTGTTGAGGGGCATTGTAGCGGGCTTAGCCCGTATTCCGCCGGTTTAAGATCGCGGGTGTTACATTGCCACACGTCGCGGCTTGCAGCCCTTAGCGGGCTATGCAGCGGGCGACACATGGCAACAGCGGGAGGGTTCCCCCTCCCTCCTCTCTTTTTATCATTCGGTGGGTTCTGCCTTTTTCTTGGGGTTTGTTCAGGCGCTTGGTAATGTTGTCGGGTGCAGGTTCACGGGATGGGGTAATAAGGGCTTGTTGCTTGGCTTTCCATTCTTTGAGCGCTTCATTGATCGTTGTATAACTTCCGCCGCCTACAGCTTTACGGACGGCGGCAAGTGTCGGTGATTCGCCAGTTAAGGCGATGAGGTCAGCGGCTTGTTGGATTTGGTCTTTAGTGAGTGCCATGTTGTAACGTCATTTGTAGTATGTAGTAGATTATACAATTAGGTTAAGGCACGGAATACGTTCAAATTAAAGACAACGCGCAAGAGCGAACCTGATACATAAGCGTTAATGTATACCAAAAAAATGTCATCAAGGCGGATAGCTTGGATCAGAGAGCCAACGCTTTGAAAGGTGACGCTTGGGGCAAAGGCGGGTGAATCTTCGAGGTATTCGAGAAGCCATTCGAGCGCGTCTATTTCGGTGCTGATGTAATAAGAAAGCGCCAACGCAATGATTAGACCTATCAAGAGTTTTGTAAAGAGCTTGCCCAAGAGCGTGGACATGAACCAGCCGCCAGCGGTGAATAACCACATACCAAAGCGGCGCAGTAATAAGCCGAGACCCCAGCCGAAAACAACAGGTAAAGCCATTTAAACCCCCGCCGCCGTGAATACACGGATAAATATGATCATTGCCGAAAAGTTCGCGAATAAGAATAGAATGTTACCTAAATATTCCAACTGAGGCAGAAAGGGGCAAAAGTCGAGTTCTTGGGAGCTATCCATATAGACAACGTTACCCAGTGAGCAAGCGCCAGAATATTCAATCTCAGGGGTGAGGTAGGCGATAAACGCCTCTTTGAGTTGAGGGATAAGGCCGGATAAGCGCTGAGCGTTTTCTAGGTTAGATTCTTCGATACTTTCCTGTAATTGCTCATGAATGCCGTCCATATCAATAGAAACCTCATCACTAGGGAGGGATTCATCAAAGGAATCAACGTCTATATTCATGTTGTTGTTTAAATCCCTGATTGCATCAATAACGCCGCCCATATCAACATCATCGCCATCACCCGTGCCACCTGTTCCACCTGTTCCACCAGTGCCGCCCGTTCCACCTGTTCCACCTGTTCCACCTGTTCCACCTGTTCCACCTGTTCCACCTGTTCCACCTGTTCCACCTGTTCCACCCGTGCCGCCAGTTCCAGCGCCGCCGTTATAGTTGGTTATGTTGGTTACTGTGGAGGGTTGCCCCTGATCGTTGAGAGTTGTAACGGAGTGGGTAACGGTAGAGCCGCCCGTATTGTTATTAACGACGGTCGTGGTTGTGGTTGTGATGTTTGAAACGTTATTAACCTCTGTGACTGTGGTGGTTGTGGTGTTATTGGTGGAATCGTTAGTGGTGGTGGTTGTAGTTGTGGTGTCACCGTTAACAACAGTGGTAGAGCCACCGCCGCCAGTACCGCCGCCCGTACCGCCAGTATCACCGCCGCCCGTATCACCGCCGCCCGTACCACCCGTATCACCGCCACCCGTACCGCCAGTATCACCGCCGCCCGTACCACCCGTATCACCGCCGCCCGTACCAGAAGTAACGCAAGAACAAACGACAGGATTACCCGAACACATAGCAACAGAACCAGCAGGACAAGAACCACCAGAGGGAGAATCACCAGATGCAACGCAATAAGTCACATCATTTAGTTGAGCAGTAGAGCCGCCGCATTCACAACTACCATTAACAACTTCCATAAACCCAGATTCTGGAATCTCACAAGGAGGCGGAGGCGGTTCCTCACAAACACCAAAGCCATTGAAAACTTTATCAGCCGGACAATCACAAGAATCATCGTTATTATTGCCGGAGAGATCACCGTATAAGGAAGTAGAGCAATCATCGGGAGGGTCGTCTTGAATACATTTAAGCAAAACTTGACTAAATGAAGAACCAGCAGGACAAGTTCCGTAACAATTAAACTCTCCAAAGTTAGAAAGATCAGAAACACGACGACAATTATATATGACAGGATTAGGATAACCCCAAGAAGATGGACCCGGACGAAGAGAATTAGGAGTGACTTGATATAAACCAGAAGTTCCGCAATGAGGAGCAGGATTAGAAACCCCAGAAAATTTACAGACAAAATCGGCAGAATAAGCGCTAGGCGCGAACACCAAGAGCAACGCCCATAATGAAAGCCCACGCAAGCAAGCAACCGATGATAAATTCAACCATTTAAAAAAACCTTTTAACATTGAAAACCCCTTTAAAGATTCTTTTAAATGGTTCTGGCCTGTTTTATTAGACCAGAACCGCCAACAATTAAGAGCGGTTAACCGTCTTAATCGCTTTACGCAACGGAATCAGCAGCGCCAAAGCCGTTACCACCGTAACCCCGAAAGACAAGACGGGGCCAAGTTCAATATCCACATCTGCTAAACCTGTCATGGTTTATACCTCGTATAGAATGATTAACATAAAACCGCCCACGATGAAGAGAGCGGTAAGAGCACCGAGCATATAATCAAACGCGGCAAGAGAGCCGGAAAGACCATATAGCGCTTGGTTCAGTTGGCTAATGAGTTCTTCCATTTAGCCATCCTCACCGGCAAAGCGGGTGATTTTAACCGCCGCTATTATCACGAGCATTGCCGGAAAGAGTTGGGACAAGATGGAAACCATACCGTTGAAGCCATCAACGAATGATTGACAGTTAGCAGGAACGGTACAGGTTAATATATCCATCTGGTCTAATCCTTATTGCTTAGGTAGCGCCGAAGACGCGGGCATAGGTTGAGTAACAGGGTTAACGAGCTTGGGTGTCATGCCCTTGGGAACCCAAAAAATGGCGCTACCCTCTCGAACCATCATACCGACCGGAATGGAAACGAATTGACCTTGCAACGCGATAAACGCGCCGAAGGTGGATTCATCACGAACACCCAACAGACGGGTTTCAATGCCCGTGAACTCCTCACCATTGCGCAACTTGTGTTGAGTTTGTAACAGGTTGACCGTTAACACTTTTTGAGGTTCTTTAGCGTTAGACATGCCTTCCTTTACTTCAAAGAGTAGACCTTGCATTAATAGGTCGGGAATGCCTGCTTTTAATTGGTTAATATCCATGTTTTAAACTCCTTTATGCTGCTAATTGGTAAACGTTATGCAATTGTTCCCATGATGTAACGGGGACGGCTTGTAAGACTTTTTGGCGTAGCTGTACGATATTGCCTTTTGATATATCGGCATCGGATAAGCCAGCGTTACGCAAATGTTTAATGTTTCGATACCACGTTGTTTTAGTGGTTATCGCTTTGGATTTTTCCCAACCCTCCGATTTAATGAGACACCACAGAGAAAAAGCGGCTTTCGCTTGTGATTCGCGGGGCTTGCCTTTATCGTCAATATCGACGACTTTTAAAAGGCGGCTATATATGTCTTGATCATGCATGATTTCTGCACCTCCGATCATTCGGGAAAAATAGCTTTCCCATTCGTGTTTAAGGTCATCTGGCTGTGTTAAATGCCATTTTTGGCTAGAGCGCTCACGCCAGTATTGAGCGCCTAATTTAAGTTCAAGGCGGAGTAGTCCGCTTGCCATCTGAATTTCATAAAGTGAGTATTCACGCGCTAATGGGGTTAGCTTTTGCGTGCTTGCTTGTTTCATCTTGTGGATGAGTTCAGCGCCTTTTGCGTAGGCTTTGCCAGAGCGTAGGCGCGAACGGTGCGACCAATACACAGAGTCGCCCGCTTGTTGGGAAACACGATAACGCCCGCCTTCGCAATCTCTAAGGATGGAGAGCGCTTGACGGACGGCAGCGAGAGAGCCTAGAAACAGGTTTTCTGTGACGTCAACGCGGGTTACATCCCATAATTTTGGATTTACTGGTAAATCAACGCCCGTATGCTGGGCAATAAACCTGACCATAAGAGACTGGCAACCCACCAAATCAAGGGCAGCAGCAGCGCCAGCAGAGAAAACGTTATCACCGTCGCCAATGATACGAGCGGGAGAACCCTGTATGCGGATGTGATTCGCGGTGATTTGGAAGGCAAGCTGATGGGAGTCAGAACGGACGCTATCCCATGCGCAGGTTTCCCAGATGTGTACGCCGTCACGGGAAATTTTAACGATTTTGTCTTGTTGGGCTTGCCAGTGTCTGACTTGTTCAACATCGAAATACTCCAACGAGATTTTAAGGGAGAGCCAATCAATCAGCATTGTTAGACCCCCTGCCCTTTTTTTGGTAAATCTCTGCATAGTGGTCAGCAGCGATGAGAGCGCCAACGATAAGGCCGACGACAAACGCACCAATTACATCAGCCATCATGATTCACCCCGCGTTATTTGTTCCAGGTACAAGCGCATATCTGCATGATTTAAACGGTGAGTGGTGGCGAGGAGCTTAGAGCGCTCTTGTTCAATAGCGCGGAGTTCGGCCTCTTGTCTGGCCTGTTCCAGTTGTAGCGAACGCATCATGTTCTGACTTTGTTGGTAGGCGACTTGGACCCGTAGCAATTCGTCGATTGTTTGAGTGTTTGCGGCTTGGGGTTCGGTCTTTGCCGTGTTAATGACATAGAGCGCCAGCAAGAAACCCATGAGGACACCGAGGATGAAGATAAATAGGGGTGAAACGTTCATGATGCATACCCCGCCATTTGAGCGTTAACAAAATCCTGTATTTGAGATTCGTCCAAGTGAGCCGGTATGTCATAACAGTGATAATCGTCTGATTTTGCATAGCCGAAAGCGTTATCAAGATCGTAATCAAAGCACCAAGAGCCGTCAGGCCATACGCAAATGGTTATTAGGTCGCTCATAGCTTGCCTGCCTTCCAGAGCTTCTCTGTGAGGTCAAAAGCTGCGGCGATTTGGTCGTTTGCGGGTTTGGCATCAGGTGCGAGGTTTGGCAGTTCAGACCACCAAGGCAAATAAAGTACGCTGTCAGCGCTTGGGCTTGGGGCATTAACCAGTGACGCGAGGGAGTCTTGTTGACCGTTAAAGGGTGTATTTGGAGGTGTTTGGTCAAAATACTTGAGTAGGTTAACGTATGACGATGACAGCGAAAACGAGCGCGACCAGTTTAGGAAATGGCTGTATTCGGTGTTGATCATATCGAGCAGAACAGCGAGCTTTTCAGCGCCGTGGCGTTTTGCGTAACGATCATAGAATTCTTGCCGTTTGTACTTGTTGGGGTACGTTCTCATAACGTAACGGCCTAAACAGCGGAGCAGTAGCGAAAATTCACTATTCAGCTCTTTCGGTGTATTGTTTGTGTTCATGGTCTACTAGTCCCCCGACTATCAACTATGCTTTTAAAAACCCCCTTATGTATGGCAGGGTTGCAACCCTGCCAATGGGGGGGACTTAAGCTCACAGGTGTGAGCTTGCAATAGAAATAACTCACAGGTGTGAGTAAGTCAAGGTTTGACGTGAAAACAATAGATTTTCTTGATAAAGCCAAGGAAAAACTTGGCATTTCCAGAGATTCCGATCTAGCTAAGGCAATAAATTGCGGAACTGGAAAAATAGCGAACTACAGGACAGGTTCGAGAAAGCCAGACGTGGAAACATGCTTCAGATTAGCGGAAATTCTGAACGTAGAGCCGCAAGCGGTCATATCAGCAGTGAGGGCAGAGAGTGAGGTTGATCCAGAGAAACAACGGTTCTGGATGAATTACGCGAAGCGGTACGGGGTAGCCCTAAGCCCTTTTATCCTAGCCGGAACAATTACACTAGAAATAGCGGGATTATCCGCACCGGCGAATTCTGATTTATCAATAAAATCAGGGATTAATGATAAAACTATATTATGTATTATGCGAAATAGCGTAAGAGGGTAGCCGTACATAACACCATACCGTAGAGACGCAAAATCTTGCATCTCTACAATTCTATCTCACCGTTTGCAGATAGGTGAATCATCCGGTGTTTCAACACTGCGTACAATCGTATCCACAAAGGTATTCATTTCTTCAGTGGTAATGACCGTTAGCATCCGACTCATGACATCAGGGTCGACTTGCGCAATCGTTTGATGCCCTCCTGCTAGTTGCAAGTAAATGCCAGCGGTACTTTTATTGTCTTCATGTTCAAGACCTGCCTCTACCAGAGCTTGATCCGCTTCGCTAAGTTCATCATACAAATCGTCTAGCGTGTCCCATAGATCATCGTCCACCCCTTCGGCGATTTTCAAAACAATAGCACCCTGCACTGACTCGATTTCGCGTTCAAAATGCAAATCATGCTCGTGTAACGCCGCAATAAATTGATCGGCAATGTCTTGGGTGAAAAACAAATACTCTAATGTTTCATTCATAATATTCGCAACCTATTGATTTTCCTTGCTAGAAATGCGTAATAAAATACTATCTAACCAACGTGTCGGCAGTATCCGCCGTAAAACCCAAAAAAGGTGCGCCGGTACTGTAACTAGGTAACGTGCTTTAGGATTCGGGCTTTCCAAAGCATGAATCACTTTCGCCAACACCGCTGCCGGTGGCAAAGTAAATGGTGCTACTGGCCCTTCCTTTTCCAAGCGACGAATTGCGCCTTGATATTTGGCACGATGCACGCTTTGATCAATACTGACATGCGCTTTCAGCGACTGCAAAGCATTAGCCCTGAAACGGCTCTCAATCGGGCCGGGTTCAATCAAACACACTTTAATGTCGGTATCTGCAAGTTCCAAGCGCAAGGTGTCTGCCATACCTTCTATCGCGTATTTACTCGCATTGTATGCGCCGCGAAACGGTAAGGCGACGTAACCTAACAACGAACTGTTGTAGATAATCCGGCCTTCATTGCGTTGGCGTAACAGTGGCAAAACCATTGTCGTCAATTGATGCCAACCGAAAACATTGGTAGCAAACTGTTGTTCCATCGCCCCACGGGATAAGTCTTCCAAAGCTCCTGCTTGCCCGTAAGCGCCATTATGAAACACAGCGTACAATTCGCTGTTGGTACGCAACATGAGCTCATATACCGCATCCTGCACGCTTTCAGGGTCAGCAAGATCCAGTTGCAAGGTTTTAAATCCCTCTGCTTCCAAGCGCTCAACATCTTCCAATTTGCGTGCAGAAGCAAAGACTTGATAACCCCGTTCACGCAAACCTTTTGCCACACAGTAACCAATGCCGCTAGAACACCCGGTAATCAATACATTACGCATGTTTTCTCATTCCTTTGACCTCATGACGTGAGAATGTAGCTTGATTCATTGAATTCATGCAAGTACGCCCCTATTATCATAGCCTGCTAATATACACGGACTGGAGTCTCAATATGCCTATTTATGCTTATCAATGCAGTGCTTGTGGCCACGAAATGGAAGCCCTGCAAAAAATGTCAGATGCGCCGCTGACCGACTGCCCTGTTTGCCATGCATCCACACTCGCAAAAACCGTAACGGCGGCAGCTTTTCGGCTTGGCGGCGGTGGTTGGTATGAGACGGACTTTAAAAGCGGTAATAAAAAGAATCTAGCCAGCAACGATGCACCCTCAGCGGCTTGTGGAACAGGCGCTTGCCCTGCCTGTAAATAGGCTATTTTACCCCCTTCACTCGCTTACAGAGTGAAGGGAATCTCGCTTAAAGCCACTCATCGGAAACACCATAGCGCTCATTGCTTCTTACCTATCGACCAGAATAAAATGCTCGTGATTGCTTAATTACAACAATAAAAGGTACAAGCATTATGAATAAATCCATTCTAATAGCAGCGGCTATCGCTGCTTTTTGCAGTTCTCCTGTGTTTGCTGGCGGTTCCTTGTTCGGTGGCGACTCTTCTGATGAAGATAGTACTGGCGCTATTTATGGTGGTGCGAGTATTGGTCAATCCAGCGATGGTTCCTGCGACGCTCTTAAAGATCAAGTGGGCGCACTGCTAAATGACGTTGAATGCCCTACTCCTAGCGCTTGGAAAGTTTTTGGCGGCTATCAAATTGCCCCCAATTTAGCGGTTGAGGGCGCTTACGTTGATTTCGGCGAAGCTGCTGCTGATGGTGCTATACCTGCTGTTCTGGGTCTCAACAAGATTGCCAATCCCGCTAGTCTTACCTCACAAGCAACAGGCTTCAATGTAGCCGGTGTAGCCAGTACGCCAGTCACGGAGGAGGTTAGCGTGTTCGGTAAAGCCGGTTTAATGATGTGGGAAAAAGAAAGCGCCGCTACTATTGAAAATTTTGGCCCAAGTGCAACCACTATTACTCAAAAAACGACAACTGACGGTGTTGATTTGTCTTTGGGTGCTGGTGCTGAGTATAAAATTGATGACAACTGGGGGGTGCGAGGTGAACTTGAGCATTTCAATGGTTTAAACAACAACCTTTACTCTGTTGGCGCGACCTTCTCGACGTTTTAATCTATTGATAATCAGCCCCTTCTCGTTCAAGAAAGGGGCTTTTGTAAAGGAAACCCCCATGAAACTTGCTTACTTGATGTGTCTGATCAGCTTCAGTATTGCCCCCGCAGTTACTGTTGCTGAAGACATATTTGCGCCTACTGAAACAACACCCGGTCAATTTTATGCGGGTTTTAGCCTGCTTAAATCTGATGCTGAATGCAATTATCAAGGCGTAGCTTGTGACAGTGGCGGCTACAAATTAGCGACTGGCTACAAATTCAATGATAACTTTGCGGTTGAAGGTGGGTACTACGATCTGTTCAGCAATGACGGAAACAGTACCACAACTGGCGGGAAATCAACGGTTAATGGTTCTGGTTTGGCATTATCGACGGTGGGTTCTTACCCCATTGATAATAAGAAGTCACTTTCAGGTCGAGTCGGCTTCATGGCATGGGATGTCGAGGCTAATGAATCAGGTATTCCCGTTGCAGGCATGAATGGTACTGACATATTGCTAGGTGTCGGTGGGGGCTATAAATTGAATGATCATTGGCAATTGCGTGGGGAATATGAATACGTCGGCGGCGATTTAGAAACGAATGTCTACTCGGTAGGAACAACGCTTTCCACATTGTAACAACCTACCCCGCTTTCCTGTATCTCGCTTGCGTATAAGGCTGTCAGGGCTTAACATTCCCGCCTTTACACTGCATGTTCCCGGTTTAAATAACAAATCGGGGCAGATTGAAACCAACAGGAATAAGCAATGCGTAGCCATTATTGTGGGCAGGTGGATGAAGCCCTGCTAGATCAGCAAGTAACTTTATGTGGATGGGTCAACCGTCGCCGTGATCACGGTGGTGTTATTTTTATCGACTTACGTGACCGTGAAGGCTTGGTGCAAGTTGTATTCGACCCTGACAGAGCCGATGTTTTCCAAACTGCTGAAAGAGCGCGTAATGAATATGTGTTGCAAGTCGTTGGCAAAGTCCGTCAGCGTCCGGCTGGCACTGAAAATGCCAATTTGCGTAGTGGGCAAATTGAGATCCTAGGTCTTGAGCTGAATGTGTTAAATGCGGCTGAAACCCCACCATTCCAGCTCGACGAAGACAATGTTAATGAAGAAACGCGCCTAACTTACCGTTATATCGACCTGCGCCGCCCTGAAATGCAAAAGCGGATGCAGACTCGTGCCAAAGTCACGGGGTTCTTACGGCGCTTCCTCGAAGATAATGGCTTCCTTGACATCGAAACTCCGATGTTGACCAAAGCAACGCCTGAAGGGGCGCGTGATTACCTTGTGCCTAGCCGTACCCATCCGGGTTCATTCTTCGCTCTGCCTCAATCACCGCAATTATTCAAACAGTTGCTGATGATGTCAGGGATGGATCGTTACTACCAGTTTGCGCGTTGTTTCCGTGATGAAGACTTACGCGCTGACCGTCAGCCTGAATTCACTCAGTTGGATATTGAAACATCCTTCATGGATGACAATGCCATCATGGGCTTGATGGAAGAGATGATGCGGGCAACCTTCAAGGAAACCTTGGGTGTAGAGCTACCGAATCCCCTGCCACGTATGCCCTACTCCGAAGCCATGCATCGCTTTGGTTCTGATAAACCGGATATGCGGATTCCACTGGAATTCATTGAAGTCAGTGACTTGATGGAAAGCGTGGAATTCAAAGTCTTCTCCGCCCCAGCAAAAGACCCTAACAGCCGTGTCGTTGCCATGCGTTTACCTAAAGGCAGGGATTTGTCGCGTAAAGAAATTGACGATTACACCACTTTTGTCGGGCGTTACGGCGCAAAAGGCTTGGCGTATATCAAAGTGAATGACGCCGCTGCTGGGCGTGACGGTTTGCAATCGCCTATTCTCAAGTTCCTGCCTGATGAAACCGTTACCGGCATCATGGAACGGACTGGCGCACAAACCGGCGATTTAATCTTCTTTGGTGCTGATAAATCTCGTGTGGTTAACGATGCTTTGGGCGCATTGCGGGTAAAACTGGGGCATGATCGCGGTTTAATTGAAGGCGCTTGGGCGGCGTTGTGGGTTGTCGATTTCCCCATGTTTGAATGGGATGACAAAGACAACCGTTGGGTCGCTTTGCACCACCCATTCACTGCTCCAAAAGGCTCACCGGAAGAATTGCTGGCAAATCCGGGAGAAGCATTGTCTATCGCTTATGACATGGTATTGAATGGTACAGAAGTCGGTGGTGGTTCAGTCCGTATTCATAATATAGAAATGCAAAAGTCTGTATTTAAGTTACTAGGGATTTCTGATGAAGAAGCACAAGAGAAATTTGGTTTCTTATTGAATGCATTGAGATACGGTTGCCCTCCACACGGTGGTTTGGCATTTGGCTTGGATCGTTTGATCATGCTCATGACCGGCAGTCAGTCGATTCGTGATGTCATGGCATTCCCGAAAACACAAACAGCCGCTTGCCCATTGACGGATGCACCGGCTGAAGTCAATGCTAAGCAATTGCGTGAATTGAATATTCGGGTACAATTACCACAAAAATAATAGTTGTACTATTTGATAGTAATATATTTAGTTGCCTCTTTCACAAGAGAAGAAAGGGGCAACTTTCTCATAAAAAACTATTGCCAGCGTGATTTTTAAAAAGTTCAGCGTTTCTTACATAACCTTGTACAGTCTGTACAGATTTGTGTCGAGATATATCCATTATCTTAAACAAATTAGCACCAGCTTCAGCAGCGGTGGTGATGAATCCTGACCGTAAGCTGTGTCCACTAAACTCCTCTGCATTCAAGCCTGCTGCTTTTGCATAACGTTTTACAATATCAGCTACAGAACGGTCAGTTAACGTTTGTTTGCGAATTTTACCGTATTTGGTAATTGGTCTAAAAATAGCACCTTCAGTAAGATTTGCTGCTTTTAAATAATCTTTGAGGACACCAACAACATTCAACCGTCCATTTAAAATGGCAATGGTATGTCCTTCACCCTCTTGGTCTGTTTTTGATTTTTGTATCAAAATTTTCAAACCATCCGGTGCTTCTTCAATATCAGCAACCGTTAGCGCTACCAATTCAGAACGACGAAATGCACCCGCAAACCCTAAAATCAAAATTAACTTGTCACGCTTACCCTGTAAGGTTTGTGTATTACAGTGCGCTATCATTTGGTAAAGTTTATCAACGGTAGCCGCTGCTTTCTTGCGTGTTCGCACTCTGTTAGCGCGACGAATACCTTTTAAAGTAACACTAACCAATTTATTCGTCGTTGGCGTTTCGTACCCTGCTGCTTCATGTGCATAACGAATCGCTCCAATACGACGGTTCAACGTCGATGGTGAAATGCCTGTTTGCGCTTGACTTGCTAAAAAGTCAGCTATCGTTATTGCAGTAGCAGGAATCGCTACTAATCCGCTTTCTTCACACCACGTTACGAATATCTTGACATCAGCACGATAAGCGCGTCGTGTCGATGCGCTTGTTGCTTCAACCACAAAACGTTGAACGTTTTCACTAAGTGCACTCGAAGTTAAACCTATTGCCTGAAAATTGTTCATTAATCACCTTTTCAACTAACTTCCGAGAATAATAGTTATCAGAAGTTAAAGAATCTAGTTACATTATTTAAAATAAATAAACGTACTTACGTAAAAATATAAAAACTAATAAAATACAATAATTTAATTTCTAATTAAGTGGTTTTGTTTTTAAGTAGTTTACTTACTTAGTATCTGATGAGTTCAAAAATCGTAGCAGGCTTGCCACTACGACCATCAGAACGGTGTTTAACTGTACGTTTGATGCGTCCTTGTGTTTCTAACGACTTCAACAACGTATTCATCGCCGCTGATTTGATATTTTGCTGAAAAACGTTGACTCGGATCTGTGTTGTAGTTAGGCCGCCGTGTTTGCGTAACGCTGCGATGATTTTACCTTCATCTTCGTTTTGCTCACCTTCAAAGATGTATGCAACGCTGCCAAGACAGTAATCCCAAATATGGGTAGCGGCATGTAAATGTTTTGGCATGACTTGATCGGTACAATCCAGCAAGGCAAAAATGCAGGCGATGCGTAACACTTGCACACGCGAGCGTTCCGACATGGGTGAATTCACTTTCGCTAACGACAGCGCCAATGTTGACCATAACTCCAAGGATTCGGGCGAAAGCGTTAACTCGTTCACGTCGCTGGAAAACTGAATGGCTTTGGCGACTTCATCCGCGTAGTGCAACATTTTGACAACAGGAATACTCTCAGGAATGGCTACAATTTTCGGGCGACGTACACAGATCCATAAAATACGACTGGCTAATGCGGTGGCATATTCGCTTTGCTCCAAACGCTTCACCAACTCTTCATAGGTAATGTGACCCACGAAACACACATGCGCATCCGTGACCGTCACGCGATTGTTTTTAGTTAAAGGGGAAAAATTGCCTGTATCCCAAAAGCGACGAATTGCAGCCGAGACCGTATTACCTTCACGACGCGCTGCTTGCAGAACAGCGGCGAATTCTTCTTCGAGTATCATTAAGCGCTTATCGGGAACACCTTTGTCGGTTGGGTTGCCATCTTCATCATCCGTATCCGCCGGATCACGTACCGCCCATGCCAACCCTTCCCCGCTCGACATTGGCCCGTCCCGGTACAATATCAATGGCAAACCTAACTTACGTAATTGCACGTTTACATAGTCATGCATTAATTTTCTTACTGGGGAAGCCGCTGTGCCTTTACCACCACCGGCAGAACTCGCTGTCACACTAAAAAGACGTGGTGGCGCTTCCACATCCCCTAAACGCAATATCGCTTTGTTGCCGAAATAAGCACCCGCCCATGTTAATAGGTGAATGAGCACCCCCATGGGATCGGCCTCGGACTGCTGACAAGCATCAAAGGCAAATTTTCCGGCTATTCCGTAGTAACAACCCTCGTGAGGAATTGGAAATTCTGACGGAGCGTCTTCTACCTCAATTCCGTTCTGCGAGCCTGTTTCAGGCAATTTGACAACATTACTCATGGTGTTTCTCCGTTCAAAGTACTATTAAGTACGTAATAGTATACGCCAAAAAATACCATAAATTAACATTTAAGTTAATGTAAATTAACGTTAATTTTATTTTTACGTAAATACGTTTTAATTTTTTTAGTAAGTTACTGCACAATATAAGTGCACGTAATGAATACGTGTACTTTACACATTACTTATGACGAATTAACCAACAGCCATGAATTTTAGGATCGCGTTCAAAATCCAGTGGTAATGACTGTTTACGATAATCTTGTACAGCGTATTGGTTATCGACTTCCGCGTCCAACTTGAACTTACGGAAATTGTTGGAAAAAATCAGTGTGCCATCCGGTGACAGTACCCGCATTGCATCGTTGATCAGCGCTATATGATCACGTTGCACATCAAACGTATCTTGCATCCGCTTGGAATTACTAAACGTAGGCGGATCAAGAAAAATCAAATCGTAATATTCATCACAGTCATACAACCAGTCCAGTACATTGGCCTGAATAAAGCGGTAACGTCGATAAGGATCATGTTGCAAACCGTTCAGCTCGAAATTATCTTTCGCCCACTCTAAGTAAGTAGCCGACATATCCACGCTATCAACACGATTTGCCCCACCCACCGCAGCATGGACACTTGCCGTGCCGGTATAGCAAAACAGATTCAACACTTTCTTACCTTTGGCATGTTGCTGCAACCAATAGCGCATCGGGCGATGATCGAGGAATAATCCCGTATCCAAATAATCCGTCAAATTTACTTTAAAACGTGCGCTATGCTCAGTGACAACAAGGGATTGTTCTGCCCTGCCCTGTTTTTGATATTGGTTTTTACCTTTCTGTTGCCGACGTTGTTTCAGTACAATCTTTTTTGGGTCAACACCCAGCGATTCAGGTAAGGTGAGCAAAGCTTGTTGCAAGCGTTGTTCTGCCGCTTTTTCATCAATGGTTTTCGGTGGTGCATATTCCTGCACATGTAACCAATCTGCATAACGATCAACGGCAATCGCGTATTCGGGAATATCCATATCATAGACGCGGTATGCATCGGTATGCCCTTGCTTGATGAAACCTTTTAGCTTACGTAAATTTTTGCCAATTCGATTCGCCAAATCCTCAGCAATCCAAGCAGTTGGGCGTTCTTTCTGCAATAACTTGTCAAAAGTATAGAGCTTGGATTCGGTTTCACTGTTCAGGAAACGGTATTCTTTGCTGTAAAACAGATTAGTTAACGCAATCGGTGCCTCGTTTTCCGCGAACAATGCGCCTCGATAAGTCTCCGGCAAACTAGCCATCCACTGCCCCAATGCATCATAAATTGGGCGGAGTGCAACCACGTTGCTATCCGTAGTAAACGGCGGACTGCTAATCACCAAACCTGTTGTTGCTAATGTTGGCGCTGGCATTGCCTTTAAGTCACATTGCGTCCAACGTGCTGCCGGTAAGTCGATAGAACGCCAATCCGCTCGCGCTGCCATGACAGCCGCTGCATTACTGTCATTGCCCCAAAATTCAAAACGTTCAGCATTCGTAAAACCAGCACTACGGCGTTGCTCTGCTTCGATATATAGCTCATTCCAGAGAGTCGAGTCATGCCCTAACCAACGTTCGGCAATTGTTTGCTCCCGCAATAAACCGGGGGCAATATCCAGCGCCATTAACGCACCTTCGATGAGAAACGTACCAGCACCACACAGCGGATCAAGCAATGCGACGGTTGCAGCATCACTGGCTAACATATCCAGCCACCCTGCCCGAATCAATACCGCCGCCGCAAGATTTTCACGCATCGGAGCATGAGTATCAAGATCGCGATAGCCACGTTGATGCAAACTGTGTTGATTGAGTTCGATACCAATGCTGGCATTGCCTTTGTGTAAGTTCACCACAACGACCAGATCAGGCGTATTACTGACGCTAGGACGTACTCCGTGTTGGCTGCGGAATTGATCGCCAATCTGATCTTTAACCCATTGCGCTCCAAATTGCGTGTTGCGAATATCGTCATTCAGACCAAAGAAACGTACTTTTAGTGTTCCCTCTGGGCGCAGGTGTTGTTGCCAGTCAATGCTATCAATTAGTGCTTGTAACTCCGTCTGATCTTTGCCGAAACCGTGAGCCAGTTGCAAGGTAGCGCGTGAAGCCAGCCGACTCCACAACATTGCGCGATAGCCGAAACGCAAATCCCCAGTAGCTTGCACACCGGCGTGACCGATTTTGACTGACTCTGCCCCATAACGGGTAAGTTCATCTGCCAACAGTGGTTCGATAAATTGAGGACAGGCAAAAAACCATTGCAAAGGGGCTGAAGCGTCTGCTTGCATTGTGTTGACCGGGGTTAAAAGCAAAGCTGAATTCTACCATCAAAATCGGCGGGAATTCGCAGTTGTGCTAACATCTTGTGAATTTTACCCGTTGAAGGAATCCGCATGAACCCAATGACACAACCTAAAATCGGCTGGATTGGCCCCGGCATTATGGGACTACCGATGTGTAAAAATCTGATGAAAGCCGGTTTTACCCTTGCCGTTTATGCGCGTCGCCCTGAAGCAGCACAAGAACTCGTGAATCAAGGCGTGGAATATTATGCTAACCCCGCTGCACTCGCTGCAAATGTCGACATCGTAATATCTATCGTATCCGACACACCGGATGTAGAAGCGGTATTATTAGGTGATAACGGCGTTATCGCAGGTGGCAAACCCGGTTTGCTAGTGGTTGATATGAGTACCATTTCCCCAGTCACAACCCGTGCAATTGCTGAAAAGCTGTCAGAAAAAGGTATCCGAATGCTGGATGCACCCGTATCCGGCGGTGATGTTGGCGCAATTGCTGGCACATTAACCATTATGGTGGGCGGCAATGCTGACGATTTGGAATATGCTCGCCCCGCTCTTGCGGCAATGGGGAAAACCATCACCCATATCGGCAATCACGGCGCTGGGCAATTAGCCAAAGCTTGTAATCAGTTGATTGCTGCACAAACAGTCATTGCAGTCACGGAAGCATTTGAAATGGCAAAGGCGGCAGGTGTTGATCCCGCTAAAGTACGCTCGGCGCTGCTGGGGGGTTTTGCCTATTCAAAGGTGTTGGAACTGCACGGTCAACGTATTTTGGATGAAAATTTTCAGCCCGGTTTTAAAGCGCATTTACACAACAAAGACATGCATATTGTAATCGATACGGCTGCCACATTTGGTTTGAACTTACCGGGAACGCAACGCGCTGCGGATTACATGCAAGCGTTGGTGGATGCGGGGCTTGGGGAACTCGATTCGTCGGCATTAGCGAAAATTGTGCAGAAAAACGCGCTTACTTAAGTGCCTGAAGTCGCAGTAGAATGAGGCGCACCGCTTCACGGCGTAACTCCTCCTTGATAACGGTTTCCTCTTCTGCTGTGCCTAACACATATTTACCGTCATACACTTGAGAACGGGTGGCGTTTACCGAACGTTCCACGCTTTCTGTCAGCGCAGGTGTTTTAACCGTAAAATCAACCGTGACAGAATGGTTGAACTCCCGCACTTGCCGCGTGGAGGAATACCCAGAGACCGAACGATTTTCCCGCACATTCTTAATGGTTAAAGTGGTAGCGGCATCTTGTGGATTTTCTTTCAGGATCGCACCCGCATTCTCCAAACCATCACGCAATGCCAAGGTAAAATCATTTTGCGGGTCAAGCCCTTGCAAATAAATTCCTTGACGCATCAATTCGGGCAATGGCTTGCTGCCGCGTAGGTGGAACGGTTCTCCACCACACGCAGACAGCAATAACAGTAAACTCAACGCTAAAATGAACGTTTTCATCAGTTTGCCACGATGTTTACCAAACGGCCTTTAACGACGATGACCTTTTGCACGCTTAAACCCTCTAGGAATTTTTGAACATTTTCATTGGCTAATGCTGTAGCTTTAATTGTATCTTCGAGTGTGTGCGCACTGACTTGAATTTTACCGCGCACTTTGCCATTCACTTGCACAATTAATTCTAGCGTGTTTTGCACCAGAGCACTCTCATCGACGTTAGGCCAGCGCGTATTCACCACGGCTTCATTATGCCCAAGCGCTTGCCAGAGTGCATGAGAAATGTGTGGCGTAATTGGCGCAAGCATTAACACCACGGTTTCTAAGGCTTCGTGACGCACCGCCCTACCCGTGGTGCTATCATCGCTAAAGCGCGAAATCTCGTTCAGCAACTCCATGTTCGCGGCAACAGCAGTGTTGAAGGTATGACGACGCGCCATATCATCCCCGACTTTTTGTATCATCTGATGAACTTTACGGCGCAATGCTTGCTGTACATCATCCAATGCGGTGGTGTTCAAAAGCTCGACTGCACCCAAAGCCACGTGATCAAACACTTGTTTCCACAAACGTCTGAGGAAACGTTGCGCCCCTTCTACCCCAGAATCTGACCATTCCATGCTTTGATCTGGCGGTGCGGCAAACATGGAAAACAAGCGCAAAGTATCCGCGCCATATTTCTCAATCATTTCCTGCGGATCAACGCCGTTATTCTTGGATTTAGACATTTTGGTAATGCCACCGGATTGCACCGGTAATCCATCAGCAAGCAGCGTTGCACCCACGACACGCGCTTTATCATCACGCTCGACATTCACCGCGGTGGGTTGAAACCAATCTTGCCCACCGTTCTCTTTCTCGCGGTAGAATGTTTCTGCCAACACCATGCCTTGTGTCAACAGGTTAGTAAATGGCTCATCAGAATCCACTAACTTATTGTCACGCATTAATTTATGGAAGAAGCGCGAATACAATAAATGTAAAATCGCATGTTCGATCCCACCGATATACTGGTCAACCGGCAACCAATAATTAGCCCGTGAATCCAGCATCGCGTCATGATTATCTGAACAGGTGTAACGGGCGTAATACCACGAAGACTCAAAAAACGTATCAAACGTATCGGTTTCGCGCGTCGCAGGTTTGCCGCAGCACGGACAAGTCGTCTGGTAAAATTCTGGCATCCGCTTAATCGGTGAGCCGCCGGTTTCATCAAAGGTCACGTCTTCCGGCAAAATCACCGGCAAATCTTTTTCGGGAACAGGTACAGCGCCGCAATCATCGCAATAAATAATCGGAATCGGGCAACCCCAATAACGTTGCCGCGAAACACCCCAGTCACGCAAGCGGAAATTAATCCGCCGCCGCCCTTTCCCTTTCTTTACCAAATAGTCAGCAATGGCTTCAAAGGCCGCCGCAGAAGTCAGCCCGCTAAACTCACCTGAATCAACCAACACGCCTTTTTCGGTAAATGCGGCACTATTCAAATCAATGTCACGTTCATCGGTGGGTGCGATGACTTGCTTGATAGGCAAATCGTAAACCTTGGCAAATTCCCAGTCACGCTGATCGTGCGCCGGAACCGCCATCACTGCCCCAGAGCCATAAGACATCAACACGAAATTGGCAACCATGACCGGCACACTTGCACCTGTCACTGGATGCAGCGCCATGATTCCCGTCGCCATGCCTTTCTTTTCCATCGTCGCCATATCAGCTTCGGCAACTTTGACCAATTTGCATTCTTCGATGAAAGTGGCTAATGCAGGGTTAGTGGTTGCCGCTTTCAATGCCAGCGGGTGTTGTGCCGCAACTGCCACGTAAGTCACGCCCATCAATGTGTCGGGGCGTGTGGTGAACACACTTAACTTGCTATCCGAACCCGCCAAACCAAATTCAAGTTCCACACCTTCTGAACGCCCAATCCAGTTCTCCTGCATGGTACGCACTTGTTGCGGCCAGCCCGGCATCTTACCGATTTCTTCTAACAATTCATCGGCATAAGCAGTAATCTTCAAAAACCACTGGTCAATTTCACGCTGTTCAATCAATGCACCGGAACGCCAGCCACGCCCATCAATGACCTGCTCATTGGCTAATACGGTTTGGTCAACCGGGTCCCAATTCACCGTGGATTTTTTACGATAGACCAAACCTTTTTCATACAACTGAGTGAAAAACCATTGTTCCCAACGGTAATATTCAGGCGTACACGTAGCAATTTCGCGTGACCAATCAATGCCCAAGCCCATGGATTTGAGCTGAGTGCGCATGTAGTCGATGTTTTTGTACGTCCAAGCGGCAGGAGCGGTATTGTTTTTGATTGCCGCATTTTCAGCAGGCAAGCCGAAGGCATCCCAACCCATGGGTTGCAAGACGTTTTTACCCTGCATCCGCTGGAAACGTGCAATCACATCACCGATGGTGTAATTGCGGACATGCCCCATGTGCAGCACGCCGCTGGGGTAAGGAAACATGGAGAGGCAGTAATACTTTTCCTTGTTAGGGTCTTCTGTGACTTCAAAGGTACGTTGTTGTTCCCAGAATTGCTGAATTTCCGGTTCCAAGGATTGCGGTTGATACTGTTCCTGCATATTACTCATAGCCTAGGCTTGCTTTTCACTGGTGATCAAAGGGGCGAAGCATACAAAGGCTGCTGACAATATGCCAGCAGCTTTGCGGGTAAGCGCGGGATTATAGCGGATTATTTGGGGCAATTCTCCACGCAAAACTGATAAGGCTTCACTGCCCCGCCACAACTGGTATAACACTGGCGATATTGCGTGTCACATTGGCATTCACTGCTACAAATTAGCTCACGAATGCGTACTGTCTCGCTAGTCAGCGTCGGTTTTTCAGGCATATTATCAGGGCGACGCGGTTCATTGAGTGAAGACATTCCGTTTAATAGGGAATGATGGTGTAAGCAACTCGCTGATTCTTTGCCGTCGCGGTCACAGGTGAGCCGCCGCAGATCGTGTTGCAATTCACGCTGACGCAATTCCATTTCGTAAAAGCGCAAATCGGTTTCGTAACGTTCCCTCTCACGTTGCCAAGCGGCTAGGCGTGTGTCGTATTCGCTAAGTTTTGCGGGAAGTTCGGCTTTAGCTTGTTGTTCCGCTTTAGCGCTGCATTGACCGTATTGTAAATTGCATTGCAGGTTGCAGGTGCGCGTCTGGGTTTCGCAGCGGTTGAGACAACTCAAACCGCCGGTACTCGTCGGTGGCGTGAATTCGTAGCGGGTTTCGTATTGCGGCGCACAGCCGGATAACAGCCAAAGACTGATTAAGAATCCCCACCATTTGTTCATCACTCACCTCATTGTTTATTTACGCATTTTTGCTAAGGCTGCGGCTAAGGCATCACCCATTGCTGAGTTTGCGGCAGATGCTGACTCTTTCATAGGCTTTTTCGCGTTAGGCTGACGATTGTCAGATTTACGGTCATTGCGGTCATTACTGCGCTCCTGTGGCGGACGCACCGCTTGTGGCCTGCGTTCTTCACGGTTCGCCGCCGCCTTAGACATAGGGTTTAGAACAGCTTTCGTTTGAGTAGGTTCTAAACGCATGGTTAAGCCAATGCGCTTGCGCTGCACATCGACTTCTTCGACGCGCACTTTCACCACATCGCCAGTACGCACCACTTCACGCGGGTCTTTGATGAATTTATCAGTCAGTTGGGAAATGTGTACCAAGCCATCTTGATGCACACCAATATCCACAAACGCACCGAAATTCGCCACGTTAGTGACCACGCCTTCGAGAATCATGCCCGTTTGCAAATCTTTCAGCTCATTCACCCCTTCGCGGAAGGTAGCGGTCACAAATTCGGGGCGCGGGTCACGACCCGGCTTCTCCAGTTCTGCCAAAATATCGCGAATAGTGGGCAAACCGAATTGTTCAGTCACGTAATCGGCTGGGGTAAGCGTGCCGACAAAATCGCTATTTCCCACCAACTCTTGCAAAGGTTGACGGTTCACGGCGGCAATCTGCTCGACCAGCGTGTAGGCTTCCGGGTGAACGGCGGAAGCATCCAACGGATACTCACCATCACGAATCCGCAAAAAACCGGCGGCTTGTTCAAAGGTTTTTGCACCTAGCCGTGACACTTTTCTCAATTGGTTACGATTGCGGAATGCGCCATTGTCATTGCGGAAATCCACAATATTGTCGGCAATGCCACTGTTTAGACCGGAAACCCGTGCCAGTAATGCCGCAGACGCGGTATTCACATCGACACCGACCGCGTTTACACAGTCTTCCACTACTGCATCCAGCGAACGCGCCAGTTCTGGTTGATTTAAATCGTGTTGGTATTGACCAACGCCAATGGATTTAGGGTCGATTTTCACCAGTTCTGCCAGCGGATCTTGCAAGCGGCGGGCAATGGATACTGCACCACGGATAGAAACATCCAAACCAGGGAACTCGCGGGCAGCCAATTCCGAAGCGGAATACACCGAAGCACCGGCTTCCGACACCACGATTTTAGACAGCTTGAGTTCGGGGTGACGGCTAATCAAATCGCCCGCGAACTGATCGGTTTCGCGGGATGCCGTGCCATTACCAATGCTGATCAGTTCCACGCTGTGTTTAGCGCATAAGTCTGCCAATATCGCAATCGACTGATCCCATTGCTTTTTCGGCACATGCGGATAAATCGTGGCAAAATCCAACAGCTTGCCGGTGGTATCCACAACAGCGACTTTCACTCCCGTGCGCAAACCGGGATCAAGCCCCAGCGTATTGCGTGCGCCAGCAGGTGCTGCCAGCAATAAATCTTTCAAATTGGCAGCAAACACGCGGATGGCTTCTGCTTCCGCTTGTTCACGCAAACGCTGGTTCAAGTCAGTGCTTAAGCGGCTGTGCAATTTCACTTTCCACGTCCAACGTACCGTATCCAGCAACCACCGATCCGCCGCCCTGCCCTGATCATAAATATTAAAAGCTTGCGCAATTTTATCTTCACACGGGTGATTCATGCCGTCTGCGACGGTGACATCCAGTTTCAAATCCAGAATGCCTTCGTTGCGTCCACGAAATAATGCCAACGCGCGGTGGGAAGGGATTTTGTTTAGCGCTTCGCTATACGCAAAGTAGTCCGCGAATTTCTGTCCTTCGTGTTCTTTACCTGCAATCACGTTGGACTCAAAACCGCCCTGCTCCCATAAATATTCGCGCAATACACCGCTCAATTCAGGGTTTTCCGCGAAATCTTCCATGAGGATCTGCCGCGCACCATCAAGCACTGCTTTGGTATCGGCGAATTCCATCTCAGGGTTAAGGTATTTGGCTGCTTCGGTTTCAGGGTCAAGTTGCGGATCACTGAGTAAAGTTTCTGCCAGTGGTTGAATCCCTGCTTCGCGGGCAATCATGGCTTTGGTGCGGCGCTTAGGTTTATACGGCAGGTAAATGTCTTCGAGTTCGGTGCGAGTTTGTGCTTGCAATACTTGTTGCTCTAATTCGGCACTCAACTTGCCTTGCTCGCGGATGGAGTTGAGTACGGTCTCACGACGCTTTTCCAGTTCACGTAAGCTGCCCAGACGGGTTTCGAGGTAACGCAGTTGGGTATCGTCCAACCCGCCGGTTTTTTCCTTACGGTAGCGGGCAATGAAAGGAACCGTTGAACCCTCGTCCAATAAGGCGACAGCACTAGCCACTTGCTGTTCTTGAACCGCCAATTCGGTAGCGATACGGGAAAGAATACTTTGCATACGAAACTCGTTGTTGTGATCAATGCCTTGCATCATAACAAAGTCGGGGAAAGCCGCAAAACAAAGCGAATTAAATGTGATTGGTGATGATTATCACAGCAAAAGCCATAGACCACTGCGATAATTCGCCTACTAAGTAAGCAATAGAATGCGCACATTGGGTAAATGCATTCACAACTAACAACGTTTCTGAAATTTTTGGCTTTGCCAGTTCTCAAAAAGGGTCTAAATATCATGGGTGTACATTTACATCTTGCTGCAATTTCTGATTTTAATATCAGTCGCCTGATGGCAAATCCAAGGCTCATCTGGACGATTGCATTTGCCGAGCAAGTCAATGCCATGCAAGCGGAACAGCCATTTCCGATGCCACGCCACGCACTCGAACCGGAAACCATTAACCTGCGGGAAACATTGGGTGAATACTGGCATGGGATTCATTACTTGATGTGTGGACAAGTGTGGAGCGGTGAATTTCCCGACGCATTTTTGATTGACGGCGGCAGCTATGTGGGTGATGTGGACTTAGGTTACGGCCCGGCACGCGCGTTTGAATCATGCGAAGTCAAACACATTGCTCAAGCGTTACAGAACAAAACGCCGGATTCATTAGCCCGGCATTTTGACGCCAACCAAATGTTGGATGATGACATTTACCCCCAAATTTGGGATGGCAACGACCAAGCCTTGGCTGACTGTTTGAACCGTTTCAAGGCCATGCAACACTTCATGAGCCATGTGGCTGAAAATAATCTGGGTTTAACCGTTTACCTGCAAGCAACGCATTGAGCGTAACGCCCCGTATCATCTACACGATACGGGGCGTTATGTCAGATAAATACGTGAGCGGGGTTTTAGACCGCCCCGGCTCTGATCGTAGCAAGGCGATTTCGTGCATACATAAAATACATCAGCGGAATTAACACCAGCGTTAGCACGGTTGAAACCAAGATCCCAAAGATCAGCGATACCGCTAAACCACCAAAGATAGGGTCATCAATAATAAAGAATGCCCCGACCATTGCCGCCAACGCCGTTAAAGCAATTGGCTTTGCCCGCACCGCACTGGAATTGATAACCGCTGCTTTCAAATCCATGCCACCACGCACTTGCTCGTTGATAAAATCCACCAGCAAAATCGAATTGCGCACAATGATCCCTGCCAGTGCAATCATGCCGATCATGGACGTCGCGGTAAATTGCACCCCTAATAAGGCATGACCCGGCATAACCCCAATAATGGTGAGCGGAATCGGTGACATAATGACCAACGGCACCATGTAGGATCTAAATTGCGCCACGATCAATAGAAAGATCAGAACCATCCCAAATGCGTAAGCAATCCCCATATCGCGGAAAGTTTCATAGGTCACTTGCCATTCGCCATCCCATTTCATGCCATATAAATACGGGTCATCGGGCTGGGCGATAAAGAATTGATTGACAGGGTTATCGTATACCGATAATTCTTTGATACCACTGAAGATTTCAAACATACCGTACAACGGGCTATCGGTAGTACCTGCCATATCACCCGTCACGTAAACAACCGGCAATAAGTCTTTGTGGTAAATGGAATGTTCGCGAGTTGTTTCCTGTACGCTCACCAATTCAGACATTGGCACCAACTCACCGGCTTGGCTGCGCACCCGCAACGCCAGCACCGAATCCATTTTATCTTTGAGTGCTACCGGGAATTCAACGCGAATGGGTACGGCGTATTTAATCCCCTTGCCGTGCAAAAATACCACGTCTTCGCCGCTCAATACCGTATCAATTGCCGAGGCAATCGTATCTTGCGATACCCCCAATAACGCGGCTTTGCTGCGATCAACTTGCACCACTAAGCGTTTTTGCGGTGCTTCTACGCTGTCATCAATATCGACAATATCCGGTGTTTGCTCAAATACACCGCGAATTTGCTTAGCAACACCAATCTGCCCCGGATAATCCAGACCGTACACCTCTGCCACAATCGGCGACATCACCGGTGGCCCTGGTGGTACTTCCACCACTTTCACATTCGCGTTGTATTTCTTGGCAATTTCTTGCAACGGCGGGCGCACATCTAAGGCAATCTCGTGGCTTTGGCGTTCACGCCCGTGCGAATCGGTCAGATTGACTTGAATATCGCCAACGTTAGCCCCTTCGCGCAAATAGTATTGACGTACTAAGCCATTGAAATTGATCGGTGCTGCCGTCCCCGCGTAAATCTGGTAATCGGTGACTTCATCCACTTTACCCAGATATTCCGACATTTCATTGAGAACCCGCGAAGTTTGCTCCAATGACGTACCTTCCGGCATATCCAGAATCACTTGGAATTCAGATTTATTGTCGAAAGGCAGCATTTTCAGCACAACCAGTTTGAATACCGCCAGCGAAGCCGACAATACGATCAGCAAAGTAATTACCGCAAACAACGTGACCCGCCGCTTCCCGCCCTTTTTGTCATCCAAAAATGGCGACATAATCCGGCTGAAAAACCCGTGCAGCTTATTGTTATCGTGTTGATGATGGTTGAAATCGACTTTCGCCAACATTTTGCCCGTCATCCACGGTGTTACCACGTAAGCTACCGCTAAAGAAACCAGCATCCCCATGCTGGCATTAATCGGGATCGGCGACATATAAGGCCCCATTAGCCCCGATACAAACGCCATTGGCAGCAATGCCGCAATCACCGTAAAGGTCGCTAAAATAGTCGGGCCGCCGACTTCATCGACTGCCAACGGAATAACTTCCAACAGTTTTTTACCACCCTGCTGCATGTGCCGGTGAATGTTTTCCACCACCACAATCGCATCATCTACCAGAATCCCGATAGAGAAAATCAACGCAAACAATGACACCCGGTTCAGCGTAAACCCATACGCCCACGACGCAAACAAGGTGACTGCTAACGTAATCACCACCGCAGCCCCAACAATCAACGCTTCGCGCCACCCTAAAGCAAACCAAATCAGCAACGCGACCGCGATCGTTTCAATAATCAGCTTGTGAATCAGCTTTTCAGATTTGGCTTGCGCGGTTTCACCGTAATTGCGCGTCACAGAAACATTCACGCCTTCTGGCACAAACGTGCCGCGCAATTTCTCGAAACGGTCAATGACATTATTCGCAACATCCACCGCGTTTGTCCCTGGTTGTTTGGCTACCGCAATCGTTACCGCCGGTGTGTGAATGCCAGTGGGCAAGCCTTTGTGTGCCGCCGCTGCACCCGTGCCAAAGCTCACATACGCTTCCGGCGAATCCGAAGTACGTTTCACTTCCGCCACATCACTGAGGAATACCGGTTTGCCCTCGAATACCCCAACCATTAACTCGCCAACTTCCGTCGCATCCATCAGGAAAGTACCCGCTTGTACCTGAATTTCCTCATTGTTGTTTACGAGAGAAGCCGAATCGCGTGCCGAATTACTTGCCCGCAATGCATTACGCAAATCGGCTAATGAAATGCCATGCCCCGCGAGTTTTTCCGCATCTAACAACACGTGCACCACTTGTTGTGGCCCACCGATGGTATAAATATCACGCGAACCGGGAACACGCTTGAGTTCTGATTCAATCGCGTGCGCCACTTGATTGAGTTCGTATGCACCACGCTTGTCATCCTCTGTCCACAAGGTCAGCGCCACAATCGGTACATCGTCAATGCCCTTGGGTTTAATCAGTGGTGTACCCACCCCCAAATTTTGCGGCAACCAATCTTGATTAGACGCAACCTTATTGTATAAACGCACCAAGGCATCGGTACGATCCTGCCCCACTTTGTATTGCACGGTTAGGACAGACATCCCCGGCATTGAGGTAGAATAAATGTGTTCCAACCCCTCAATTTCGGACAATACTTGTTCGGCAGGCGTACTCACCAAACTTTCCACCTGCTCAGCGCTTGCCCCCGGAAACGGGATAAACACATTCGCAAAAGTCACATTAATCTGCGGATCTTCTTCACGCGGCGTCACCATCACGGCAAACAGCCCTAACAGCAAACCCACCAGCGCCAATAGCGGCGTGATTTCGGTGATGAGAAATTTTTTGGCAATTGCCCCGGATATACCCAGCTTTGGCTCATTCATCGTGCGTTACCTCGGCTGCTTGTTGCTTTAGAGAAATCGCCGCGTGCACCGGGTCAAGCGCAATGGTTTCCCCTGCGGCTAAACCCGCCAGCACACTGATGGTATCGTCATCCAATTTTTTACCCAAACGGATTTGTCGCAACGCGGGTTTACCGTCAGCATTGAGGACGTACACCCCAATTACCTCACTGCGTACCACGACCGCGCTTTCAGGAACGCTGACCACGCCTTCCTGTTGCCCCATCACAAACGCTACCTTGACAAACATGCCAGGGAATAAGTCTTGCACGCCTGCTTTCAAATCAATCCTGACCTTAAATGCATTGGTTTTGGGGTCGGCATAAGGAAAAAATGTCAGCGAATCAACCGCTAATGATTTATTAGAGCCATCCTGAAACACAAAGGCTTTCTTTTCCTGACGCACTTTAGCGATCAAACGCTGCGGCACTTCGACCACTACCCGCATTTTATCCAGTGAAATACCCGTCATGACCGGCGTACCGGGGTTGACCGCTTCACCTAATTGCACATGGCGTTTGATCACAATGCCGCCATAAGGTGCAATTAAACTGGTATAACCTAACTGCTCACCGGCTTGCGTCATTTGTGCTTTCGCGGCGGCCAAACGTGCTTCAGCCGCTTTCAAGCCAGCTTGAGCCGCATCCAAATCCGCTTTAGGCACGAGGCGTTTGGCGTAAATTTCACTGATACGTGCAAAGTCTGCTTGCGCTTCGGTGTAACGTGCTTGCGCTTCATCCAGAGAAGCTTGTGCCTGTTCGACGCCTGCTTGCTGATTTTTGGATTTTATCCGCGCAATTACTTTACCCGGTTCTACATAATCATCCACATCGTAAAACAGTTTTTCGATAACCCCGCTGGTTTGCGCGGAGATCGTACTTTCATTGACGGCTTCTACATGACCATCAAGGTAGTGTAATTCAGGCGTACCGACCGCATTCACCTTGGCAGTTTGCAAAGTTGACTGCACTGCCGGTTTTACTGCTTCTGAATTTGCCGATTGCTCAACTTTTCCACAAGCCGACAATGCTGACAATCCGACGATCAGTAACCACTTTGGTAACATTTTCATGGCATACTTACCTTAAGCAAAATGAGAAATTGACGCATCCTAACAGAGAATATTAGAAAATACTAATATGTGATCAAACACTAACATCACAAGGTGATCCCATGAAAAAAGCAATCTTTATGCCCGTTATATTATTGGTAAGCGCTATGGTTACGACTACCGCAGCCGCTGAAATGTACAAATGGACCGACAAAAACGGCGAAACCCATTACACCCAAACCCCGCCGCCGCCTGATGCAAAAGGTGAGAACATTGAAGACGAAATTCGCCTGTCTACTGGCAAGTTAGGCAACACCATCCCCACTGCCCCAAGCGAAGCCCCGAAAGATGACATGGAAAAAGCTCGGCAGGAAGGTGAAAAAAGCGACCAAAAACACCGTGAATTTTGCGCACAACAAAACGATGCATTGCAAAAAATGACGGCGAATGCACTCATTAAATGGAAAGATGCCCAAGGCGAACGTTTCCTGACGGCTGAAGAAAAAACTGTCAAGACGAAGGAAATTCAAGGCAATATCGACAGCTTATGCAAACCAGAAATGTTCAATAATACAGAGAAAACGACGCGCCAAACCGAAAAAGCGGTTGATGCGCGGCTGAATAGTGATGCATCAACCACTTCCGAGAGCAGCCAAAATCCTACTCCATCAAGCACCAATACTAATGCAACCGGTTCGGGCAGCAACGTCACCAATCAAGCAGCTACCGCTATGCTACCGGCAACTGATTGACTTAAGTCAAGAAAACAGGATGCAACCTAGTGAAAACCCTTGAGAAACCCACTGTTTTCCCACGGTTTTATGTATTGGTTTATTAGCAAATACTAATTACAATCCGTTCCAGTACTTGCAACAACAACCGTGTTAAACGCTAAGCTAGGAGCGAAAGCAAGTACCAATAAAATAGACCGAACGAAACGATAATAAAATTAATCTGGGGAGTCAGAGCCATCTGACTCCCCAATTTTTTTGGGATTTTCGGCACGGTAAAATTATCTGCTATTATACGTTTGTTACAACAGGGACAACACCATGACTACCGATATTGATAGCGAACAAGTCGATAAAAAAGAAGATGACAATCGCACCATTATCGTTGGTATTGGCGCATCAGCAGGCGGCTTAGAGGCATTAAGAGCCTTAGTTCCCAACCTCCCTATTGATGAACGTGTCGTTTACATTTTGGCACAACACCTAGATCCCAAGCACAGCAGCATGATGGTGCCCATTCTGGCACGCGAAACCAAATTGCCGATTGCGGAGTTACAACACAATCAACCCATCCAAACCGGAATGTTCTACATTATTCCGCCAGCGATGGATGCTTTTTATGCCAATGGACGGTTTCATTTGGAAAAAGCCACCGGCATTGGCCCCAAACCTTCCGTTGATCGCTTGTTTGCCTCATTAGCAGAAAATCATGGCAGACACACCGTAGGCATTATCCTTTCTGGTACGGGCACAGATGGCACACACGGTATCCGCGCCATCAAAGCCGAGGGCGGTATCACCATTGCGCAACTCGAATCCACCGCCCGTTTTGACAGTATGCCGCATTCCGCTATCGGTACGGGGCATGTTGATCTTGCCCTGCCCCCTGAAGATATTGCCCAACAAATTCACGACATGCTGGCGCAACCGGATATTTCATTTTTATTTGCCAGCAAACCTGAACCCAGTGAAGATGAGATTCAGGAAATATTGAGGATGTTACTCGATCAAACCGGCACGGATTTTCGCGATTACAAACGCAATACCTTGCTGCGCCGTATCGAACGCCGCATGACGGTACACAAATGCAAGCAACTGAGTGAATACGCTGCTTATTTGAAGCAAAAACCCGAAGAATTGTATGAGTTACACAATGATATTCTGATTTCAGTCACGAGCTTTTTTCGGGATACGGACGCTTATCAAGCCCTGCGGCGCGTAGTAGAAGATATTGTCCCTGAAGGTGGACACGAAATTCGGGTATGGGTGGCAGGTTGTGCCACGGGTGAAGAGGCTTATTCCATCGCAATTATGTTGTCTGAATACCTCGGCAACCGCATTGCGCGTTATAAAATACAAATTTTTGGTACTGATTTGTATGATGGTGTTTTGACCATTGCGCGGCAGGCACGGTATTCCAAAGCTTCAGTCGCGGGAATTGATCAACGCATTCTCGATAAATACTTCATCCAAAAAGACGGCGAATACCAACTGACGCAAACCATCCGTAATATGGTATTGTTTGCGCGTCATGATTTAGTTCGCGACCCGCCCTTTTCACACTTGAACTTGGTTTCATGCCGCAATGTATTGATTTACTTTAATCAGACCTTGCAACGCAATGTATTAGAATCTTTCCATTACGGTTTAGAACCGGATGGCATTATGTTTCTCGGTAAATCGGAAACCATTGGCGGCAGTGATCGTTTATTTATTACGGTGGATCGTAAATCGCGTATTTACCGCCGTCGTAGCGATATTAAAGGACACTTGCCTTATTTATTGCAAAATCGCTCACTCCGCGAACAACGCAACCAACAATACAGCAATAATCTTCGCGACAAACCCCGTGCTAAATTACAAGATTCCATCGACAAGCTATTGGTTAATATTTACCAACCCGCCTGCATTATGTTGGATGACCGTCAAGAAATTGTGTATGTGCGCGGCAATGTTGACCCCTACCTTGGTTTTGGGGAAGGTCGTGCAGCGTTAGGTGTGCTCGATTTAATTCGCACTGAATTACGCCAAGACTTACGTGGATTAATTTACAAAGCACGGCGTGCTGATGAAACGATTACCAGTCGCCGCATTAATTTCACCCTCAATGGTGAACTGGTGCGCTTGGTGATGCGTATCCGTCACTTTCCAGCGGGTAAAATGACTGAAACAGAAGTTAGCCTCGTTATTTTTGAAGTCTTGCCCCCGAACGATCACCCCATCGCGTTAGAACAAGAAGCTATTAGCGTCAGCGATGCTTTGCGTATCAAAGAGTTAGAAGAAGAATTGCGTGAAGTTCGTGAAAGTTTGCAAACCACAATCGAAGAATTAGAAACGTCCAACGAAGAGCTGCAATCTACTTACGAAGAAGCCCAATCCACTAACGAAGAACTCTACACCTCTAGCGAAGAATTGCAGACATCTAATGAAGAATTGCAATCCACCAATGAAGAATTACGCACGGTTAACCAAGAAGTTAGCGTCAAAAGTAGCGAGTTAGAAGCGGCTAATTTACAACTGAAAAATACCAACGAATTGTTGCTCCACGAAATTGAAGAACGCAAGTGGGCGGAAGCTCGTCTGGAAATCGAACGCGCTAAGCTGGATACCATTTTCCAAAGCCAACCGAACTGGATTAATATCTGCGCATTGGATGGCACGATTCAAGAGGTGAATCCCGCAGGACCAATGATTATGGAGGCAAAAAATCCAGAGCAGTTGATTGGACACTCGCTCAAAGATTTTGTGTTTCCTGAATACCAAGCCGATGTCGATACGTGTATCACTCAGATTAGCCAGACAGGTGAGTTTCATGCACGCGAACTTAAAGTCAAAACCTTTAAAGGCAATGTTCGCTGGCTGGAAATACGTCCGGTATTGATTCATCTGGACAATGATGAATTGCGCATTATGTCAATAATTGTTGACCACACTGACCGCATGATTGCTCAACAATTGCTGGCAGACCGCCAACAAGAACTTGCACACATTATGCGTTTAAATACCTTGGGTGAAATGGCATCGGGCATTGCGCATGAACTCAATCAGCCATTGTCCGCGATTGCCAATTATATTCGTGGCTGTGAATTACGCATGAAAAGCGACGAATGCAGCATGAAAGATATTGCGGATGTGATGCAATTGGTCGGTACTCAAGTGCGGCGAGCAGGCGAAATTTTACGTTATGCCAAAGACTTTACCCGCAAAGATCAGGATGTCGAATGGCACGAGCATAATATTAACCAGATTATTGAGGAAACTTTGCACCTACTGGATACAACGGAACAATTTAAACAAGTTAAATTAAGCAAAACGCTTTATCCCAACTTACGGTTGGTGAATGTTAATAAAATCCAGATTGAACAAGTATTGGTGAATATGATTCTAAATGCATTGGATGCAATGGAAGAATTTTCACCTGAAACCATCGGCAAACTGCATATTCTCAGCGAACCTGTCGGCACATACGCAGTACGAGTGACGGTGATTGATGAAGGCACGGGCCTGCCTGAAGATTTTGCCAGTAAGATTTTCCGACCCTTCTATACCAGCAAGAAAAGTGGAATGGGCATGGGATTACCAATCAGCAGTTCCATCATTGAGGCGCATGGTGGTAAGCTTGAGGCTACCAATAATGCTACCAAAGGCGCTACCTTTAGTTTCACTTTACCGTTGACAGGAACTAACCGTAAATGAATTATGAACCTACCGTATTTATCGTTGATGATGACCCCGCCGTGCGTGATTCCCTACGCTGGTTGTTGGAGTCAATGCGTTTAAAAGTGGCGACATTCGGTTCAGCCGAAGATTTTCTTAAGTTTTATACCATGCACATGATCGGCTGTCTGATTTTAGATGTGCGGATGCCGGGCATGAGCGGTTTACAATTACAACAGTTTTTGACCAAACAGAAATACGCGCTGCCGATTTTATTTATTACCGGTCATGGCGACATTCCGATGGCAGTACGTGCCATGCAAGCCGGAGCAATGTATTTCTTGGAAAAACCGTTTGAAGACCAAGTGTTGCTGGATTATGTGCATGAAGCCTTAACACTGGATGTTGAAAATCAGCAATCCCGCATTCGTTTAACCATGATCCAAGCACGCATTGCCAATCTAACCGAACGTGAACGCGAAGTCATGGAACTGGTCATCGACAACCATTCCAACAAAGAAATTGCTACCAAACTGGGGGTTAGCATTAAAACAGTCGAATTTCACCGCAGCCACATGATGGATAAAATGCACGCCACGTCACTGATTGAATTGGTGAACATGGCGCGGGAAGCAACGGATAACGAAAAAGTTTAATAATGCTCGCCAACCAAATGGAAGCTACGCACAGTACGCCCATTCGGTTCTACTGAGTGCAAATCGACATCATAGCCCCACAACTGATGCACATGGCGTAACATTTCGTTCACGTCATTATTCAAGGGACGGCGGTCGTTCAATACATGCTGCAATGTTAACGAACGATCGCCGCGCACATTCACTTTGTAAATTTGAATATCAGGCTCTTGCTGACTCAGATTATATTGCAGGGATAACATTTCTCGTACCCGCCGATAACCTTCGTCATTATGAATCGCTGCCACATCAATGGTATTTTTGCGGTCGTCATCTTCCAATGCAAACAAGTGAAAATCCCGAATCACTTTCGGCGATAAAAATTGCAGGATAAAACTTTCATCACGGTAATTGCGCATCACATTATCCAAGGTGCTGAGCCAATCACTGCCTGCAATATCAGGAAACCATTGCCTATCTTCGTCCGTCGGGTGTTCACAAATACGCCGAATATCCGTCATCATCGCGAAACCCAGTGCGTAAGGATTAATCCCACTGTAATACGGGCTATCAAAACCGGGTTGCATCACCACATTGGTATGCGAGGTCAAAAACTCCATCATGAAACCGTCATTCACCAGCCCTTCGTCATACATTTCATTGAGAATGGTGTAATGCCAGAAAGTCGCCCAGCCTTCATTCATCACTTGCGTTTGACGTTGTGGGTAGAAATATTGCGCGACTTTGCGCACGATACGGATAATTTCACGCTGCCAAATCTCCAATGACGGCGAATTTTTCTCAATGAAATACAACAGGTTTTCTTGCGGATCTTGTGGGAAATTCCTGACTACTTTCTCTTCATCGCGTTCCCGTCCGCGATGTGGCAAAGTACGCCACAAATCATTGAGGTGTTGCTGAATATACAATTCGCGTTCTTTTTGGCGGTTTTGCTCTTCTGCTGCTGAAATCGGCGCGGGACGTTTGTAACGGTCTACCCCGTAATTCATCAGTGCATGGCAAGAATCCAGCAAGGTCTCGACCTGCTCCACACCGTGGCGCTCTTCGCACTCACTGATGTATTTTTTTGCGAACATTAAATAATCAATAATCGCTTCAGCATCCGTCCACGTGCGGAACAAATAATTGCCTTTGAAGAAAGAGTTATGCCCATAACAAGCGTGCGCAATCACTAACGCCTGCATGGTCATGGTATTTTCTTCCATTAAATACGCAATACACGGGTTGGAATTAATGACGATTTCATACGCCAAGCCCATGCGCCCCCGACTGTAGTTTTGCTCCACATTGACAAAATGCTTACCATACGACCAATGGTTATAGAAAACCGGCATCCCAATAGACGCATACGCATCCATCATCTGATCCGAACGAATCATTTCAATCTGATTCGGGTACGTATCCAATTTGAATTTATCGCGGGCAATGCGGGCAATTTCGCGGTCATAAGCTTCGATGGTCGCGAATGTCCATTCTGAACTGGTGGAAATATAACGGTCAGTCATCAATCAACCTCCTCACCCGCGTGTTTGCGGAACAACTCACGGAATACTGGGTAAATTTCAGCATTATTGCGCACCCGTTGAATCGCAAACCGATCCAGAAAATCACGCTGCAAATGTTCGTACAAATACCACAAGCCTTGCGGATCACGGTCGCCGATTTCGATATAAGTGTAATACTGCACGAACGGCAAAATATCCTTGATCAAGGCATCGTGGCAGCGTTGATTATCTTCGTGCCAGTTATCCCCGTCAGACGCTTGCGCAACGTAAATATTCCACTGGTTGGGTGCATAACGTTCTTCAATAATCTCACCCATCATGTTCAAGGCGCTGGATACCACCGTGCCGCCGGTTTCGCGGGCGTAGAAAAAGGTGTTTTCATCCACTTCCTGCGCTTGCGTATGGTGACGGATAAACACAACTTCGATCTTTTCGTAATTCTTTTTCAGAAATAAATACAACAAGAAAAAGAAACGTTTTGCGGTGTCTTTAATGTCCTGTGTCATTGAACCTGACACATCCATCACACAAAACATTACGGCCTTAGGCGATGGTCTGGGTATCTTGACCCTGAGATTGTATTTCAGATCAAAGTCATCCAACCAAGGAATCGCGTGAATCTTCACATTCAAACGTGCCAGTTCAGCCTGTAATAGCGCCTGTTGCGCAGCAGTTTCAGCGGTGACGTTGGCCTGCTCCAATAATGCCAGCTCAGCCAAAATTTCACGCCGCCGCCGCCGCTCTTTACCTCGCAGTGCAATGCGCCGCGCATGAGCACTGCGCATCGAACGCACCACGTTAATTTGCGCAGGATTCCCGACTTCGCTAACCCCAGCACGGTGATAATCAAAGGAATCGCTACTCAGTAATTGGCGTTTCACCATATTGGGCAAGGCGAGGTCTTCAAACAAGTATTCGAGAAATTCTTCCTGCGAAATCTGGAATACAAAGTCTTCCATCCCCTCGCCGTCAGCGGACGCTTGCCCTGAACCACTGCCACCGCCCGCGCCGCCGGGTGGACGCTGGATGCGGTCACCTTCGACAAACTCCTTATTGCCAGTATGCACAATGCTGCGTTTGCCGCCCTGCCCGTGCCGAAACACCGGCTCAGAAATATCACGCTTGGGGATCGTAATACTCTCCCCTTGTTCCATATCCGTGATGTTGCGACGGCTTACCGCATCCGATACCGCGCGGCGAATCTGCTTCTGGTAACGCTTTAAAAAGCGCTCCCGATTCACCAGACTTTTGTTCTTGCTGTTTAACCGACGATCAACAATATAGGCCATACGGCACTCCTTTGGGTCTCACCGTTTACTGGGATTTACGTACCCGTAAATACCACTCAGCCAACAAGCGCACTTGTTTCTCGGTGTAGCCACGTTTCATCATGCGCTCCACGAAATTGTCATGTTTGCGCTGTTCATCCGCTGACGATTTTGCGCCATACGAAATCACCGGCAGCAAATCTTCCGTGCTGGAGAACATTTTCATCTCAATCACGCGGCGCAACTTTTCGTAGCTCGTCCAAGCAGGATTGCGCCCGTTATTGCTATTGGCACGCGCCCGCAACACAAAGTTGACGATTTCATTACGGAAATCTTTCGGATTGCTAATACCCGCCGGTTTCTCGATTTTTTCCAAATCGGAATTGAGTGCCGCACGATCCAAAAACTCGCCGGTTTCAGGGTCGCGGAATTCCTGATCCTGAATCCAGAAATCGGCATAGGTCACGTAACGATCAAACAAGTTCTGACCGTATTCTGAGTACGATTCGAGGTAAGCCGTCTGAATTTCCTTGCCGATGAAATCCACATAGCGCGGCGCGAGATACTCTTTGATAAAGCGCACATAACGGTCTTGCAATTCGCGTTGATACTGCTCTTTCTCAATCTGACGTTCCAACACATACATTAAATGCACCGGGTCAGCCGCTACTTCGGTCGCATCGTAGTTGAAAACTTTGGACAGAATCTTGAAAGCAAAGCGCGTTGACAAGCCATTCATGCCTTCATCCACACCAGCAGCATCCTGATATTCCTGAATGGTCTTGGCTTTCGGATCAATATCCTTCAGGTTTTCACCATCATAAATGCGCATCTTGGAATACAAACTGGAGTTTTCCGGTTCTTTCAGGCGTGACAGCACAATGAATTGCGCCAACATCTTCAAGGTGTCTGGAGCGCATGGCGACGCCGCTAAAGAGCTGTTAAACAATAACTTTTCATAGATCTTGATTTCTTCGGTAACACGCAAGCAATACGGCACTTTCACAATCGATACCCGGTCAATGAACGCCTCATTGTTGCGGTTATTTTTGAAGGTTTGCCATTCAGATTCATTGGAGTGCGCCAGAATCACCCCACTGAAGGGAATCGCACCGATACTTTCCGTGCCGTTGAAATTGCCTTCTTGGGTAGCGGTCAATAGCGGATGTAGCACTTTAATCGGCGCTTTGAACATCTCCACGAATTCCATCAAGCCTTGGTTCGACAAGCACAAACCGCCGGAATAGCTGTACGCATCGGTATCGTTTTGTGGGAAATCTTCCAGTTTGCGAATATCAACTTTGCCCACCAATGACGAAATATCTTGGTTATTTTCATCACCCGGCTCGGTTTTAGACACCGCAATTTGGTTGAGACGCGAAGGATAACGTTTCACCACGCGGAACTTGGTAATGTCACCGCCGTATTCGTGCAAGCGCTTGACTGCCCAGGGCGACATCACGGTTTTCAAGTAACGGTTCGGAATCCCGAAATCTTCTTCCAAAATCGCGCCGTCTTCTTCCACATTGAACAAGCCCAGTGGCGACTCATTAATCGGCGAGTTTTTGATGCAATAAATCGGGGCTTTTTCGATCAATGCTTTGAGGCGTTCGGCGAGTGACGATTTACCACCGCCCACTGGCCCCAACAGATACAACACCTGCTTGCTCTCTTCCAAGCCTTGTGCGGCGTGACGGAAGAAGGACACGATTTGCTCAATGCACTCCTCCATGCCATAAAATTCAGAAAATGCCGGATAGCGACGGATGACTTTGTTGGAAAACATCCGGCTCATGCGCGGGTCGCGAGACGTATCGACCAATTCCGCTTCACCGATAGCGTACAACAGTCGTTCAGCGGCGGTGGCGTAAGCCATGCGGTCGCGTTTGCACAAATCCAGATACTCTTGCAGCGAGTATTCTTCTTCTTGCAAAGCTTCATAACGCGATTGATAGTGATTGAAAATGCTACTCATTGTGTACCCCTTTCACGGTAAATACGGGGCAGGTAACTGCCCTGCGGTGTATATACAGACAACTATCTGCTTCTGATACTGACAGTTTGCAAGTCAAATGCCAAGTGACTGCAAACCGACTAATGTTGAATTCTTATCTACCTCTTACTGTAGACTACTGATCAAGCAAAAAGTGTGATCAGCCGCCAGTTAATGTCTACAATTTAAACTGAAACAACCACTATCGACACAAATAGCTGATGAACGGAGGGAATCCACAAGCCCAACTGAAAAGAACCTTTCCTCACTAAACGTTATCTGCTATACCACTGATGCTGAGTTGATCAATGATTACTATTGATCAACTCAATGCTAAACAATGCGCGTAATGAGGAGGAAATTTCTATGTTAAAACAAACAGCTTTGGCGTCCTGCCTACTGATGCTGGCGGTAGCGCCTGTCCAAGCGGCAGAATTTATGGATGCGGCATGGGCGAAACAAGCCTGTGATGCGTGGAATGCCGATGCCACCTTAACCAGTGGATTGAAAGAGAGCGATGGCTATTCATGGATTCAAAATGACAACAGCCGAGGCTACAAATTGGTGCAAATGTACCGCACAGATTGTGGCGAAAGCACCAAAGTGCAGCTCAACATCAGTTTGCAAAATGACAAAGCCATGTGCAATTACGGCGGCGCACCGGACGGCAAAAAAATGGACGCCAGCTACGACTACCTCATGCACGCTACCGATGCAGATTGGGCGTGCATGGGCGAAGGCAAGTTCGGTTGTGGTGCAATGGGTGCAATGGGCACGGGCAAACTCAAATTCACCGGTCCGAAAATGGAAGCCATGAAAGTCATGGGGCCATTCGAGAATTTCCTCAAACTCACCGGCAAAGTCGCGGGTACAAAAACGGAATGCAAGGCTAAGTAAGCCACTTGGGGTGAGGTTGCTCCCGCGTAAAACATGCTATTATCCGCGCGGTTAACACTAGGATAAGAACCATGTCGGAGCAACTTCCCCCGCAACTCCCCAAATCCGCGTTACATCAATTATCGCAATCACTGGGTTTACGCACCCTAGTCGTCATGTTACTGGCGCTGTTGATGTTAATTCCGCTGTTTTTTGCCGACACCGTGGTGAAGGAACGTCAAGCCGATTACCAAGCGGCGTTGAACAGTGTTGCAGAGCGCTGGGGTGGCAAACAAACTCTCATCGGCCCGGTTTTGGTCGTGCCGTATGTTGAACACTTCACCAGCGTTGACACCATTAGCGATGAAAACGGCGAAAGTCGCGTGGTCAGCAAAGACGTTTTCAACGACCGTACCGCGATTCTGCTGCCCCAAGCGCTTGAAATCCGCGCTAATCTCAATGAAGAACACCGGCAACAAGGCATTTACGATGCGCTTGTTTACAACGCCACCATTAGCTTAAGTGGCAAGTTCAACCACGCACAAGTGCTGCAATCCAGTGAAGGCGAACGCCGCATTCTGTGGAATAAAGCCTTCGTCGCCTTAGGCTTAAGCGATCAACGTGCCGTTGATACCGCTTCCAGCTTTTTCTGGAATGACGGGCGTATCGACATGCAACCCGGCACGCGCCTGAGCAAATTACTCCCCTCCGGTTTTCACATTCCTTTGAGCGTCAATGCCGATAGCACGCCTAGCAATGAATTCAAATTAACCCTCAATCTGCGCGGCAGTGACGGGTTATTTTTCGCCCCCTTGGGGCAAACCACCGCGATTCGCATGACATCGGCTTGGACACATCCCAATTTTCAGGGCGACTTATTGCCCAACAAACACGACATTACCGCAGCGGGCTTTAATGCCGCATGGGACATCCCCCACCTCGTGCGTAGCTACCCGCAATATTGGGTCTTAGAAGATCAGCAAACTTATGACTTGCACAGCTTCAGTGCCGGAGTGGGTTTGCATGAACCGGACTCGCTCTACACCCTGATTGACCGCTCGGTAAAATACGGAGCACTGTTTATTGGCCTGACATTCTTGGTATTTCTCGCGTTTGAAATCAGCCTCAAACAACGGCTGCACGTTTTGCAATACGGCTTGGTAGGCGCGGCGTTATCGCTGTTTTACCTAATATTGCTGGCAGCGGCGGAACACATCGGCTTTCTGTATGCCTATGCAGCAGCGGCAGCTACCACTATTTTCAGCATTACGGTTTACACCGGAATGATATTGCGCCACTGGCGGCAAACTTTCTTACTGTTTTTGTTACTGGTGCTGCTGTACGGCTCGCTGTATTTATTACTAGAAATGGAAGACTACGCGCTACTAATCGGCGTGGGGCTATTGCTGTTTGCCACCCTGCTTATGATGTACGTGACACGTCACTTGCTTTCCACACCCAAATAACATCGTTACGCGGGTCACGGTAATCCGCTTCCAGTTTGCTGATTGGCAGGTCAGCAAACAGCGTGGCAATGCCGCGCGGTGGTAACATCGGATGACCGATTTTAATGCCCATCCCCGCATTCAACACAGTACGCCATTGTGCCGATGTCGAGAGCGTATCCCCGTGAAATTGGCTATTCGGCGCATGAATGTACAGCAAACCACCCGGTGCTAATAAGCCGCAAAGCTGCTTGGCAAACGCCTTATCATTTTGGCAGTAATACCAGCAAATCCGGTTAAAAATCAGGTCAAAACTCGCGGGTTGCAGCGCTTGCGTCTCTTCCAAATAGCCTAATGACCAATGCAAATTCACCTTGGCAACCGCCGCTTTTTGTTGCGCAATGCGTTGATAGGTATGCGAAATATCGTGCCAAGTCACATGCGCCCCCCGCTGCGCCAAGGCAACGCTGTATTGCCCCGCCCCCGCGCCCATATCCAGAATGCGTTTGCCCCGCAAGCCACCGAGTTGTGCCTCAAGCTTATCCAATAAGGCGTTATCGACCATTTGCCACTCGGCAGCGGCGTATTCTTGCGCCCATACGGGATCGACCGGATCCCACCCTTTTTCGGGGCGATGCAGCTTGCTATGCAACCAATTGATCACCGTGACCACCTTTATTGTTAACTTGTTGAGGCTAATTGTTTTGATGCGCAAAGCGTAACGATTCAACCCGCTGGATTACTGCGAAATACGGGTTAAACGGCAATTTTTCTGGATAACTGGTAAGGTTTACTGTGTATAGCTTTTGAGGAGATAGTTACCATGAGTTCACCCGATACCGCGTACCAAGCGTTCACGCTGGAATGGCACAGCAGCGTTGCCACCCACCGCGATTGTTGGTTTACCCCCGCGTCTACCAATACTGGCAGCAGTGATTCGGCAACAACCTTGGCCGCCGGTGAATGGGTAACGCCCACTCAACGCGCCCCCGTTACTTTTCCACGCTCACAATTCATTACTCAACACCGCCAGCTCACGGTAACACCACGCACCGGGCGTTTTTACCCGCAAGCGTATGCGTGGGAAGCCTTGGATTGCAGCCGCAGTGACTTTCGCCCTTTTCGCTTGATTGCTGCAACACCGGATACTTTGACGGCGGATTTGAATCACCCGCTGGCGGCTTATCCGTTGCGTATCATCAAGTCGGAACACGCCCCCCTCACGCCCGAAATTAGCAAAGCGCTCACCGAAACCGGCGCGGGGATGCAAGCGCCCTACCCCAGCGTATCCACTGATTATTATGCATCGTATCCCTTTACGCGGGCGGATGAACGCGATGATGCGCAATTTTACACAACGCCACGTTTCGTGAATCATTTGGATACCACCGCACTGGCGCAAGTTACCGCCGTGTATGAGCGCTTGCTACGCCCCGGTATGCACGTCCTTGATCTCATGACCAGCCACGTTTCACACCTGCCCGACACCTTGACCGACATAACCGTCACCGGGCTTGGCATGAATCCGGCGGAACTCGCCACTAACCCGCGTTTACAACAGTATGTGGTGCATGACCTCAATCAAGACACACAACTGCCTTTTGCTGATGACAGCTTTGATGCGGTTATTTGCACGGTTTCCATCGAATATTTAACTCAGCCATTAGCCGTGATGCAGGAATTAGCACGGGTAACGCGAAGCGGTGGCAAAGTGATTATGGCATTTTCAACCCGTTGGTTTCCGCCTAAAGCCATTACGCTGTGGACAGAAATGCACCCGTTTGAACGCCAAGGCTTGGTGTTGGATTATTTTCTGAAAACGGGGCAGTTCAGTGACTTGCATACCGAATCGGTACGGGGATTACCGCGCCCGCTGAATGATCCGCATCGGCGAACGACGCCGTTGTCTGATCCGGTTTTTGCGGTATGGGGGACAGTTACTTAAGCTGAAAGCGAATAAACCCCACAAAACCTTCGTTTTTTAGCACTTCCCTGCATCCATCACGCATACTCAGCCGTACAAGTAAGGTATAGGTTTAGACAAAGGAAGTGCGTTATATGTATAAGAAAAGTGTGGCAATTATTGGCTCAGGTATAACAGGACTTGCATCCGCATGGCTGTTACACCCACGCTACAACGTCACTCTGTTTGAAAAAAACGCCTACATCGGCGGGCATACCCACACCATCGACGTACCCGAAGCAGACCGCCAGATTCCGGTCGATACCGGCTTTATCGTCTACAACGACCGCAACTACCCCAACCTCATTGGGCTATTCGCGCAACTTGGCATCCCCACCCGTGACACCGATATGTCGTTCGGATTCTCGCTGAATCAGGGTGAACTGGAATATTCCGGCTCTAGCCTCAATACCCTATTTGCACAACGCAAAAACCTATTCCGCTTAAGTCACTGGCGTTTGCTCAAAGAAATCATGCGTTTCAACCAAGTGGCGCACCGCTTGCTCGAAAACCCCGTTGCCGCCCCTGACATGAGCTTGGGTGAAATGCTCGACGCGCACCAGTTTTCCCGCGATATGCGCGAACATTACCTGTTGCCAATGGGTGCAGCGATTTGGTCATGCCCGGTTGACACCATGCTCGCATTTCCCGCGCTAAGCTTCCTCCGCTTCTTCGCCAACCACGGTTTGATTGATCTCCACAACCGTCCCCAATGGCGGACAGTTTGCGGAGGAAGTTCTTTTTACGTGCGCAAACTTCTCGCCGAAATGAGCGACAAGATCACCATTCAATCCGGTGCAGTACGGGTGGAACGCAGCACCACGCAAGCCAGCGTCTTTACCGACACCACCAAACACGACTTTGATGCGGTGATTTTTGCCTGCCACGCCGATGAAACATTGGCGCTACTGGCACAACCCAGCGCGGAGGAACAACGCATCCTCGGCTGCTTCCGCTACGAAAAAAACCAAACGTATTTGCACACCGACACCAACCTCATGCCCGTCAATCGCAAAGTGTGGTCGTCCTGGAATTACCTCGCCACCAGCCAGCCAGAATACGCCAACGCTCGCCAACAAATGACCGCGACCTATTGGATGAATAACTTGCAAGGGCTGGACACCACCACCGATTATTTCGTCACCCTCAACCCGTATCAGTTGCCGCGTGACGAGCACATCATTGCTGAAATGTCTTACGAACACCCGATCTTCGACCAAGCCGCCGTCGCCGCGCAACCACAACTTGCCAGCCTGCAAGGGCAGCAACACTCGTGGTTTTGTGGCAGTTACCACCGCTACGGTTTCCACGAAGATGCCATCGCCTCGGCGGTGAAGGTTTGTGCAGATTTCGGCATTGCCCCGGTTTGGGTCAAAGCACAGGAAACGACGACTCCTCAGCCTGTGCTTCCGTTGTCGATAGCTGGAGCGGTCATACCATGAATACGCTTGCACCTGCGGCTGTCTTTCCCTCAACAGTCATGCACAGCAGGCGTTTTCCGGTGGTTTACCGTTTCAGCTATCGCGTTTTTAGTTTGTTAGTGGACATCGACCGGCTGGATGAAGTCGGACGTAACCCACTGTTTTCCATCAACCGTTTCAACCTATTCAGCCTTTACCAGCGTGATCATGGCGCACGCGATGGCAGTGCATGGCGCGGCTGGGCAGAAACATTGTTGTGCGACAATGGCATTGACGCTGCTATTGGCAACATCCAGTTGCTGTGTTTCCCGCGTATCTTGGGTTATGGCTTTAACCCGTTAAGTTTGTGGTTCTGCTATGACACGGCGGGCAACTTGCTGGCAGCCATTTGCGAAGTGCGCAATACCTTTGGTGAACACCACCATTATTTGCTACCGGTAGCCGCTAATGCCGCCATCGTCACCGGCAGCAAGCAGAAAGTATTTCATGTGTCGCCCTTCATGGGGATGGAAGCCCGGTATGAATTTTTCATCCATCCACCGGCTGACACGGTAAAGATTCTGATCCACGAATACGAAGGCGACGAATTGGCACTGATTGCCAGCCAACAAGGGCAACGCCAGCCGTTTAACACTGGCGTTTTGCTGCGGCAATTTGCACTCATCCCCTTCATGACGCTGAAAGTCATGCTCTTGATTCACTGGCAAGCCCTGAAAATCTGGCTAAAAGGCGGCAAGTTTTATCGCAAGCCTGCGCCCTCAACGGAGACCGTAACCTAATGCCCTTAGAAACCACCCTGAACCCGCCATTAGCGCCCAGTTTTGATCATTTGCCCACGCTGAAACGCTGGCTGTTGGCGACGTTTGCCCGCATTCAATACGGGCGGCTCAGCATTCATTTGGATGGCGAATATTACGTGCTGGGGCATTCCGACGAATTGCACGCCAGCATCCACATTCACCGCCCCTTGCGTCTTGCGCTGAAATGTTTGACCAAAGGTGATTTAGGGTTTGGCGAAGCGTATATCGCAGGCGATTGGTCAAGCGATCACCCGGCGGATTTGCTGACGCTGTTACTACGCAATTGGGAACAATTCGGTAATACGCTTGATAGTCGCAAGCTGCTGCGCAAACCAGCCAACTGGTTTCACCAACTGCGCCGCAACAGTGTCCGCAACAGCCGCAAGAACATTGCCCACCATTACGACATGGGCAACGATTTCTACCGCGAATGGCTGGACAGTACCATGACGTATTCGTCGGCGTTGTACACCACCCCAGAATTAACCCTGGAACAGGCACAACGTGCCAAATACCAACGCATTTTGGATGAATTGCAGGTGCAAGCGGGGCAAACCGTGCTGGAAATCGGTTGCGGTTGGGGCGGTTTCGCGGAAATGGCAGCCGAACAGGGTTGCAAAGTTCATGGCATTACCCTTTCCAACGAACAACTGGCGTGGGCGCAACAGCGTTTGGAACGTTTTGGCGAACAAACCGTGCTGGAATTGCGCGATTACCGCCACCTGGAAGGCACTTACGACCACATTGTCTCGATTGAAATGTTCGAGGCAGTGGGCGAACAGTATTGGGAAACCTATTTCCAAACGCTGCAACGTCACCTCAAACCGGGCGGACGTGCCGTGCTGCAAATCATCGCCATTGGTGATGACTGGTTTGAAACCTACCGTTCGCGAGCGGATTACATCCAACGTTATATTTTCCCCGGTGGGATGTTGCCAAACCCTGCCAACCTCGAAAAGCTGGTTGCGGGTAGTCACCTCAAGCAGATTAATCAAGTTGGTTTTGGCAAAGATTATGCGCGGACGCTGCGCGAATGGGATGAACGTTTCATCGCCGCCCTGCCAACGCTGCGCCCGCTGGGGTATGACCAACGCTTTGAACGCTTGTGGCGTTATTACCTTGCGTATTGCGAAGCGGGTTTCAACGAGGAACGCATCGACGTGATTCAGTTAACGCTGGAGAAACCGTTGTCATGAAAGCGGCCTATTATCGCCAGTTGCTGTTTTACGGTTTACCGGGGCTACCGCTGGCGATGTTGGGCTTGCCATTATACGTGTATTTGCCGTCGTTTTATGCGCAAGAGTGGCATTTGTCACTGACGGTGATTGGCATTGCGCTACTGGCAGCACGTGGTTTTGATGTGCTGACTGACCCGCTGATTGGTTGGGCAAACGACAAGGTAAACAGCCGTATTGGGCGGCGTAAATTATTCATCTTGTTGGGGATACCGTTACTGCTGGTGGGGTTGGATTATTTGTTGCGCCCGGTGGGTAAGGTCGATGGCCTTTACCTGTTCACTTGGTCAATGGTCACGTATTTGGGTTGGACGTTGATCAGTATTCCTTGGCAAGCATGGGGGTCGGAAATGACCCGCGATTACCACGGCAAAAGTGCTTTATCCGCCAGTCGTGAGGTGTTTGCGATCCTCGGCACGGTGGTGGTGATTAGCCTGCCGTTCTTGCTCGGTTCGATGGATAACATTGCACTCACATTGGATACCCTTGCCAAATTATTGTGGGTGTTATTGCCCTTGAGCCTTTTTCCCGCCTTGGTGTGGTTGGTGGAACGCCGCCAAGTGCGTCGGTTCGCGCCATTGCGCAAAGTGGGTAGCATTCTCTCAGCACACCCAGCGATACGCCAGTTGCTGCCCGCTTATTTTATTAACAGTTTAGCCAATGCCCTGCCTGCTACCTTGTTCATTTTGTTTGTGACCCATGTGTTACAAGCATCGGAACAGGTCGGCACGGTGCTGATGGTGTACTTTCTCAGCGGTATTGTTGGTCTGCCGCTGTGGTTGTGGCTCGCCCGTCGCATCGACAAAAGTCGGGCGTGGGTATTGGCTCTTGTGTTGTCGGTGGCGGCATTTGCGTGGATGCCGCTTTTGGGCGCAGGCGATGTGTATGGGTTTCTCGCCATCTGTGTTGTCAGTGGTTTGGCGCTGGGGGCTGATGTGGCGTTGCCTGCGTCAATGCAAGCGGATATTGCTCAGCAAATGGAACATCAGGGCAATCCGCAAACCGGCTTGCTGTTTGGTTTGTGGGGTTTGCTGACGAAATTGGCACTGGCTTTGGCGGTGGGGATTGCATTTCCGTTGTTGGATTGGGCGGGGTTTGCGCAAGAGGCAGCCCTACAAAGCGATACAACTTTATTAACGATGGCTTTGTTATACGCCGGACTGCCCGTATTGCTGAAAAGCTGGGTAATTTGGCGCATGTGGCGATTTCCATTCAGTGAAGTCGATTTTCGGGATTATTGGGAGATGAGTTATGCGAATGCGCTCTATTCTGCTCGCCCTTCTACTCATCACAATGAGCGGGTGCAGCAATATGAAGATTGAAGATTACGCGACGTTTGAACCAAAGTTTGACCTGTTTGCATATTTTCAGGGCAATACCCGTGGTTGGGGCGTGTTTCAAGATCGCAGCGGCGCATTGAAACGCCAGTTCTTGGTCAACATCAAAGGTGAAGTGAACAAGGATGGCGAATTGGTGATGACCGAAGATTTCGTGTGGAACGACGGCGAAATCTCCCAACGCATTTGGTACATCCGCAAACAAGACGCACACCGTTACAGCGGGCGAGCGGCCGATGTGGTCGGTGAAGCTAAAGGAGTGGCTTACGGCAATGCGCTCAATTGGCAATACGATTTGAATCTGCCAGTAGATGGCAAAGTCTGGCAGGTGCATTTCGATGATTGGATGTATTTGCAACCCGATGGCGTATTGCTGAACCGCGCGAAAATGAGCAAGTTTGGGTTCACGCTGGGTGAAGTCACGATTGTGTTCCAGAAACGCTAAGAACATCCTGAAGAGGGCGTATGCAATACGCCCCTACAGATGGCGGTCTTCGTAGGGGCGTATTGCATACGCCCTCTTCAATGACAACAAAGGGGTATCAATATGTTACGGAAAGGTTTATTGCTGGCATTGTGCTGTTTACCGCTGAGCGTGTGGGCAAACATTCCGGCGGGCTTGCAAACCGTTGGCAAAGGTGAGGCACGTTATCTGGGCATGATCAAAGTGTATGACGCGGAATTGTCGGTTAGCCCTGATGCGAGTCGCGCTACGGTGCTGGATGCGGCGGTATCACGCTGTTTAAAGCTGGATTACGCGGTGGAATTGACTGCCGACAAATTCACGCTTGCCGCCGAAACCGTGCTGAAACGCCAGCATGACGCGGCAACATTGGCAAAGATTCAGCCGCAACTTGACCAACTGCATACGGCGTATGTGGATGTGAAACCCGGTGATATTTACCAAATGTGCTACGATACCAAAACACAAACCACCAACTTGCTATTGAATGGCAAGGCGGTGACAAAGGTGAAATCGGCGGCGTTTGCGCAAGTGTATTTCGGCATTTGGTTAGGCGAAAAGCAGCCGATTGCGCAGGAATTGCGGGAACAATTACTCACCGGGCTGTAGATTGACGCAACACCAAGCGCTGCTTGGTCGTATCATACTGGTAATGCGCAATTTGTTCCGTCATCAATAAGCGAACTGCTTGATCAATCACCTTGAGTGGCACCACAAACCATTCGCGTGGGCTATGCCGCTGCCCTGCCGCATCAAATATATCCAGATTCAAACAAGCCTCGGCAAACAGGGTGTGCAAGAGCCATTCCAGCTTTTGCGGATTCAGGTCGTAAGTCTGGTACTCCGCCATCACCTCGACTTCCGCCAGCAAATAGGTTGGCTCTTGCACTGCATTTTTCAGACGCTGCGCAATGGCTTGACTGGAAAAACCAATTTTGTGCAAATAAGGCAATTCCAAAATAGCGGGATTGCTACTCAAGGAACGCAACACATAAATCACCCCGGTCTGTGTGCCGGTTTCACTGACTCCGGCAAAGCCCGCTCTAAAACGGGCGTGCGTTTCCGCTTCGGTATCGGTGACGATATAACCCTCTTGATACAGCGCTTTCGCTAGGGAACGGTAGAGCATGTTCGATTCCGTAGCGTTTTCAAACACGCAATACGTGCGCCCGTCTTTGCGGTAACGCCTGCCATTCACCGTTTTTTCTGTTGAAGTGAAATGGACGTTCACCATTTTGAGCAAAATGCCATCCAACACATAATAAGCGCCATCTACCAATTGCTCGCCCTTATCCGTGAAAGGCAACAGTTTGCGTTTCCCTGTGGCTAATTCGCGGTGTACCTGCTTAAACTCGGCTTCATACGCCGCAAACTCAGCCGGGTTACACGGCTTACGCTTGGCGACATACGCACTGCTGGCGCGGGGTATTACGCTGATATGCTGCAATTGCAAAATACTGTCCGCAACCGTTTCCTCGGCGGATGCGCCCCCTAATAAACCCAGCGGATCATCCAAAACATCCGCGACCGTTTCAATGGTGGGCATATTAGGGAGCGTAATCCCAGCCAACAAACCAAAACGGTCAACGCTTTGCAAGGAAAGCGCTTTTTCGGGGTCAGCACGTAAGCCTTGCAAACGGCTATAGAGTTTACGTTCTTGAATATCACGACTGGCGGCAGGCTCACGCCCATGTTGTGCAAAAAACGCATTGATTTCCTCAAACGCTGCCAACAAGCGTTCATCGGTAGAAACGTTATTGCTGGCTTTGGCGGTTACACTCAGCAAACCCAAGGGATCATTGTGCAGGATCGCTTGCATTTCCTTATCAAAGTCAATCATGCCGGATTCGCCTGTGCTGCTTGTTGGGCTTGTTGCTGGCGGCGTTTATTGCGCAAATACACCAATGCTTCCGCCATGCGCTTTTCCAGCGGGTCAGAAGCGTTGATATGCGGTTCACGCCCGTGTTGCTGCATAAATGCACCGATTCTATCACGGTACAAAATCACCGCCTCTTCATCGGTCATCTGAATGCGCCCCGCATCAATGGTTTCCTGAATCACTTTGAGCAAGGAAGCCGTTACCGATTTGGATAACACTTCAAACGCTTTCTGGAACGGATTCACGCGGTCAATCAGATCAATGTGCAAATCTTCGATATTGACGAATTTGCCCGCCATGCGCACAAACTTCTTATCGCCGACCTCCTTGATTTCACCGTTTTTGATAGCGGAATCCGCCACGACGTGCTGGCGCACTTCCTCGACCTGTTCATCGTTCAAATCGGGGTATTTGGTGCGAATAACCCGTGGAATCAGCACCTTGTTAATCACTTCTGGGTCAATAAACTCGCCTGGTAGCACTTTCAGCAAGGTGCTGTCTTGCAAAATACTCGCCTTTAAATCGTTCAAGTCCGACGCGACAATCGCTTTTACCCGCATAGAGGTCGGCTCTTTGAAACCGCGAATGTGGATAGTCCCCACTTCTGGGGTTTGCGTGTCATCGGGGTGCTTGGTCTTGAATTTAAAATTAGGCGCAAGCACTTGTTCCATCAACAGCGAGGCGGTAATCGCTTTCAGCATATTATTGACGGAAAGCTTCACCTCGCCATCCGCTGCATCCGGCTGCGCAATCAGGTTGGTAAATTGCGCATGGGTTTTGTTCGGGCTATCGCGGGTAGCACGCCCGATAATCTGAATGATTTCGGTCAACGAACCGCGATAACCCACCGTCAGTGCGTGTTCGCAAAAAGGCCAGTCGAAACCTTCTTTCGCCATGCCCAATGCAATGATCAGATCCATATCATCGGGGCTATTGAGAGTGCGCAGGTAAGCGACGATCTTGTCACGGTCTTTGGGATTATCGTTCACCAAATCCGCCACTTTAATAACCTTGCCATCGGTTTTGCGGCGCACGAATAACACCCCCGTCGCGGAATCCTGCTTTTCCACCTCACCGATAGCATCAAGAATGTAATTCACCTCATCATGTTTTTGCTTGGTCGACTCACCCGCGTTGACATTGGGGATGTGCAAAATGGTTTTCTTGTCCGTATCCAAAATCTGCGCAATCGCGCTCAGGTAACGCCCCTGATAAAAATGGTAGCCAATCCCCAACGTTTTCAAGTGGGTATAACCGTTCAATTGCTCGTAATAGTTGTAAGTCACTTTGCTGAAACGGGCTTCATCTTCGGCTTGCAGCACCGGCACGCTATCCCCACGGAAATACGAACCCGTCATGGCGATAATATGCGCGGTGGTATGACTCATCACCGAGCGCAACACTTCACCAAGGCGATTATCGGCATCCGCCGATACATGGTGAAATTCATCAATCGCCAGCAACACGCGGTTAAAACGGCTTTCTTCCACCGCATCAAAGGCAAAACGCAAGGTAGCGTGGGTACAAATCAAAATCGTCGCCGCCGTGTCATCCAAAAACTTGCCGAAAGCTTTGACCTTGCTGGACTCACCACCGGGTGTACACAGGTTGTAAGCGTCATTCACCTCCCAATCCGCAAAGAACCCGTGGGCGCTCAGGCGAGCGCTGGCAAACGAGGCACCGATGGAACGTTCCGGCACGGCGACAATCACTTTCTGCACGCCTTGATTGAACAGTTTATCCAGTGCCAGAAACATGAGGGCGCGGGATTTGCCAGAGGCAGGCGGGGCTTTCAGCAACAGGTATTGGGCGTCACGCGCCAGAAACGCCTTGGCTTGCATTTCACGCATTCCCATGCGGTCAAGCGCGATGCTATCGCCGGTTTGAGCGTAGGTGACGTTGACGAGATTGGTGGGGGCAACCACCGAAGAGGGCGACAGCCGGTCGCCCCTACGGGGGGATTCTGTAGGGGCGACCGGCGGTCGCCCTCTTCCTCTTCCAGCGTCTCCACCATAATCGACCTCAAACGGCTTAACCTGACCTTTGACGGCGAAAGGTTCGATGGCACGCGCTTCCGCCAGAATCCATGCCCAATCGCCGGAATCTTCGCAGTCTTGCGCAGTGTCGCGGTCACAGCCTGCGGCTTTGCCGTGCAATTTGGCATTAAACGGAACGCAATCCACCAGCTTGACGTGCGCTATTGCCATACCGGAGGGGTAAAGCGTGCCATCCCGCATCCGTTGCCCCGCCATGTTTTTGCTGGCACCAATCAGCAAGTCGCCACGGTGGGTGTAGTGCCAACTGCGGATTTCCACGGTTTTGCTGCCGTCGGCAATTTGGCTTGCCCAGGGTTGGCGTACCATTAAACATTTCATTTTCTAAGCCCTTTAACGATCAATCGTCTTTTTCGCCATATCATTGTTTATCCCATCGCCGACTGAATCAGGGAAATATCTTTGCGCAACAATTCATTAACCAACTGCTGCACGTCGATACCTTTGGCTTTGGCTCGCTCGGCAAACCATGTTTCTACATCCTGATCTAAATAGACAGGGATGTTCAGGCGGGCATCAGGGCGGAAAAACTGACCACGCCCCCCTTTAGAAAAATCGTATTCGTCTTTCATGCTGCTTCAGCCATGCTCGGTTGCTCAATAAATGCCAGCACGATGTCTTGTTCGGCTACACCGTATTGGAGCAAATCATCGGTAATGCCGTGTTCGATACCGTCGTATTCGACGATAACTTTGCCATCTTGCAACGTGATGTAGATGAGGTTGCCGCGTACTCGTCTACCGCGATCCCAGCCGACTTGCATCAGGGCGTAGCGGTCGTGTGTATCATCGAACAGTACATCTAGGCGAATGTTGCCGTGAGAAGGGCGAAACTTGGCATACGTTTCAATCACATGTTTTATCGCCGTCCGGTAGTCTTGCGTATCCATTTTTTTACCTCCACTGTGTTGATGTCGATCACGATCAAATCCATCGGTAACTCATTCACGACTAATTCGCCGATGGGTTCGCTGAATATTTCGTCGTAGGCAAGGTGCGTAATCGCCAAGTAAACCTTTCTTTTTGGGTCAACTTGTTTGAGCAATAATTGATACAACACGTATTGCCCAATGGCTTGTTCAAGGTTGCTAATCGCGGATTTTCCACGGAAATCCTTGATTTCGACTGCGATTTTTTGATCACGACGCTGTGCGCCAATAAATTGCCCTGTGGTCGGTGCACTGGATGCACCTAAGTCCACGAACAGGAAACGCTCACCGTAGGATATAACGTAAGGGTCATCGGTTACATCCCAACCGTCTTTTACTAGCGCGTCTCTTACCGTTTGGTGGATAGCGTCTCTTTGTGGCATAAGATCAATATTTCCTAATAAGGGCGAGGGGCTCTTCTACGTCATTATATGTCATCCCCGCGCTTTCTCCTTGGCGATCATCGCCTCATACAACGTGAACAAATACTCCAGCCGTTCTTCGTCGGTGGTGAAGGGTTTGGCGCGGTAACATTGCTCGATGGCGATGTCCATGTCGTGGTGGGCTTGGCGGAGGGCTTCGGGCATTTTGTCGGGGTCGTAGAGTTGCGCCATGGTCTTTTCGGGGTGTTTTTCGCGCTCATCCAAGACGCGGAAGACGTGATCTTCCAGCTTCTCTTTTTGCTTTGCCGAAATATCAGGAAACGGAAACGTGTTATAACAAAGCACTGATGAATAGCTAATATCTTCTCTCATTCGTCCGCCAACAGTCCGCACCCAAACCATGTGCATTCTTGATGAAAGAAAACTAAAAATATAAGGCTCACTTTCATACAAAACCATTGCTTTATTTGTGACGACAGTGGAATTATCTATAAAAATAATTGGCAAATATTCTCTTCTTTCTGATGAAACAGTAGGCAATACAATACTCTGCGTTTTTGTTTCATTTATATCTCTGAACTGATGCGGTCTCTCGATAAGTTTCGCCATTTCCTTGTCCGCACTATTCTCTCTGGCTTTTTTAACAGCAATTATTCGCTTTTTTAAATCGGGCAATGACTCTGCGAAAGCTCTATCTTCATTACTTATCCATAAGCACCATTTACTTAATCCTTTAATTAACTCATCCGAACCTATGAGTTTTTTTACAAATCCAGCCGCTTCGGGATTTCTTTTTATCAATGAATCTTTCTCATCATCATTCATCATGAGATTTTGAGCGTGCTCTGTATAATTACCTGCCAACATTATTGGGATGGATTTAACAGGTAATTTTCTTGCTTTTACAGATATATCTTTTCCATCGACAAGATAAGCATTAATATTATTGGCGATAGCCATTGCATTATTTTTAAAAAGACGTTTTGGCTTCTTTATTTTATTTCTAATGCCAATAATTACGCACGTAACACCTGCATTCCCTTTTGCATTATTTATCCATTTAAATGACTGATATGCAAAACCAATCTCCAGATTCATCGCTATAATTGGAGTCCATAATATATCAACCTGTTGACCTTGATTAATTGAGTTTGTAGAAACGAATGCCATTTGATAATTGGTATTCTTGATATATTTAGCTCCTAAAAAAAACCAACATGCAATATAATCAAGATTTTTGTAGTTACTTGAACCTTTAAATGCAATAGACATATCTTCTTTTTGAAGATCTGACTGTTTACGAGTACCTTTGTAGGGGGGGTTGCCGAGGATGTAGGTTTCGTGGGCGGGGTCTTTGGGGCAGACGGTTTCCCAGTTGAGGCGGGTGGCGTTGCCGCAGACGATATTGCCGCCGCTTTGCAACGGTAGCGTAGGCTTGGCATCGCCGAACACTTCGCGGAATGCCATGTTCATTTGGTGTTCCGCCAACCACAGGGAGAGCTTGGCGGTTTCGTGTGCGAAATCGTCCAATTCGATCCCGTAGAATTGCGTCAAACGGATACCCGATTTTGCCGTCTTCCACTTGGTATTCAACGCCTGCAATTCGCGGAAAATCGCAATCTCCAGCTTGCACAATTCCTTATACGCAATGATCAGGAAATTCCCCGACCCACACGCCGGATCAAAAATTCGTAAGTGATACAGCCGATCCAGCAATTTAACCAGCTTGCCCTCATTCCCCGCAGCCTTCCCCAATTCCTCCGCCAATTCATTCAAAAACAGCGGCTCTATCACCTTCATGATATTCACCACCGAGGTATAGTGCATTCCCAAATGGCTACGCTGCTCATCATGCACCACCGCCTGAATCATTGAGCCGAAAATATCGGGATTAATCGCCTTCCAATTCAACGCCCCGCATTCCAGAATCAGCTTGCGCGATTTTCTGCTAAATTGTGGTACAGGATAGTCTTTCTCAAACAAGCCGCCATTCACATACGGGAATGCCTGCAAAAACGCTGGAAAATCGCCACGTTCCCGCAGCGCCAATACCCGAAACAATTTCTGCAAATAGTTCGATAAATCGCTGCCATCGTCCGCCGTATGCGAACCCACCGCATTGGTAAACTGGTTGTCGCCAAAAATGCCGGTATCTTCCGCAAAAAAGCAAAACAACAAACGCGACAAAAACAGATTCAAGGCATGGCGATCAAACCCCTTATTGTCTACATGGATCAAATCATACAGCCGCCCCATGCGCTCCGCCGCTTTCACATCCGCCGGATTTTCGCTTTGGAATTGCTGTTTCTCCATCCCCGCCCACGGTAAAAAGAAATCGAAATGCTTGGGCAAATCCACCAGTTCAATATCCAGCGTATCCTGCGTTTTGGTATCGACCGCCACCAGATGCTGCATAGTGGTCACGATTAAGAATCGGGGCGCATGGCGCGTAATCGCCGTATCTTGCTGGATAGCATCAATCAGCGCGTGTAAATCCAAATGGCGTTCATGGCTGAAATACACTTTCTTCTTCCACAACACATCCGTGCCACGTTTGGCGAGGTTGTAATCGCCCTTTTGCAAACGGGTGATGGACGCACGCGGCTGCTCATACACCAGTAACAACTCATACAGAAACTGGTTAGGGTCAGGGTTTGTCACCAATTTGCGTAGATTCTGTTCCAGCGTGTCGATATTCATGCCATGCGTTGCCCGTGATGAAAGAGCCAACATATTAACCCATTGACCCGCCCAACGTCATTCAACCCGCCGCCAACTTGCCCCGCAACCAACGCATCACCCACCCCAACACCGGCAATTTGCTGTAAATATGCTCCGCCGGATCCCAATAATCCACATGCTCCACCGCCAAACCCGCATCATTAAACCGCACCACGCTCGTACCGGGGATTTCCCAACGCTCCCCTTTCAAGGTCTGAAAATGGTAATCCCAACGAATAAACAGCGTATTCCCCGCCAGCGCGTGATCCACAATCATAAAGCGTGAATGCTGAGTGGTCGCAAACATGTGCGCAAAAACTCGCGTAATCGCCGCCAACCCGCGCACATCATTAAACGGGTCTTTGAACCGCGCATCCGCCGCAAAAATTCCTGCCAAACGCTCCAAGCCATCTGCCTGCAAGGTCGTAAAGGTCTGCAAATAACGCTTCACATGCTCCATCATGCCGCCCCCTTCGTCAGTTTGAAATACAACGAATACGGCAACAAACGCAACAGTTTCATCAAATACGCAAAGCGTTTCGGAAAGGCAATCTCGAAGTTCTGGCGCGGCAAATCACGCATAATCGCTTGCGCCGCGTCCTCTGCTTCCATCAAAAACGGCATTTTGAAGTCGTTTTTATCAGTCAACGGCGAACGCACAAAACCGGGGTTAACCACCCGCAACAACACGCCACGCGCTTTCAATTCCAGATGCAAGGATTCCGCCAAGCTAATCACCGCCGCTTTGCTGGCACTGTACGGCGCGGATTTTGGCAAACCGCGATACCCCGCAATACTCGCCGTCAGCAAGATTTGCCCACGCCCCCGCGCCAACATCAATGGCAAAATCGCATCCAGCCCGTTCACCATGCCCAGATAATTCACTTCACACAGCTTACGGAATAAGGCAGGATCAAAAGCATCCAATGGCATCGGAGTGTAATCGCCCGCATTCAACACGCACAAGTCAATCTCACCGAGTTCACGGGTAATCGCCGCCGCCGCTGCGTGCAAGCTGTGCGCATCGGTCACATCCAACGGGTAAGGTGTTAATGAAGGGTGGCGCGTTTGCATCGCTTGCAACGGCTCGCTACGCCGCGCACTGATCGCGACTTGCCAGCCTGCTTGTGCTAACGCAAACGCAAGCGCTTGCCCAATGCCGGAACTTGCGCCGACTAACCAAGCGACTGAAGGTGTTGTCATAATTGTTGCACTCTGAAGAACCCCTCACCCCAACCCCTCTCCCTCAAGGGGCGAGGGGCTAAGAAAATAATCCCTCTTGCTCCCCCTCGCCCCTTGAGGGAGAGGGGGCTGGGGGTGAGGGGTAACAATGCCTCTCGAACGAAAGATCATTTTAGCCCTCAGGAACTGAAAGCCCTAATGCCCAGTCAAACCCAAGTATAATCATGAGTGTAAGGAGTATTTTATGAGCGCGATGCGTTTTGGCGGGATGGTAGTGCTGGCTGGCAGTGTGTTGTTGAGTGCGTGTGTGCCGAACGGGGTGTATGTCGACCCATTTAATCCGTGGGGTACGCCCACTTACCCGCCCGCCACTCCTGTTCCGGTGACTTATGTTGATGTCTTCAAGTACCAAGGTTCACGGCAATGTGAAGGCGGCGGCACCCCGTTAGCGGAAATGCAGCGCCAACTGCAAGCCGGTGGCGCGATTGTCACCAGCAGCAGTTGTGGCATGGACGGACGCATGTACCCCGCTTTCTGTGGCGGCGCGGATGGCAAACTCAATATTTTCACCATCAGCAGCAACTCGATGAATGCCGCGTTAGCACAAGGGTTCACACCCCTCACTAACCTGCCAGAAGCGCAAAAAACCAGTTGCTACAACGCCCCTGCCAGCACCGGCACCAGCACTAGCACTAGCACTACTTACCCGTATACCGGCGGCAATAACAGCTCGTACTATTCGTATCAATAGCGTTTAAACAGCGGCTAATTCCCGTACTTGATCGGCGGTGAGCAGGAATACTCCATCACCGCCGCGTTCAAACTCCAACCAATGAAATAACACATCGGGGTAAGCAGCTTGCAGCGCATACTGACTATTGCCCACTTCCACCACCAAAATCCCATTCGGGGTAAGGTGATCGGCGGCATCACGCAAAATACGCCGCGTGTGTTCCAAGCCATCCGCGCCGGAGGCTAACGCCAGCTCAGCGGGTTCGTGCAAGAATTCCGGGGTCAAGGCTGCCATGTCTTCCGCATCCACATACGGCGGGTTACTCACAATAATGTCGTACTGACGCCCTTGCAGATTCTCAAACAAATCCGATTCCAGCGCTTCAACCTGCCCCGCTAGATTGTGGCGTTCAATATTGATTTGCGCCACTTCCAACGCCCACGGAGAAATATCGCTCAAATCCACCCGCGCATGGGGGAAAGCATAAGCACAAGCAATCCCAATGCAACCACTGCCGGTGCAAAGATCCAAAATCGTGTGGACTTGCGGTGGCTCAATCCACGGCGCGAATTGCTTTTCAATGTACTCCGCAATCGGTGAGCGCGGAATCAGCACATTTTCATCCACATAAAACGGCAAGCCCAAAAACCAGCCCTCATTGGTCAAGTACGCTGCCGGTTTGCGCGTTTCCACCCGTTGTTGCACGATGTCTGCCACCGCTTGGCGTTCATGGCTGGTCAGGCGGCTGTCGAAATACAGATCGGGCGTATCCACCGGCAAATGCAGGGTATGCAATACCAAATACGCTGCCTCATCGAAGGGCGATGCCATGCCGTGGGAAAAACTCAATTCCGCCTCGGCAAAACGGCTTGCGCCCCAACGAATATAATCTTTAATCGTCAACAGTTCGGCGTGGTTGAAATCCATAAGCTCCGTCATCGCATCAGTCCAAAGGGGGTCTATCATCCCGTATTTTGCGGAATGCTACCATGTTTATTGCCACTCCTTACTGCACCCCTTATGATTGCGCCCATTCTCAACCTAGCAATAAAGCAACAATCACCATGAAACATATCGAAAGTTTTTTTGAACACTTCCTGTTCACTAGCCGCTGGCTGCTTGCCCCTATCTACTTAGCGTTAGTGATTGCCTTGGGCGTATTATTGGTTAAAGCAGCGAAAGTCTTATGGATACTGACCACTGGCGCTCTAACCGCCAGCGAAGACGACATTATCATTGGCGTCCTCTCACTGGTGGACATTTCCCTGATCATGAACTTACTGATCATTATCATTTTTAGTGGCTATGAAACTTTTGTCTCCAAAATGGAAGACCTGCACGGTCACGCGGATCGCCCCGACTGGATGGGGCATATCGGTTTCAGCGATTTAAAACTCAAACTCATCGGTTCTATAGTCGCCATTTCAGGGATTGACCTGCTGAAATCCTTCATGGCCTTGGGTACAAGCTATGCGCCAACCACTGAAGAAATGGCGTGGATGGTTGGCATTCACCTGACATTTGTGTTGTCCGGCGTGTTGTACGCACTCACGGATCGTTTAAGCCATAGCGTAAAATCAGGCAATCATCCCCGTTAAGCACATCACGCGCACCCAAAACGGTTGGTCAGCTCGCCAATACCTGCGATGCTGACCACCACGGTATCCCCGTCTTGCATTCCACACACGCCCACTGACGTACCGCAAGCAATAATATCACCGGCTTCCAAGGTCATATCGTGCGAAATTCGACTCACAATGTCAGCCGGTGAAAAAAACATGTCCGCCACCGGATAATTTTGCTTTTCCACACCGTTCAACTCAACCCGCACCCGCAACTCAGCCGGATCAAGCTCGGTGGCAACGTTGGGGCCAAACACCCCAAATTGATCGAAACTTTTGGCTCGTGTCCAATGCACAAATACCGGGTCTTGTTTGAGCAAATCCCGTGCGGTGACATCATTCACGCAGGTATAGCCAAAAATGTAATCAGGCGCTTGTTCCTCTGTCACGTCTTGGCAACGTTTACCGATGACAATGCCTAATTCGCCCTCAAACACTACCATGCCGTCGTAACCCGTCGGGCGCGGAATCACCTCACCCTGCCCCGCAAAACTGTTGGCGGCTTTGAGGAAATACAAGGGGTGCGCAGGCTTATGCAGATTTTCCACCACCGCCCGTTCCTGAAAATTATTCCACAAACCAATCAGCTTAGAAGGTTCACACGGGCGCAATAATTGCACGGCTGCCAAGGCAAATTCACGCCCCGTCAGCGAATGCTCGGCGAACATATCACCGCAATATTCGGTAATAATGCCGTGTGCCAAGGTTCCAAAACGGGTTTCACCCTCGGTGGAAAAACGTACCCATCGTGCCATCGTCTGCTCCTGTTAAAACAATGCCTAAAGCTTACGGTTGCAGCGCACAAAAAGCACGGATTTGTTGCTCACAAGCCGCCGCCAGCGCTTTACGATCAATACCTGTCGTGGTCATTAACGGTAAAAAGTGAATTTCTGCTTGAATCCCGGATTCTGACAACAACGCTTTCAAATTATCCCACAACGATTGCTGATCGACATACGGCACGACCGGGTGCGTCAAACCGTCTTGCCCCGGATAACGCAACGCGACCGGCTGTACCGCAACCCCCGCCTCAAACGCAGGCGCAAACAAACGTGCATGAAAGGTACGCACATCATTGCCCGTCGTCGTTGTACCTTCTGGGAACAGCAATACCGAATCCCCCGCCTGTAACGCTTGCAAAATAGTTGCAGCCGCTTGTGCTGCCGCCCCCGCTTTACCCCGCGTAATAAATAAAGTGCCGGATTTTGCTGCCAGCCAACCGATCACCGGCCATTGACGCACTTCTTGCTTGGACAGAAAACGCGGATTGGCAACCCCGCCCAATAGCGCAATGTCCAACCATGAAATATGATTAGCCACCATCAATACCGCCTCAGCAGCGGGATTTCCCACGACGGTTAGCTGAATTCCAACGATTCGCCCCGCTTTACTCAACCACCAACGCACCAAACGCGGGTAAAAAGTGGCTTGCCACACCCCAGCAAACAACACCGTCATGCACACGCCAAGGCACACGTGTAGCGCCAACCGAATCAACCGTATCATTCTGCGTAATCGCTTCATTTTATCTCCCTGGTTTCAGATGCCCTGAGGTTATTGGGTTACATTCTTTGGCGAAAGAGCATAACCGTATTTTTTTGTGTTTGTCACAAAGCTGTCATATTCACCGCCTATAGTTCGCAGCAGTTCAACACTGACACTGATTGAAAACGATTGATCTAAAACTTTGGAGACTTTCAAATGAAGAAACTTGCTCTGGCAATTGCTGCCGCTCTGGCACTGTCTGCTACTGCTGCACAAGCACGTGACAATATCGAAATCGTGGGTTCTTCCACTGTTTATCCTTTCACGACAGCGGTTGCAGAAACATTTGCTAAGAAAACGGGCAATCCAGCACCAAAGGTTGAATCCACTGGTACTGGTGGCGGCATGAAATTGTTCTGCGCTGGCGCTGGCGTTGAAACCCCAGACTTGACCAACGCTTCACGCCGCATGAAAAAAGGCGAATTTGAAGATTGCCAAAAGAACGGCGTTGACGCTATCACTGAAATCAAAATGGGCTACGATGGCCTGAGCATTGCACAGTCCAAAAGCGGTGATGAATTCAAAAACTTCACCCTGAAAGATTTGTACATGGGTTTGGCGAAAGACGTGCCTAACGAAAAAGGCGAATTAGTCCCTAACCCTGCCAAAACTTGGAAAGAAGTTAACGCTGAACTGCCGGACGTTAAAATCGAAGTCATCGGGCCGCCACCTACTTCTGGTACACGCGACTCTTTCAACGAACTGGGCATGGAAGGTGGCTGTAAGCAAGTTGAATCGCTGAAAGCACTCAAAGAAAAAGACGAAAAAGCTTACAAAGCGGCTTGCCAAACCATCCGTGAAGACGGTGCGTATGTGGAAGCGGGCGAAAACGACAACCTGATCGTGCAAAAACTGGAAGGAAACCCTAAAGCTCTGGGCGCATTCGGTTTCAGCTTCCTTGAGCAAAACGAAGACAAACTGCGCGGTTTGGCTATCGGCGGCGTTGCACCTTCAGCAGAAGCGGTAATTGACGGCAGCTACCCTATGTCACGTTCCATGTATGTTTACGTGAAAAACAGCCACGTTGATCAAGTAAAAGGCATCAAAGAATTTGTTGCTGAATACGTGAGTGAAGCGGCAATGGGTACTGACGGTTACTTGGCAGACAAAGGCTTAGTGCCTGTTGCTGCTGACGAATTGCCAGAAATTGCTAAAAACGCAACGGCACTCACACCCATGACTGCGGATGGCTTGAAGTAATTTGAAATAATAATATCCTCCTCCGAAGATAATATTTCCAATAACGGATTCAAAAGGAGTGCCGAGGCACTCCTTTTTTTATGGTGAAAGCAATCCACCCCACGCATTGCGGCTTCTCGACACGCCCCCTGTCATCTGCTTTGCTTGTAGGGATTCCACCAACAGGATTCCCCATGCGCCCCCTAAATTTCGACAACCGTTTCGTGCGCGAACTACCCGGCGATACCGACCGGATCAATATGCCGCGCCAAGTCTATGACGCCTTCTGGTCAACGGTACGCCCCACGCCCGTGGCGAATCCGCGCTTACTGATTCATTCGCCGGAAGTTGCCGCCTTGCTCGGTTTAAGCGAGGCAGACATAGCGCACCCCGATTTTGCGCAAATCTTCGGCGGCAACCAACTCATGGCAGGAATGCAGCCCTACGCCGCTTGCTACGGTGGACACCAATTCGGTGGCTGGGCAGGGCAATTAGGCGACGGACGCGCCATGAGCCTCGGCGAAACCATTAACAGCGCGGGCGAACGCTGGGAACTGCAACTCAAAGGCGCAGGCCCCACCCCCTATTCCCGCCGCGCGGACGGACGTGCCGTCTTACGTTCCTCGGTGCGCGAATTCCTGTGCAGCGAAGCCATGCACCACCTCGGCATTCCCACCACTCGCGCCCTCAGCCTCGTCGCCACGGGTGACGGCGTAATGCGCGATATGTTTTACGACGGCAATCCGCAAGTCGAACCGGGCGCAATCGTATGCCGCGTCGCCCCCTCCTTCACGCGCTTCGGCAACTTTGAACTGCCCGCCTCACGCGGCGACATCGGCTTGCTGGAACAATTGGTGGATTTCACCATCGCCCGTGATTACCCCGAATTGCACGGCGATACGCAGGAAAAACGCGGGCAATGGTTCTTGGAAATCTGCCGCCGTACTGCGGTGATGATTGCGCATTGGATGCGCGTCGGTTTCGTGCATGGCGTGATGAATACGGACAATATGTCGATTCTGGGCCTGACCATCGACTACGGTCCTTACGGCTGGCTGGAAGATTACGACCCGCTGTGGACACCGAACACCACCGACGCCCAAGGCAAACGTTACAGCTACGGGCAACAACCCTACATCGGTCACTGGAATCTGGCGCGTTTAAAAGATGCGCTGAAACCCGTGATTGCCGATGCCAGTGTGTTGGATGCCGGTTCGCAAGTGTACGCTGACACCTACAGCGAAACCTTTGGTGTGATGCTTGCCGCCAAATTCGGGATTCGGGAATTATCGGATGAAGATGCGCCGTGGATCAATGGCGCGTTTGAGCTGCTGCATAAGGCCGAGGTGGACATGACGCTGTTCTTCCGCAACCTTGCCACTATCGACCTAGCAAACCCCACGTTGAAAGCACTCTACCCAGCGTTTTACCGCGATGAGTTATTGCAGCAATACCACGCGGAATGGGAGCAGTGGTTGCAGCACTATTGCCAACGTTTACAGCGTAATCATCTGTCGGATGTGGAACGCCGCCAGCGCATGAATGCCGTGAATCCACGGTTTGTATTACGCAATTACCTCGCGCAACAAGCCATTGACCAAGCCACGGCTGGTGATAACAGTATGATCACAGAATTGTTAGACGTGTTGCGTCACCCGTATGCCGAGCAAGCGCACTGTGCGAAATTTGCCGAGAAGCGTCCCGAATGGGCACGGCACAAGGCGGGATGTTCGATGCTGTCGTGCAGCTCTTAATTGACCGGTCGCTGGCGCATTGGCAGGGAACAGAACGTGGTGCATTGCACATTGTTGCCAACATTGACTTCCACCTCCTGCTGCCCCTTGGGTTCGGGAGGTTTAGTTTCCACCCGAATGCTGGTCGCAGGCGTACTCAATGGCATACTTTCATTCGCAGGCGCAGATTCAGAGCCTTCCGCATCCGTTTGCTGTTTAAACGGGTTAACCGCCGCCAAGGTAGAACAAGCCGATAGCGACAAGCTACCCAGTAATACCGCTATGCACGCCAAGGTTCTTGGGCTGGTGATCTTCATTTGCTAGTCTCCTTACTGTGTCCCACAACAGGACTATTTTTACACAATAGTGCAAGTGTAGCAGTAAAGATACAAAAATCCTGTTGATTTTATTGATATGTTGCAAATTTCATACAAAAAATTCTATTTCAAAGACACATCTAAACTTTAGCCTGCATTTGTTCCGGGCGCGTCGGCGGATTTAATTCGGTTTCTGCCCAATCCACATCGACTGGCTCACCCGCTCGATTAAACAAGGGCAATTCGTAATCATTCCAGCCGCGTACCCCGGTTTTCATGGAATAGACTTGCTGATAGCCCAATAATTGCAACGTCAACGCCGCCAGCGCAGTACGGTTTCCCGAACGGCACACCAGCACCACCGGCTTGTCGCGTGCCAGCGCTAACGCAGGAATGGTGTCGGAATAGCCCCAGTCACAAGAAGCTTCCAGAATACCACGCGGCACATGCAGAGAATCTTTAATGTGTGCCGCGTCGTATTCGTCCGCTTCACGAACGTCGACGATCAGTAAATCCGGGTGGCTGGCTTGCATTGCCTCAACATCCCACGGCATCAATTCCTGAATGTGGGACAAAGCGTCGGCAACCAGTGCCGCAAAGGTTTTCGCGTTATTCATGGTATTCGTCAATGGATTAATGTTCTGCGTTAGCCGCTTCGACACGGATGCCGTATTCCACTGCCATCACCGCAGCGGTAATTCGCGAGCTAACATTTAATTTGCGTAAAATGGCTTTAACATGCAGTTTTACCGTGCCATCCGAAATACCCAAATTGCGGGCAATGACTTTATTGCTTTGACCTTCTGCCAACAAGGTGAGAATTTCGTATTCACGCGGGGTCAATTCAGAAAACGGGTTCGCAAGCTTACCTTCGTTAGCGCGTGCATCGCCACCTTGCACCACTCTTGCCAATATTGCCGCAAGTTCTGGCGCAACCACCGTTTTGCCTGCGACGATTTCGCGCAAAGCCACCACTAACTCATCGGGTTCAATGTCTTTGAGCAAGTAACCACGTGCGCCACTGCGCAAGGCTTCGACTAAATCGTTTTCATTGCTGCTGGTCGTGAGCATGACGACCCGCAGATTCGGGGTATTTTTGCGTAACTGGCGCAATACCGTGAGGCCATCCATTTGCGGCATCCGCATATCCAGCAAGACAATATCCGGTTCAAGGTTGATAGCAGCCGCTAAGCCTTCGTCACCACTGCCCACCGCCGCAACCACTCGGATACCCCGTCGTGTCAGCAAATCTTCCAAACCGGCACGAAACAGGGTGTGGTCATCAATCAACAATACTTTTTCATTCATGTGGTGAGGTCGCTTATTACTGTGGTTATCAAAAGCAGGTTACACCCCAAACAAATCAGAAAGTTTCTTGGTTGGCGGTGCATCAAAATTTAATTGTATCAGTGTACCCTCACCCGGCTCACTTTCAAACTGTATCTCGCCACCGATCTTCTCAGCACGCTCTTGCATAATGCGTAAACCGATGTGTTCGCCCGTGGTCGGGTTGGGTTCAGGCAGCGGGTCGGGCAAACCAATACCGTCGTCTTCGACCAAAATGCTGCACTTGCCTTCTTCGCTACTGTGCAACAACAAGCGCACGGTTGATGCTTGGCTGTGTTTACGAATATTGGTCAATGATTCTTGCACGATACGGATCACTTCCAGCTCAACTTCGCGCGACAAATCTTTCAATGCCCAATTATGGTAGAAAAACACTTCCATACCCGTTTCTTGGCGGAAACGTTCGGTCAAACGCTCAACTGCACGCAAAATCCCTTTACCATCAATTGGCGCACGGAAATCGGTAATCAGGCTGCGTAATTCGGCGTAAGCTTCGTCGATGGTATTTTCCAAGACCTCCAATTCATGCCACATATCCGCTTCTGCCCCCCGATTGAACGAGTCATCCAGCAGGCGCACCTTAAAGCGCAAACTCGCCAAGGTTTGCGCCAGTGAATCATGCAATTCGTGCGCCATCCGGGTACGCTCTTCCATGATTGATAAGGTGCGCATGTCTTCATCGCTATTGGCTTTTTCAATTGCCATGCCCAAATGCTGACCGATACTGAGCAATAGCTCGTCATCTTCTACTTTGTCGTAACGCCCTTGGCTAATAAACAAGTTGTAAACACCCAGAATTTTATCGCGGTATTGCAACGGAATCGCCAACATTTCCAAATTTTGTTTACCCGCACACAGGGGCTTGCCGAGAATCGCATTGCACTGTGAAATATCACTGCGCATTTTGATTTGCTTATCCGTTGCCGCTTTGCCGCACAAACAACTGGGTAATGGCAAGGTTTCTTCCGCTTTCAAAGCGGCGGGATTCAAACCAATGCTAGAAACGAGGCGCATATTGCCTTCACGATCCAGCAAACGCACCGTTGCCGCTTCTGCGTGCACCACGTCGGTTAGGGTGTGCAGAAAAAGATTGAGCAACGCTTCCAAACTGTCGGCACGGTTAATACAGCTTGCCACCTCGTAAAGCACACTGAGGTGACGCTTTTTCTGGGCAAGGTATTTTTCTTGCCGATTCATGCGTTTTTGCTGCACCCGTGACAGCGCTTGGTAATCTTCGGTAATCGCGTTGATTTGCTCACGAATTTTGCGCGATGGGCAGCTTTTGCCTGAAATCAGCATCCGCGCACTAAAATCGCCTTTGCGCAAACGAATCGCCCAACGGGATAATTCTGCCCCAAATTTGGAAAATTCGCGCCACACCCAATACAACAATGACAAGACACCCGCACCCGCAATCAACCATAAACCGGTCATCATCGGCGCAATCCACTGGTATTCCGCTTTGCTGCTTGTTACCCAAAAATAAACCGCGCCAATCACCGTGAAGGTGAAAAACAGCACCATCAGACTCATTTGCGCCTGCCAAGGCAAATCAATGACAGGGCGGCCTTCTTGACTAGCCCAGTAACTGTCGCGTGAAGCCGTCGCAGCAGCATCGTCAACTTCTGCTGCCTGATGGTGCATTTCTTGCATAGAATTACGCCTGTGGTGGACGGTAGTTAGGGTCATTCGGATTGATGAAAACAAACTCCAGTTTGCCGTCGATTTCCACGTAATCCAGCGTCATGCCGGTTACTAATGGCTGAGAAGCCTCATCCACCACCAATACCACGCCTTCGGATTCGATTTTTTGGTCGCCTGCTTTTTCCTGATCGTCAAACCCCATCAGGTAATGAAACCCACCGTCCGGCTTTGTTTGGATAGCAATGCGTAACGGTAAACCAATGGCATTGCCCTGTACCGAAGCGGTACGAACTTGAGTGGCGGCGGCGGCAGTAACGGTGATCATGCAATAGAATTCCTTTGAGTTTGACGGATAAATTCCACAAAACGCTGTGCCCACCGGAATTGGGAGGTATCGCGCATGTGTGTGTAAGAAGCTAACAAATTGCGGTAAACCCAGCCATCGTGTTGACCATCAATGCCAGTTCCGCGCCGCATACGGTAGGCGAATTTACCCGTTGCGGTCAAATTCTCAAGCCGCGAATAGTGGAACTCGTGTGCATTAATCGTGTGCAACGTGTCGCCCCCCGGCCAAGGCATATCCGCAGTTTCTTGCAATTTCACGTAACCCCTGCCCTGCGGCTTGGTATGCATCACCGCGTCACCGGGAATCACGCCCACCATTGGTGCTTGTTGCCCGTTCCAGATTAGGCTACGGGAAAGGTACATCAAGCCGCCACATTCTGCATACGTCGGCAAACCGTTGTCGATGGCGCAGCGGATGGAATCGCGCATTGACGTATTTGCCGCCAATTGCTGCATGTGCGTTTCGGGAAAACCACCGCCAATAAACAGACCGTCGATGGCGGGCAAAGCGGTGTCTTGCAGGGTGTTCACTGGAACAAGGGTTGCGCCTGCTTGTTGCAGGGCTTCGAGGTCGCCGGGGTAGTAGAAACCGAAAGCAGGGTCTTGACAGATACCGATGCTAAGAGACCCAGAATATTGTAGGGGCGATTCATGAATCGCCCTGCCCTCCAACCCTACTGCACGCTCCGCAATCCCCAGCACTGCTCGCAAATCCACCTGTTCTGCCACCAGATCCCGAATCCGTGCAATCTGCTGTTCTGCTGCACCGCTCTCATTGCTCGGCATCAACCCCAAATGGCGCTCTTCGATTTCCATTTCGGGATTATTTTGTACCGCGCCCAACACCTTGATGTCGGTGTAATGCTCAACGGATTCACGCAACTTAGCGGCGTGGCGAGCACCGCCCACGCGATTGAAAATGATTCCGGCAATATTTACTTCGCGGTCAAACGCTTGATAACCGAGCAATAACGGCGCAATGCCGCGTGTCATACCGCGTGAGTCCACCACCAAAATAACGGGGGATTGGGTTAATTTAGCGACAGCCGCATTGCTATCCGAACCATTCAATGCCATGCCGTCGTACAGCCCTTTATTGGCTTCGATTAGCGCAATATCTGCATTTTGCGAATAATGCTGCACGGTTTGGATGATTTCAGCCGGTGTCATCGTATTGAAATCAAGGTTGTGGCAGGGGCGCTGACTCGCCGCCCCTAACCACAGCGGATCGATATAATCCGGGCCTTTTTTGAACGGCTGGACACGTAAACCTTGGGCGTGCAAAGCGGCACACAGACCGATGGACAGTGTGGTTTTGCCGGAGGATTTATGAGTTGCGGAGATAAAAATTCTTGCCATGGACGCATTCTACCGCAACTCAGGTATATTATTAAATCTTAATATTATCGTGGCGTTGCCAGACAAACATAATCCAATAGAACAAGGCGGCAACCACCACAAAGCTGATCAAACTCGCCACCGGATCAATTTCATTAGCGGTAAACAGCGACGGGGCAGGCAATGCCGAATCCGCGTAATTCATAATCAACACGGTAAACAAATTATTCGCGGCGTGTACCCCAATCGCCAATTCCAAAGAGTTACTTTTGACGGTAATCACCGCTAAAAACAAGCCCATTAACAAATACAACAAAGGAATCAAATAAGCATCCGCGCCCACTTCTGGATTTGCCAAATGCGCCGCCATGAACAGCAACGAAGACCCCAACACCGGTATAACAGCACCACGTCCCCACAAACCCAAGCCTTGCATTAAATAACCACGGAATAGCAATTCTTCCGCTGCCGCCTGAAGCGGCGTAATCACCAGTGCAATCGGCAAGAACATCAAAAATTGCGTTGCGTCAAACGTCATTTGATACCCCGCAGGCTGGGATAACGCTTCCAACAACGTTGCCAGCGCAATCAAAGCAAAGAATACGAAAAATCCCTTCAGCATGAGCTTCCAATCAATGCGCATTAACGGCGTTATCAAACTGGTGAAATAACGTTTGTGCAAAAAACGCACCGTCACAAACACGCCCAGCAACATCGCCAGCAGGGTGAAATTAATTCCCAAATAAGGCCACAAGCTATTGACCCCCTCAAACTGCAAGGTGCTCAGATCGACATTCGTGTTAGGGTCATCATCACCCAGCAACATAACCACCATGATTCCTAACGGAATAGCACCCAATACCTGCCAAAAAATCGCAATGACTAATAAGCCAAGTACATAACGCCACCAATGATTTTTGCCTAGGCTGGCTAAGCTTAGATAACTTGTGTTCACTTATTTTCCTTAATTATGTAATTCACATCATACACATGCAGACTATTGTAGCGCATATTTTGAATTGCACATGCATTAAGAGACAACCATAATCAAGATGAATAGACTCAGTAAACCGCTCCACTGATTATTTCAGACTAACGGAGTGAAGAGCACGCTTGTAACAAAGCACGGCGGGATTCAGCAAGGCAGTAATAGACACGATTAGCCACCCGATGCGAAGACAATAAGCCCTTGTCACGCATGATCGCTAAATGTTGGGACACATTGCTTTGACTCGTGCCGACATGATCCACAATATCTTGCACTGTCATCTCATGTTGTGAGAGTAAACACATGATTTTTAAGCGCAATGGGTGAGACGCGGCTTTGAGGGAACGGCTTGCATATTCGATATCGTCTTCTTGTATCGGAATGCCATTAACCATAATACTGTGTTCTGATGTGTGCATAATTAACCCTTCCTAGGTTAGTCTCAATGGAAAATCTAGCGGGGTTGATGGTTGATTAGAATATTATAATAAACTGAAGTGTAGGAGCTTTTGAAGGTTTTGTCACGGTTAAATCTCAGAAAGATAAGGGTTGTATGTTGCAGTATGTCATTAAACGCTTGCTAGGTGCGCTGCCAACCTTGCTGGTGATCATCACGTTGGCGTTCTTTTTAATCCGTTTAGCACCGGGCGGGCCATTTGATACCGAACGCCCCATGCCGCCGGAAATTGCGGCGAATATGGAACGTGCTTACCACTTGGATAAGCCTTTGCCGGTGCAATACGGGTATTACTTGCTCAATGTGTTGCAAGGGGATTTGGGGCCGTCGTTTAAGTACAAGGATCACAGTGTCAGCAGCTTGATTGCGGAAGGGTTTCCGGTGTCTTTGCAATTGGGGGTGTTTGCCATGCTACTCGCCTTGTTGGTTGGGATTCCGGCAGGAATGTTGGCGGCGTTGCATCACAACCGCCCGCTGGATCACGCGGTAATGGCGGTTTCCATGACGGGTATTACGATACCCAATTTTGTCATGGCACCGTTATTGGCGTTGGTGTTTGGGGTATTTTTGCATTGGCTGCCGGTAGCCGGTTGGGATCAAGGCTGGAAATCAGCCGTGTTGCCGGTAATTGCGCTGGCATTGCCACAAATAGCGTATGCAGCGCGGTTAATGCGTGCCAGTGTGCTGGAAACGCTGTCTAGCCCGCATATTCGTACCGCTGTTGCGAAAGGTTTACCGATGCGCCTGATTGTGTGGCGGCATGTGTTGAAAGGGGCATTGTTGCCGGTGCTGTCTTGGCTGGGGCCTGCGACAGCGGCGATTATTACCGGGTCGGTGGTGATTGAGCAGATTTTCGGAATTCCGGGCATCGGGCGGCATTTTGTGCAAGGGGCATTGAATCGGGATTACACCTTGGTCATGGGCGTGGTTATCTTTTACGGCGCGTTGATTATTATGATGAATTTGCTGGTGGATGTGATCTACGGCTGGATGGATCCGAGGGTACGTTATGATTAAACACAAAGCATGGCATCGCTTGTTGCGTAACAAAATGGCGGTCGGCAGCGCCATCGTCTTGCTGCTGATTGCCGTCTTGTGTGTGTTAGGGCCGTTGTTTAGCCCGCACCCTTACGATGAAATTTATTGGGATGCCATGGGAATTCCGCCCGATGCCGTGCAAGGTTTCTGGTTTGGAACGGATGCGAATGGACGGGATTTATTCGTGCGTACCCTGATCGGCGGGCAGATTTCACTAATGGTGGGCTTGGCGGCAACCTCGGTCAGTTTGCTTATCGGCGTTTTGTATGGGGCAACGGCGGGGTATTTGGGTGGGCGCACCGATGCGCTGATGATGCGCTTGGTGGATGTGTTGTATGCCCTGCCCTTTATGTTTTTTGTGATTTTGCTGATGGTGTATTTCGGACGCAGCATTTTCCTGATCTTCGTGGCAATTGGCGCGGTGGAATGGCTGACAATGGCGCGGATTGTCCGTGGGCAAGCGCTATCCTTGAAAGGTCGCGCTTTTGTGGAAGCTGCACGGGTCAGCGGCGTGAGTCATTTTGGGATTATTCGCCGTCATATCGTCCCCAATACCTTGGGATCAGTGATTGTGTATGCCACTTTGACCGTGCCACAAGTGATCTTGTTTGAATCATTTCTGAGCTTTTTAGGCTTAGGGGTGCAAGAGCCGCTCACCAGTTGGGGCGTGTTGATTGCAGAAGGGGCAGCACAAATGGAAACTGCACCGTGGATGTTATTATTTCCCGCCGGATTTTTGGCGGTGACGTTGTTCTGCCTTAATTTTTTGGGCGATGGCTTGCGGGATGCGTTGGATCCGAAAGGGGGATGAAACATCCCCCCTTGGTTCAAGTGTTACTCGAATTCGACGACCAAATCACCCTGCTCGACCAGCTCCCCAGCCTGCAAGTGAACTTTTTTCACCTTACCCGCCTCTGGCGCAGTAATCGTGGTTTCCATTTTCATCGCCTCAATCACAAACAGCGGCGCATTCTGCTCTACCTCATCGCCCGCTTTAACCATAATGGCGGAGAGCTTGCCCTGCAACGATGTACCGACTTCATTCGGATCAACCGCTTTGCGGTTAGTCGCACGGGTCGGCTTCACGGACAAATCGCGGATTTGCATCGCACGAATTTGCCCATTGAAGTCAAACGTCACGCCACACATACCGTTCTCATCCGTCGGCGAACGGTACAGCAAGCGAATAATCAGTACCTTACCGCGCCCCAGATCAACCAGCACTTCCTCGTTCAGCTTGAGACCGTAGAAGAACAGCGAAGTCGGCAAATGGCTAATTTCGCCGTATTCTTGCTGATGCTTATAGAACTCGCGGAAGACCGCCGGATACATGGTGAATGACAGGAAATCGAGGAAAGTTTGCTCAGGGTCAAACTCTTGCTTGAATGCCTCAAATGCCGCATCCAAATCCACCGGCTTCAAGTGATCATTCGGGCGACCCGTGTACGGCTTCTCGCCTTTGAGGATAATGTCGCTCAAGTCTTTCGGGAAACCGCCGGGCACTTGCCCCAATCCGCCTTTGAACAAGTCGATCACGGAATCAGGGAACGCCAAGGTGCGCCCACGTTCCATCACATCCTGCTCGGTCAAGCCGTTGGAGGTCATGTAAATCGCCATGTCACCAACGACTTTGGACGATGGGGTAACTTTCACGATGTCGCCGAACATGCGGTTGACGACTGCGTAATTTTCCTTCACTTCCTCAAACTTGTGTTCCAAGCCCAGCGCAATTGCTTGCGGACGCAGGTTGGAATATTGACCACCTGGAATTTCGTGGTTGTACACTTCCGCCGTGCCTGCTTTCAAACCAGACTCAAACGGGTAGTACATTTCGCGTACATCTTCCCAGTAATTCGCGTAAGCATTCAACGACTTGAGATTGTACGGCTGTTCACGCGGCTGACCTTCCATCGCAGCAATCAACGAGTTCAAATTGACCTGCGAAGTCAGACCCGACATGGAACTCATACAGCCATCCACAATATCCACACCCGCTTCAATCGCTTTCAGCAAAGTCGCGGATTGAATCGACGCGGTATCATGCGTGTGCAAATGAATCGGAATACTCACCGATTCTTTCAACGCGGTAATCAACGTCGTCGCCGCATACGGCTTCAACACACCTGCCATATCCTTGACCGCCAGCATGTGCGCACCCGCGTCTTCCAACTGCTTCGCCAAATCCAGGTAATATTGCAGGTTGAACTTGTTCGATGGGTCTTTGTTCAGCACATCGCCGGTATAGCAAATCGTGCCTTCCGCAATCCCGCCAGTACGTTCGCGCACGCACTGAATGGATTTGCGCATCCCTTCAATCCAGTTCAAGGAGTCGAAGATACGGAATACGTCGATACCGTTTTCCCACGACTTTTCGATGAAGGCTTCCACCACATTGTCGGGGTAGGCGGTATAACCCACTGCATTCGAGCCACGGAACAGCATCTGGAACAGGATGTTAGGAATCGCTTCACGCAACAGCTTGAGACGATCCCACGGGCATTCGTGCAAGAAACGCATCGCCACGTCAAACGTCGCGCCGCCCCACAGTTCCAACGAGAATAATTGCGGATGATTTTTCGCCAAACCTTCGGCGATTTTCATCATGTCGTCGGTACGCACACGGGTTGCCAGCAAAGACTGGTGCGCGTCACGTAAGGTGGTATCGGTGTAGAAAATGTTCGGCTGGTCTTTCACCCATTGGCAGAATTTTTCTGCACCCATTTCGTCCAGCAAGTTTTTGCTGCCCTTCGGGTATGCTCCCAACTTGTCGAAATCGGGAATAATCGGCTTGCGGAAATGCTTGTTGGGGTCGACGTATTTCACATCTGGGTTGCCGTTGACGGTGACATTGCCGATGAATTTCAGCGTTTTGGTGCCACGGTCAAAGCGCAACGCGGTGTGGAACAGTTCGGGGTGGTTGTCGATGAACGTCACCGCGCACTTGCCCGTGGTAAATACCTCGTGTTGCAACACGTTTTCGAGGAAACCGATATTGGTTTTCACCCCACGGATACGGAATTCCTGCAAGGCACGTAAGTTACGATTGGCTGCACCTTCCAGCGTGCGCCCCCACGTCGTCACTTTCACCAGCATAGAGTCGAAGAACGGCGATACTTTTGCACCGGGATAAGCCGCGCCTGCATCCAGCCGCACGCCGAAACCGCCACTGCTGCGGTACGCGATAATTGTGCCGTAGTCGGGTTTGAAGCCGTTTTCAGGGTCTTCTGTGGTGATCCGGCACTGCACGGCGTAACCGTTGCAGTCGACCGATTCTTGGTTGGGAATACCGATTTCGGGGTCATCCAACCGTGCACCGCCTGCAATCAAAATCTGGCTGCGCACAATGTCGATGCCAGTGATTTCTTCGGTGATGGTGTGTTCCACCTGCACACGCGGGTTCACTTCGATGAAGTAAATACGTTCGTCTTTGTCGACCAAGAATTCAACCGTACCCGCGCAGGAATAATCCACATGGCGGGTAATTGCCAGCGCGTATTTATACAAGTTTTCGCGGGTTTCATCTTTCAGACTGGTACTGGGCGCAACTTCGACCACTTTCTGGAAGCGGCGTTGCACGGAACAATCGCGTTCGTACAAATGCACGAGATTACCGTGGGTATCGCCCAAAATCTGGATTTCGATGTGCTTAGGCGAGTCGATGTACTTTTCGAGGAAAACGGTAGCATCGCCAAAGGCTTTCAGGGCTTCGTTACGCGCATCGTTGTACGCGCCTTCCAACTGCGACGGGTCACGCAACACGCGCATCCCGCGTCCACCACCGCCCGACGCGGCTTTCAACATCAGCGGGTAGCCTATGCGGTCGGCTTCGCGACGCGCGATGTCCACCGTATTCAGCGGTTCGCGGCTGTCTTCGATCACCGGCAAACCAGCGGTAATGGCGTTTTCTTTCGCGGCAACTTTGTCGCCTAAACGCTGCATCGCTTCAGGGGTCGGCCCCACGAAAATAATACCCTCTTCGCGACAACGCTGAGCAAATCGCACGTTTTCAGACAAGAAGCCGTAACCTGGGTGAATCGCGTCCACATGGTGACGTTTGGCGGTTTCAATAATGGCTTCAATATCAAGGTAGGGCTTGAGCGGCTCGTCGTCTTTGCCAATCTGGTAGGCTTCGTCCGCCTTGTAGCGGTGCGGTGAAAAACGGTCTTCGTAGGTGTAAATCGACACCGTACACAGCTTGAGTTCGGCTGCTGCACGCAGGATACGGATTGCAATTTCGCCACGGTTGGCGACCAGAAGTTTCTTGATTGAGCGGGTCATGGAACTACCTTCGATAAGAGTGGAACGGGTTGCCATTAACGGTGGGCTGGGTGTGGAACTTGAGCGTATCCACACTATTATTATGCCAATAGTTTGCGTGAGTGGGCGGCGCTAGTCAAACCGCGATTGGTGCTTTAATCAGCGGATGGTGTGCGTAATCAACCAATTCAAAGTCATCATAAGTAAATGCGAACAGATCGGTCACTGCCGGGTTCAATTTCATCTGCGGCAACGCATACGGTTCACGGCTCAGTTGCAATTCCACCTGCTCCAAATGATTAGAATACAAATGTGCATCCCCTAACGTGTGAATGAATTCACCGGGTTGCAACCCTGTCACTTGCGCCACCATCATGGTCAGCAAGGCGTAAGAGGCAATATTAAACGGCACACCAAGGAAAATATCCGCACTGCGCTGGTACAACTGACAGGACAGCTTACCTTCCGCCACGTAAAACTGGAAAAAAGCGTGGCACGGCGGCAATGCCATATTGTCCACATTCGCCACATTCCAAGCGCTGACAATAATCCGGCGCGAATCAGGGTTGGTTTTTAATTGCTGGATAATTTGCGCAATCTGGTCAATATGCCGCCCATCAGGAGTTGGCCAATTGCGCCACTGGTAGCCGTAAACCGGCCCCAACTCACCGTTTTCATCTGCCCATTCATCCCAAATACTCACGCCGTTTTCTTTCAAGTAACGGATATTGGTGTCGCCTTTCAGAAACCACAGCAACTCGTGAATAATCGAGCGCAAATGCAATTTTTTGGTAGTAACAACCGGAAACCCAGTACTCAAATCAAAGCGCATCTGATAACCGAATACCGACACCGTACCCGTACCCGTGCGGTCGGCTTTGACGACACCGCGATCACGGACATGGCGCATTAAATCGAGGTATTGCTTCATGCCTTCGCCTTTTTATACGCAAACCACATAAACAACACGCCGAGCAGAATCATCGGCACACTCAACACCTGCCCCTGTGTAACCCAACCCCATGCCACGTAGCCGAGTTGCGCATCCGGTTCACGCACAAATTCCACAATAATCCGCGCCATGCCGTAGCCGACAAGAAATAAGCCAGAAATTGCTCCCACCGGCGGCGAACGCTTCCGAAACCAATTCAGCACGAGGAATAGCACCAAACCTTCGAGGAATGCTTGATAAAGCTGTGACGGATGCCGCACGATATTATCCACTTGCGGGAACACCATGCCCCACGGCACATCCGTTGACCTGCCCCACAATTCGCCGTTGATGAAATTGCCGATACGCCCCGCGCCCAAACCGATGGGAACAAGTGGCGCAACAAAATCACTGACTTGAAAGAACGTCAGTTTCCAACGCCGCGCCAACAAGAACATCGCCAGAATCACCCCCAGCAAACCGCCGTGGAAACTCATGCCACCGTCCCAAATCTGGAACAACGAAATCGGGTCAGACAAAAAACCTTTCAGGTTATAAAACAGCATGTAACCAATGCGCCCACCGGCAACCACGCCGAGAGCGCCCCAGAACATCATGTCATCCACACGGTCTTCGGTCATGACGCTACGGGGTTCTTTCGCACGCATTTTGCCAATGAATAAAAAGCCGAGGAAACCGATCACGTACATTAGCCCGTACCAATGCACTTGCAACGGGCCCAGCGATAACGCAACGGGGTCAAATTGAGGGTGTACCAGCATAAGTTGTGTTTACTCGCTTGCTAGAAAAACAGTTTTTTGAGTTCGGAGCCGGGGTCTTCCGCCCGCATGAAGGCTTCGCCCACCAGAAAGGCGTTCACGCCGTGGTCACGCATCAGTTGCACATCGGCGGGGGTATGGATGCTGCTTTCTGTGATAAGCAGAACATCCTCTGGCACATCAGGAAGCAGATCAAGGGTCGTTTGCAGAGACGTTTCAAACGTCCGCAGGTTGCGGTTATTGATGCCGATCAGTGGCGCATTGAGACGCAAGGCACGCCCAAGTTCATCCTTGTCATGCACTTCAATCAGTGCATCCATGCCCAGTTCCGTTGCCAGCGCGTACAGATCCATCATCTGTGCATCAGCCAATGCCGCCACGATCAGCAGGATGCAATCTGCACCAATCGCCCGTGCTTCGTAAACCTGATACCGATCAACGATGAAATCTTTACGAATAACGGGCAATTGGCAGGCGGCACGCGCGGCTTGCAAGTAGCTTTCGCTACCTTGGAAATATTGTGCATCGGTCAGCACCGACAAACACGCTGCACCGCCACGTTCGTAACTCGCCGCAATCGCAGGCGGATCGAAATCCGCACGAATCAAACCTTTGCTGGGTGAGGCTTTTTTGATTTCCGCAATCACCGCCGATTCACCCGCTGCCAAACGCTTGCGCATGGCTTGCTCGAAACCGCGCACGGGCGAAGCACTCGCTGCCTCTGCCTGCAATTGTGCCAAGCTACGCACGGCAGAACGTGCCGCGATTTCTTCCTGCTTAGTACGCAGGATTTTTTGCAAAATATCAGGGGTACTCATCAGGCATCAAAACTTTTGGTTAAGTCAATCAATTGCTGCAAACGCACAGCGGCTGCACCAGAATCCAGCACTTGCTGGGCTTTCGCAACACCAGCAGCATGGCTATCCGCCAGACCTGCAACGTAAATTGCCGCACCCGCATTCAAGCACACAATGTCACGCGCTGTGCCTTGCTCACCGGCAAACACGCGCTGAATCAGTTGCAAACTCTCTTGCGCCGTTTCCACCCGCACACTGTCGAGGCTGGACTGCTGCACACCCACATCTTCGGGCTGGATGGTGTATTCGGTGATCACACCGTCTTTCAGTTCTGCCACAAATGTCAGGGCGGCGGTACTGATTTCATCCAGCCCATCGGCAGCATGAACCACCATCACGTGATGACTTCCCAAGGTTTTCAACACTTCAGCCATTGGGCGTACCCAATGTTGATCGAATACGCCTAGGACTTGGTTGGGCGCATTTGCTGGATTCGACATCGGCCCCAGCAGGTTGAAAATCGTGCGTACACCCAACTCACGGCGTGGCGCACTCGCGTGCCCCATTGCACTGTGATGCTTTTGCGCAAACAAGAAACCCACACCCAAGGTATTGATGCACTCAGCCACCTGTTCAGGCGTAATGTTCAAATTCACGCCCGCCGCTTCCAACACATCCGCGCTGCCGGATTTGCTGGAAATAGAACGATTGCCGTGTTTGGCGACTCGCGCTCCCGCCGCCGCCGCAACAAACGCACTGGCAGTAGAAATATTAAACGTGCCAGACGAATCCCCGCCCGTACCGCAGGTATCCACCAAATGTTCCGGCGACACCTCAACGCGGGTCGATAATTCGCGCATGACACTAGCAGCGGCACTGATTTCCGTGACCGTTTCACCGCGCATCCTCAAGCCAATCAGAAACCCACCGATTTGCGCGGGAGTCGCCTGACCTGTCATGATGGTACGCATCGCAGCCGTCATTTCTTCGGTGGAAAATGAGCCGTTTTCAGTGATTTTACGTATAAATTTTTGCAATTCCATGAAATCCGCTTAATTCTTGCTAAGATAGATATGTACGAATGCTAACATGGATTTGGTCTTTTGTGTTCACTACTGAAAGAGGTGTCTTATGGAAAAGAACGTTGGCAGCATGGATAGAAATATCCGCTTCGGGGCAGGCGCTGTCCTGCTAATTTGGGGCTTGGTGTTTAAGGGCGGCTTCCTGTTGATTCTGCTTGGGATTGCGCTACTGGCCACTGGCTATCTGAACTTTTGCCCAGCCTACAAACTGATTGGCATGAATACCAACAAAAGGTAAGAGGATTTCTACTGCGCTGGCTACCGTCATTTGCCGGTAGCCAGTCAGTGTGCGATATTCACTACCATTTTTAGAATGGATAGTTTGCATCATGATCATCAAACCCAGTGAACAGCCCGGTTCACACGAGCGTCATTTACTCCGTAAAGCCAGCAACCCGCTGTTCCCCAATGCTCCCACATTAGACGATGACAATCTCATCGACGCGCAACGCCTTGACCACGAAGCCCTGCAAACCTTCAACACCGAATTCCGCGCCTTGCTGGAAGAAACGACTTCGCTCACTGGCAATGTTGAGAGTGAGGTGATTTTGCAGCTCAAAGACCGGCTGGATCGGGCGTATGAAAGTGCCTCCAGCATTGGCAGCGATACCACTGCCATGAAAGGCGCTATTCGCAAATTGCTGGGCTTTATGATGACAAGCGTGCGCCGTGGTGCTGGCAATGATGCTCAAGCCCACTTGGAGCTTGATCAGGAAGAAATGGCACGCGAAGCCCATTTTGCGTTGCTGGATGCACCGTTAGTGGCAGATCTATTGCACCCTGCCTCCCCAATTCACCCTGACGAACTCGTTCCCACCCTGCTGTCTGCGGATAAGGACGAGCTGCAATTAGCCCTGCAAATGTTTGATGAAGTGCAGTTACTGGCGATTTTAAGCCAAGGTGCAGCACTGCTCGAACAATTGCAGGGCGCAGGCGTGAATGTCAGTATTCCGCAGGAAAAACTGGCATTTATGCAAGGCTATGCGGAATTCGCGGGCGGATTGTAGAGACCCACGGTTTTACGTGCCAGTGCTGCAATGCCCTGCCAGTCGTGCGCACTCAGCATTGCCTCCGGGGTTAGCCAAGAGCCGCCCACACACAACACATTCGGCAGTGCCAAATAGTCGCCGAAGGTTTGCTCGCTGATTCCCCCTGTTGGGCAAAAACGCACGTCCGGCAGGGGGCCGTGGATGGATTTCAACATCTTCACCCCACCGGCGGCTTCCGCTGGGAAAAACTTCAAGGTATCGAAACCACGCTCCACCAGCCGCATCACTTCGGATACCGTGGCCACACCGGGCAGCAACGGCAAGCCTGCATCCTCAGCCGCCGCCAACAAACGTTCGGTAGCACCGGGGGAAACGGCAAACGCCGCTCCTGCTGCCTTCACCGCTTTCACATCGGCGGTGGTTAACACCGTGCCTGCACCGACAATGCTACCGGGGACGGCGCTCATGCGGCGGATGACTTCCAAGGCGACCGGCGTGCGCAAGGTTACTTCCAAGACATGCAAACCACCGCCGACTAACGCCAAGGCGAGTGACTCGGCGATGGCAAGGTCTTTCACCACTAATACCGGAATCACCGGCACTTGCTGACAAATACTTCTAACTGACATGCTTACACCCTCGCTGTATCGGAAAACAGGGCGCTTGCCCCGCTTGCGGCTGCACTGACGTGAGTACGGAATACGTCGAATAAATCCCGTCCACAGCCGGTTGCATTCATACTCAAATCGGCAGTTGCCGCTTCGCGCTCGGTAAAATCCTGCGCCAATACCTCCAGATGCCCGTGATGCGCATCCAAACGAATCACATCGCCATCGCGGACTTTGGCAAGCGCACCGCCATCCATCGCTTCGGGGCTGACATGAATCGCGGCAGGCACTTTGCCACTCGCCCCCGACATTCTGCCATCCGTGACCAATGCCACGCTTTGCCCACGGTCTTGCAACAGCCCCAGAATTGGGGTTAAACCGTGCAATTCAGGCATTCCATTGGCTTTAGGCCCTTGGAAACGCACCACGCACACAAAATCACCTTCCAGTTCACCCGCTTCAAACGCGGCTTTGACCGCTGCCTGATCATGGAAAACCTTGGCAGGCGCTTCAATCAGGTATTTTTCCGGTTTAACGGCGGATACTTTGATCACGGCATCGCCTAAATTACCCACTAAGCGCACCACGCCCCCAGAAAGCTGAAAGGCTTGGGCGACCGGGCGTAATACCGTGTCATCATGGCTAATGCTCGCGCCGTCACGCCATGCAACCGTACCATCGGCGGCGAGATATGCCTCTTGGGTATAATGGTGCAGCCCCTTACCGGCTACCGTTGCCACCTCTTCATGCAATAAACCGGCTGCCAACAACTCGCCAATCACGAATTGCAAACCGCCTGCCGCGTGAAAATGGTTCACGTCCGCCACGCCGTTGGGGTACACCCGCGCCATCAGCGGCGTAATCGCGGATAAGTCCGCAAAATCTTCTGGGCAAATCACAATGCCCGCCGCCCGCGCCATTGCCACCAGATGCAGCAATAAATTGGTCGATCCACCTGTCGCATTCAGCCCCACAATCCCATTGACAAAGGCTTGTACGCTGAGAATGTGTGCTGCTGGGGTGTAATCCTGCCCTTGCGCTGTCATCGCCAACGCACGCTGCGCCCCCGCCACGGTTAAGGCTTCGCGCAATGGCGTACCCGGATTCACAAAACTGCTTCCCGGCAATTGCAAGCCCATGAATTCCATCAGCATTTGGTTGCTATTCGCCGTGCCGTAAAAGGTGCAAGTGCCAACGCCGTGGTAAGACTGCATTTCGCATTGCAACAATTCGTCACGCCCGATTTTGCCCTCGGCGTATTGCTGACGCACCTTGCTTTTCGCGTCATTCGCCAAACCGGACACCATCGGCCCTGCGGGTAAGAAAATGCACGGTAAATGCCCAAAACTCGCCGCCGCAATCACCAAGCCCGGCACAATTTTATCGCATACGCCAAGGAAAACCGCTGCATCGAACACATTGTGCGACAAGGCAATCCCTGCGCTCATCGCAATCACATCGCGGGAAAACAGCGACAGTTCCATGCCCGCCTGCCCTTGGGTCACACCGTCACACATCGCCGGAACGCCACCCGCCACTTGCGCTGTGCCGCCGACTTCACGCGCTGCCGCTTTGATCACATCGGGGTAATACACAAACGGCTGGTGTGCGGAAAGCATGTCGTTGTAAGCGGTCACAATACCGAGGTTGCCTGCCGTCCATTCCACCAACTTCAGCTTGTCGGCGTTAGGAACGGCTGCAACGGCGTGCGCCAAATTGCCGCAACTCAGCTTGCTGCGCGGCGTCACCGGGTCGGCAGCGGCAATCTGTTGCAAGTATGCACGGCGGGTGGGCGCACTGCGGGCTTCGATACGCTGCGTCACTGCCACTAATTGAGGGTGAAGGTTATTCATGCTCATGCTTCGATCTCCCGCCAGCGGCGTCCGTCCCGTGCCATCATTTCAATCGCCGAAATCGGCCCGGAACTGCCCGGTTCGTAGCCATCCGGCTTGGTGCCCGATAATTGCTAGGCTTCGATAATCGGATCAATCCATTGCCATGCCGCCTCCACTTCATCGCCGCGCATGAACAGGGTTTGATGACCGCGCACCACATCCATCACCAAGCGTTCGTAAGCATCCGGCATCCGGCATCCGCCAGCCTGCATCCTGACGTTCTGCAAACGCCATATCCAACGGAATATCGTGCAAACGAAATCCCCCAGGCCCCGGCTCTTTGGTCATAATGTGCAAACGCAAACCCTCATCCGGCTGCAAACGCATACTCAATACATTGGGGAGAATCGGGGTATGCAATTCGCCAAACATGACGTGAGAAGGTTTTTTAAACACCACCGCAATTTCAGCGGCTTGGGCTTTCAAACGTTTGCCGGTACGCAAATAGAACGGCACGCCAGACCAGCGCCAACTGTCAATTTCGACTTTCAAGGCAACATACGATTCGGTCAAACTTGCCGGATTGCCCACTTCATCGGTGTAAGACGGGGTGGTTGATGTTCCCGAATATTGCCCGCGCACGGTGTAGTCGCGCACTTTATGCCCGCTAATGGGGCGTAGGGAACGCAATACTTTGAGTTTTTCATCGCGCACGGCGTCCGCTTCAAAGCGGTAAGGGGGTTCGATGGCAATCAAGCACAGCAACTGCAACAAATGGTTTTGCACCATGTCGCGGATAGCCCCTGCATTGTCATAATAGCCACCGCGTGTACCCACACCCAAGGATTCGGCGGCGGTAATTTGCACATGATCAATGCACTGTGCATTCCAAATCGGCTCAAACAGGGCATTGGCAAAGCGCAGTGCCATCAAGTTCTGCACCGTTTCCTTACCGAGGTAATGGTCAATGCGGTAGATGGCGTGTTCGTCAAACACTTCGCCAATCTGCGCATTCAGGCGGGCGGCACTCGCATAATCATGCCCTAACGGTTTTTCCACCACTAGCCGCGCATTATTGCCCGCCAAGCCTGCCGCCGCTAAACCGTGAGAAATCGGGTCGAACAGTGCCGGAGCGACGGCCAGATAATAAACGCGCACCCGCTCTGGGTGTTCGTCCAGCAAAGTGGCAAGGGCTTGGAAGCTGGCAATATCCCCAACATTGGTCACACGGTATTCGAGACGCGCTAGAAAACGCTCCAACATTCCAGCTTGTAATTCGTTGGCATCCAGATGGCTTTGCAGGGCATCGGCTACCTGATCGCGATACTCTGCGGTGGTTTGCTGGTTCAATGCCAGCCCAATAATGCGGGCTGGGGCGGGAATTTGCCCCGCTGCATCCCGTCGAAATAATGCCGGTAATAACTTGCGTAACGCCAAATCACCTGTTCCACCAAAGATGACCAGATCGAACGCGGCTACCGGAATAATGACTTGACTCATACCCTTAGCTCCGTCAGTTATTCAATTTTACTGCCGGGGTGACGATGCAAGTTTTACGCCATGAACTTGCTACGGGTGAATACGCTCCATCACCATCCGCCCAACCATACTTTCCACCGCGACAATTTTACCGCGCAAAGAATTCGGTTGCGCTTCGGTGATGCGGACATCCACGAACCGACCAATCAAATTCGCCGCCCCATCAAAATTCACCACGCGATTATTCTCAGTGCGCCCTGCCATTTGCTCATGTTTGCGAGAAGGACGTTCCACCAACACCCGTTGCACCGTCCCCACCATTGCTTCGCTAATGGCGTTGGCTTGCGCCAGAATGCGGGTTTGCAAATGCTGTAAACGGTCTTTTTTTACCGATTGCGGCACATCATCCGGCAAGCTCGCGGCAGGTGTGCCGGGGCGTTGGCTGTAAATAAAGCTGAAACTCAGGTCGAAGTTCATCTCTTCAATCAGCTTCATGGTATCGGCAAAATCCTGCTCGGTTTCACCGGGGAAACCGATAATAAAGTCGGATGACAAGCTCAAATCGGGGCGAATTTTGCGTAATTTGCGGATTTTGGCTTTGTATTCAATCGCCATGTGATTGCGCTTCATCGCCATCAGAATCCGGTCAGAACCGCTTTGCACGGGCAAGTGCAAATGGCTGACCAATTCCGGCACATCCGCGTACACCTCAATCAAACTGTCGTTGAATTCGTTGGGGTGTGAAGTGGTGTAACGAATCCGATCAATGCCATCAACCGCTGCCACCAAGGTGATCAGCATGGCAAGGTCAGCAATCGAACCGTCGTGCATTTTGCCACGATACGCATTGACATTTTGCCCCAGCAAATTGACTTCGCGCACACCTTGCGCCGCGAGTTGCGCGACTTCGGTAATCACGTCATCAAAGGGGCGGGAAATTTCTTCGCCACGGGTGTAAGGCACCACACAGAAGGTGCAATATTTGCTACAACCCTCCATCACCGACACGAACGCCGTAGGGCCTTCGGCACGCGGTTCGGGCAAATTGTCGAACTTTTCGATTTCGGGGAAAGAAATATCCACCACCGCATGGTGTTCGGTGCGTACTTGGCGAATCATGTCCGGCAAGCGGTGCAAGGTTTGCGGGCCAAATACCACATCCACCACCGGCGCACGTTGCCGCAAGGCTTCGCCTTCCTGACTTGCCACACAACCGCCAACACCAATCACAATATTGGGATTTTTGTCTTTGAGTTTTTTCCAGCGCCCCAATTGCGAGAATACTTTTTCCTGCGCTTTTTCTCGGATCGAACAGGTATTCATCAGTAAAACATCCGCTTCCGCCGGATTGTCGGTGAGTTCCATACCCTGCGCATGATGCAGCACGTCCAGCATCTTGGCTGAGTCGTACTCGTTCATTTGACATCCGTGGGTTTCGATAAAAATTTTGCCTGCCATTGTGTCCGTTCTATCCGTCGTGAAAGCGTGGGGAAACGCGCTATTATCCGCGCTCTACGGAATACAGACAACTTTTCACAAAAAACGCGCTAAAATTGTGGGTGTAATGCCCGCGAGGGGCGCTTTAATGAATAGAAATCGTAGGAATACACCATGAAAACAGCTTCATTTTTTTCAGCACTCGCTTTAGCGTTGGCACTGAGCGTTTCCAGCGTGCAGGCTGCCAGCGATGTATATGTGATCACTGGCGTGACAACAGGCGAATTCTTAAACATGCGAGCCAATGCAGGCACGGGTAGCAGCGTTGTCGGTAGAATCCCACACAATGGTCAGGGCATTGTGACCACGGGTGAAGAGAAAAAAGTCGGTAGCACCGTCTGGGCAAAAATTTACTGGAACGGTGTCGGCGGCTGGGTCAGCAAACGTTACTTATTGCCGGAAGACCAAGCAGCAAACGCACCACCCACGCCAACGCCAGCACCTGCTGCACCACCTGCGGTTGTTGTACCACCGATCAAAGTTCCGTCTAATGTCACGCCACCGCCTGCCAAGGCTGCCAGCAATAGCTTGGTGTGCAGCGGCACTGAACCTTTTTGGAGCATTGAAGTCACCGATGCCAATTTAAACGTGAATATGATGGATGGCCCTCGCTACAGCGTACCCGTCACGTTTCGCCAAACATCGGCAAATAACGCCACCATCGCAGTAATTGCCGGAGTCGCTGGTACAAATAATACTCAAGCGTTCATGCAAAAAGTCAGCAGTTGCAGCGACGGCATGTCGGATACCAATTATCCGTATAGCGTTACAGCGGTGTTGAATAACCAGAGAGTCGTGTCAGGGTGCTGCCAAGTGCGGTAACAGCATAGAAAAACAGGGAGATCATGGGTACACTCTGCCCTTTTCTCCTCTGTGCAAGGAACCCCCATGTCCCACATGCAGTTCGACCTGCTCACCACCGATGGCAATGCGCGGCGCGGTCGCCTTACCTTTCCGCGTGGCACAGTAGAAACCCCCGCCTTTATGCCGGTTGGCACGTATGGCACGGTCAAAGCCATGACCCCCGAAGAACTGCAAGGCATTGGCGCAGAAATCATCCTCGGCAATACCTTCCACCTAATGCTGCGCCCCGGCACGGAGATTGTGCAATTGCACGGCGATTTGCACGGCTTTATGCATTGGGAAAAACCGATTCTTACCGATTCTGGCGGTTTCCAAGTGTTTTCACTGGCGGAAATGCGCAAGATTTCCGAAGAAGGCGTGCGCTTCCAATCCCCCGTGAATGGCGCAAAAGTGCTGATGACCCCGGAATCGTCGATGCAAGTGCAGCGTGAACTCGGCTCGGACATCGTAATGATTTTCGACGAATGCACCCCCTTCCCCGCCACGCCCGACGAAGCCCGCCATTCGATGGAGCTTTCCTTGCGCTGGGCAAAACGCAGCAAAGACGCACACGAGGGCAACCCCTCCGCCCTGTTTGGCATTGTGCAAGGCGGCATGTACGAAGATTTGCGCAAAATTTCCGCCCACGGCTTGCTTGACATCGGTTTTGACGGCTACGCCATCGGCGGCTTATCGGTTGGCGAACCCAAAGACGAACGCGACAAAGTGCTGGAATGCACCCTGCCCGAACTCCCCACTGACCGCCCGCGTTACCTCATGGGTGTTGGCAAACCCGAAGACATTGTGGAAGGTGTCAGGCGCGGGGTGGATATGTTCGATTGCGTCATCCCCACCCGCAATGCGCGTAACGGCTTTTTATTTACCCGCTACGGCACGTTGAAAATCCGCAACAGCCAATACCAGCACGATACCCGCCCAATTGATGAACAGTGCGGATGCTACACGTGCCAGCATTATTCCCGCGCCTACCTACGCCATTTGGACAAATGCACCGAAATTTTGGGTGCGCGGCTGAACACCATCCACAACCTGTATTACTACCAAGAACTGATGCGCGGTATCCGTGACGCGATTGCAGCGGGGACGTTTGCAACCTTCGTGCGCGATTTTTATGCCTTACGCACCAAGGCTGAGGATTGCTGACTACCACAACAGGGTTATTGGCATCGCGCCGCCCTACCCCGATAATCTTGACATATTTCCTAGGATAATCGGTACACCCCTTGCAGCTTTCCAACGAAGACAACCTGCGGCTCAACGTCCTGCTTGCCCAACCGCTGCAAGCCGTGCGCATCAACGAGTCCACCATGACCGTCCACGCCCTCACCGAGCGGGGCGAAGCGAAAGTGCGCCTCAACCCCACGGCGCGGGACGAGCAATACCTGCGCTGGGTACGCGAATTGCTCTCCATGAAAGTCACCGGCTCACCCGGCGGCTACCCGATTTTCCTGAAACGCTGGACGCGCATGGGTCACGCCCGCAATAACCTCGACCAAATGCTGCTCCTTGGCGAACCCGAAGCCGTCGCCGCCGTGGTCTACACCCCCGGTTTAAGCCACGACATCGCGAAACGCGCTTGGTGGGCAAGCCCCAGTGCCACCAACGCCCGTTGCCTGTTAGAAAACCCCGAAGTTGTCGCGGGCGAACTTGGCAAAGAACTCACCGCCTACCTGCTCGAATTCCTGCCCTTCGAGGAAATCCAACTCGACGTAGTAGACACCGTGCGCCTCTGCCTGCAAGGTGAACTCATTTCCCCCGCCGAACGCAGCAAACTGTGGGAACGCGCCAAACGCAAAAACCCATTCTACATCGGTTTCCTGCACGCTGACCCCACGTACATTCCCTTGCCCGCCAAGCCGCATCGTCACCACGCTGACCTCATCGCACAACTGGCAACGCAACTCGACGCAAACAACCCCTACGCCCAAGCCTTCAGCCAAACGCTTGATAGCGCAGGGCAAAATTGGTTACGCGCCCTGCAACTAGCACTCGAAAAACCCGTCGATCAAGAAGTCGTCATCTCCTTATTCATCGCCATCGACAAACGTTTCCCGCTACCTTTACCGGAATCTCGTGGAGTACGCGACCTGAATACCGCCCTGCAACGCGCCGAACAATTTTGCCACACGGATGATGATTGCCCAGCCGATGCAAAAGCCGTGCGTGACACCTTGAATCCCGACACATTGCCCCTATTTAAGGCTATGTTAATACTCGCGCAAATGGGGGAAGATTCCCTCATTCCGTATTTTGGCGGCAACGATTCGGTCGGTTCAGTGATGCGCAAACGCCTCGAACCCTTGATCAAACCCTTGCTGGCGCAAACCACCCTTTTACTCAAATAGGTACACCCATGCCCTACTACGTGTTCAAAATCACCCAACCCAACCCGATGATCAAAAATCTGGACATGCAGCAAGCCTGTGAAGTTTACAAAGACGCGCGTGAACTGGCGCGTGACTTGCGAGCCAAGCAAGAACCCGGCGACAAAGCCATCGTCAAAATCGTCTTCGCTGCCAGCCAATTGGAAGCCGAAGAAAACCTGCACGAAACTCGCGAAAAACCCATCCTGATGGAATGGGAAAAGTAAACCGCGCATGGATGAAGACCAATACCGCAGTGTTTACCGCGAAGTTAACGCCAACCGCTGCGTATTCGAGAAAGCGTTAAATAATCGCCGTTGCGATTGCAGCCGTCACGAACGTTTCCTGCTGGCAACCCGCGAAGCCGTTGGCTGCAAATCGGAAGCCAGCCTCGCCAATTGCACGGTTTTTTTAGACACCTTGCGTGAAAAATCCCGCTTTGCGCTGCGTGAAACCCTGATTGATGGCCCATTGCCACACAATAAGGAACTAAAAGTGCAAGCAGGTGGCACCTTAGCCCTGCAACAGCACTTGTTTCCTGAGCAAATAGCGGCAAAAACCACGCAAGACATCTACGCATTGGTCAACATCGCGCTGTCAAAATACGCTAACATTGCCGATTTCCCGTATGGCGAACTCGTCAAAGGTGTCGTCCACTACGAAAGCCGCCCCAAACGTGGCAAATAACCCAGTTTTTAGGTGATAAATGGATCGTTTTCCCGTCTTTCTCGACCTGCATAACCGTCAATGCCTCGTTGTTGGCGGTGGCAAAGTAGCCGAACGTAAAGTGGATAGCCTGCTCAAAGCCGGAGCTGTCGTGACGTTAATTGCCCCCGACATCACCACGGAAATGGGCATTATCATTAGCGGGCAACGTGTCCAGCACCATGCGCGTCCGTTCGCGGATGGCGACATTGATGGGCAATTCCTCGTCATTGCTGCGACTAATAATCCCAGCGTCAATGCGCACATTGCCAGCCTTGCCGATGCGCGAAATATGCCGGTGAACGTGGTCGATGATGCCAGCGTGGGCAGTTTCATTATCCCCTCTGTCGTTGACCGCTCGCCCGTCACCATTGCCATTTCCACCGGCGGCGCGTCCCCCGTGTTAGCGCGGCAATTGCGGATGAAGCTGGAAACCATGATTCCCCCGCAATGCGGCGAACTGGCGGGTATCACCGAAGAATACCGCGACATCGTGAAAAAACACCTGCCCGAAGCGCAACGCAAAACCTTCTGGGAAAAAGCCTTGAAAGGCCCGTTTGCTGAATTGGTTTACGCGGGTCACGTCGAAGATGCCCGCCGTTTGCTGGATGAAATGCTGGCAAGCTACCCCGATGGGCAAACGATGGGCGAAGTCTATTTGGTCGGCGCAGGTCCCGGCGACCCCGATTTGCTGACCTTCAAAGCCTTGCGCCTGATGCAGCAAGCCGATGTGATGGTGTACGACCGCCTCGTGTCCAAGTCGATTCTGGACATGGCAAACCAACGCGCCGAACGCATTTATGTCGGCAAAGAAAAAGCCAGCCACGCCGTACCGCAAGATCAAATCAACGACTTACTGGTGAAACTCGCCAAGCAAGGCAAGCGCGTGTTGCGTCTGAAAGGCGGCGACCCGTTCATCTTCGGGCGTGGCGGCGAAGAAATCGAAACGCTGGCGGAAAACTGCGTGCCGTTCCAAGTCGTCCCCGGCATTACCGCCGCTTCTGGCTGTTCGTCTTACGCAGGCATTCCATTGACGCACCGCGATTACGCGCAATCTTGCACCTTTGCCACCGGGCATTTGAAAGACGGCAGCATCGACCTGAATTGGGCGCAATTGTCACAACCGAATCAAACCGTGGTGTTCTACATGGGTTTAACTGGCATTGAAGTGATCAGCCAGCAATTGCAAGCCTTCGGGCGTTCCGGCGATACGCCTGCGGCATTGGTCGAGCAAGGTACAACCCGCAACCAGCGCGTCCACATCGGCACGATTGCCACCTTGCCGCAATTGGTGAAAGACAGCGGGGTTCGCGCCCCCACCCTCACCATCGTTGGCGAAGTGGTTAATTTGCATAGCAAATTGCATTGGTACGAACCGCAACGCCACGTCATTGCCAGCGAATTCAGCCTCGATCACCCTGTTGCCCCTGTAGAGGTATAAGCCATGTCCGAAACCCGCATCAGCGTTGAAACCTTCAAGCAAAACTTGACCGCCACCGGGCAAGATTTCAAACACAACATGAGTTCCGAAGGCAATTGTTCCGAAAACGAACCCTATGCCATGCAAGTCATCGACGACAGTATGGAACCGGAATTCGCCAAAGGTTGTGTGATCGTGATCGACCCGACCGGTATCGTGCGGGATGGCGCATATGTGTTCGCGATTGACGACAAAGACGAATACATTTTTCGCCAATTGCGCATTGTCGAAGGCAAATACATCCTCGTGGCTCTGAATGAGGACTACGAAGCGATTGAGATCAGCGGCATGAATCGCATCGAAGGCGTGATTACCCAGCGTTCAGCGGGCAGTTATCGCCCACCGAACGGCAAACGCCGCACTTACCACAAGTGGTACGACAAATGACCATTATGTACGGCATCCCCAACTGCGACACCGTGAAAAAAGCCCGTGCGTGGCTGGGCGAACGCGGCATTGAATACACCTTCCACGATTTTCGTAAGGATGGCGTAAATCCGGTATGGTTACGTGCATGGGTCGCGGAGTTCGGCTGGGAAACACTGGTCAACCGCAAAGGCACGACTTGGCGCAAACTGCCAGAAGAAACCCGCGAGAACATGGATGAGGCGATTGCGTTAGTGGTAATGGAAGAATTGCCGTCGATCATTAAACGTCCGTTGCTCGACACGGGGACGCGGCATGTGGTGGGCTTTTCGCCGGATACTTACCGCGAGCTTTTTCAAAACTAAAACACGAGATTCTTTGATGTCCGCTACTCTCGATCTTGCTATCGACTTAATTTCGCGCCCCTCCGTCACGCCATTGGACGAAGGTTGCCAGCAATTACTGGCTGATCGCCTTGCGCCGCTGGGCTTTGTTGCTGAACACCTGCGCTTTGGCGACGTGGATAATATCTGGCTACGCCGTGGTAGCACCTCCCCCGTATTCTGCTTTGCAGGGCATACCGATGTTGTCCCCACCGGCCCGCTGGATGCGTGGGATAGCCATCCGTTTCAGCCAGAAATTCGTGATGGAATGCTCTACGGGCGTGGCGCTGCGGATATGAAAGGCAGCATTGCCGCATTCACCATTGCTTGCGAAACCTTCGTGCGCGAAAACCTGGATCATCAAGGTTCGATTGCATTTTTGATTACCAGCGACGAAGAAGGCCCTTCCATCAATGGCACGGTCAAAGTCGTGGAAGTGCTAGAGCAGCGCAACGAGAAAATCGACTGGTGCTTAGTCGGCGAACCTTCCAGCACTTGCTGCGTGGGTGACGTGGTGAAAAACGGGCGGCGCGGTTCACTCAATGGCGTACTCACCGTGATCGGGCAGCAAGGGCATGTGGCGTACCCGCATTTGGCAGACAACCCCATCCACCGCGCTGCACCTGCGTTGGCGGAACTGGTGAGCATCGAATGGGACAAGGGCAATGAATTCTTCCCGCCAACCAGCTTCCAGATTTCCAATATCAAAGGTGGAACGGGTGCGAATAATGTGATTCCGGGAACGCTGCACGTAGAATTCAACTTCCGCTTTTCGACCCAGCAAACAGAAATGGGTTTGCGCGAACAAGTGGAAGCGATTTTTAACCGTCACGGGTTGAAGTATGAGCTGAAATGGACGCTTTCGGGAAACCCGTTTTTGACACCGCGTGGCGATTTGGTCGATGCGAGTGTCGCAGCAATTCAGGCGGTAAGCGGGCAGGCCACTGAACTGTCTACCGCAGGCGGGACATCAGACGGACGTTTCATCGCGCCGACAGGTGCACAGGTCATGGAATTAGGGCCTGTAAACAAAACCATACATAAAATCAACGAATGTGTTGCAGTCGATGATTTAAACGCACTCACGATTATTTACCAGAAAATTCTGGAGCGTCTGCTAACAAAAGATGTGCCGAGCTGATACCCGGCTGCATCTTGTATCGCGGGTTTTATGCTGAATTTATTTGAACGTTTTACGCGGTCGCCCACGTTTGCGTTGGGTGATTTGCCCCTCTTCCAATTCAGCATTTGCCCAGTCAGTTAGGCTCTTATGAATATGCTCCGCCACTACTTGCAAGCGATCTTCTAGCGCTGCTCTGAAAAAGGCTTCCCGTTGCTCACTGGCGCGTAAAGCGTCACGAAGCTCACGCACTTCTTCTTTGTAGTTAGCATCAAGCTCTTCAAGTTGATTGCGTAACTGATTGATTTTATGTGTCAGTTCTTCCCGAATTTTGCGCTTCTCATCCGCTGCCTGTGTTCTCACATCAGCAAGGGTACTGGAAGTCGCACCTTTGGGGCGTCCTCTGCCACGTTTATTCATCGCATCATCTGTCTGCATGGATGTATGACCTGTCTCGTTGTCATGGCTGTTGCTTTGTAAAGTCGTCATGCCGGGCATTCCGTCCATATAATCCGCAGTTCTCACTTTTTTTCCCTCACAAGAACGCATTGAAGTGATTTCTTGGTTTTGACCCTAGAACCATCATTATCTGAATAAATATTCTACATTTCAAGATGATATTTGAAATTTATTCAAAAATAAATAATTTTATCTGTCAAAATGAAATCGTAATACCATACACGGCGCAATATGCTACCGCATTTATAAATTGATTTGTCGCAAGTATGGGTAGGTTACACTTTTTTTTGTTACGGTTTCAATTAAAAAGCATCACTGTGTGAGATATTTCTCATTGAGTCTCTGCGCAGAGTGTGCGATGTTAGGGCGCTTTAAATGCTGCATGGAAAACATGAGAACCAGATTACACCAGCATTTCTTGTTTAGCACCCTGTTAGCATTGGCGTGCAGCCCCAGCGTGGCGTTAGCGCAAACGGGGTGGATGGCGTGTCCCGTACCCGTCACTAACGAGACAAACGGGGTTCAACGCCCCGATAACCTGCCCCCCCAAGCCGTCTACATTGAAGCTGATACGGCTTTATTTCGTGGTCAAGGCATTTCAACCATGGGCGGCAGTGTTCATATCTCTCAAGAAAACAATCGTTTGGAAGCAGACCAAGCCAGCTATGAGCAACCCGCAGGAATTGTAACCGGCTCAGGCAATGTCAGTTTTACCAGCGATAATATGCAAATGCGTAGCCGTGAATTACGCTATAACTTGCTTCAAAACACCGGTGAAATGTTAGACGCGGAATACCATTTGCCACAAGCGGATGGACAAGGCTTGAGCAAGCGCGTCGTGCAAGAGTCCCCCGACTTAACGCGACTGGAATCCTCCACTTACACCACCTGCCCAATTGATGACCCCGATTGGAGCTTGAACGCGACTACCCTTACCTTGGATCATGCCAAAGAACGCGGCACAGCCAGCAACGCCACCCTGAAAATACGCGATATTCCGGTACTGTACTTACCGTATTTTACGTTTCCACTCACGGATACTCGCAAATCCGGTTTCTTGTGGCCGACCATGAGCAGCAATGAGCGCTCTGGGTTACAACTGAGTGCGCCTTACTATTGGAATCTTGCCCCTAACTACGACTTAACCCTGACACCCTCCCTGATTAGCAAACGCGGCTTGCAATTAGGCACAGAATTTCGCTATTTGACCGAAAAAAATCAAGGTTCTGCCAATTACGTGTTATTGCCTGATGACCAAGCCAGCGACAACGGCAGCCGCTACTACTTTGATCTGCGCAACAGCACCCGCTTAGGCACGAATGCGAGTGTGCAACTGAAAGCAGAAGGCGTGTCAGATGATCAGTACTTTGTCGACTTAGGCAATTCACTCGAAGCCACCAGCGTTGTCAATCTGGAACGGCGGCTCGAATACCGCACGGCTGGCAGCGATTGGTCGTTTTCCGGTTTATTGCAAAATTTTCAGGTACTGGACGGCGGGATCGCACCTCATGCCAAACTTCCGCAATTATTATGGGGTTATCACCCGCTCAAAAAAGGCAATGGCTTCGATGTGGATGCGGAAGCCGAATACACCAACTTTACCGGCAGCAATACCGAAACCAACGGTTCGCGCCTAGACTTCATGACACGTGCCAGCAAACAATTTTCAACCGAAGCCGCCTACGTCAAACCCTCACTGACCCTGCGTCACACCGAATACCAGCTTGATGATCCCGATAACACCAGCATCAGCCGCTCTGTGCCTAGTGCCAGTTTGGATTCGGGCTTATTCTTGGAACGCAATATCCGTGAAGGGCGTTACGTGCAAACTTTAGAGCCTCGGCTGTTTTACACTTACACCCCCTTCCGTGAGCAAAGTGACATACCGGTGTTTGACTCTTCTGCCCGCAGTTTAAATTACAACCAACTGTTTGCGGAAAATCGCTTCACCGGCAAAGACCGTATTGGTGATGCCAATCGGCTCACGGCGTCAATTTCCACCCGCATTCAGTCACCCGATGATGGGCGCGAACTGTTCCGTGCCAGTATTGGGCAGATGTACCATTTTGATGAACGCAAAGTCACCCTGCCGGATGAAGCTCCTTTGCAAGGCGACCGTTCTGAACTGATTTTAGAAGCCGCCGGGGAAATTAACCCGCGTACTCGCCTTAACACCACCGCGTATTGGGACAGCAAAGAAAATTCAATCAACGCGGGGGAAATACGGGTAAATTATAAAGATGATAAAAAACGCATTCTCAACGTCGGTTATGCACAACGCAAAGACAATTTTGAGTCAGCGAGTCTCTCATTTGCCGTCCCGGTCAACCCACAATGGAAAGCCATCGGTGCTTGGGAACGTGACTTACAAAATGACCGTGACCTAGAAACCGTTATCGGTGCAGAATACGAAAGTTGCTGCTGGAAAACCCGTGTCGCCAGCCGCGATTATTTACTTCCCGACAATACCACCCGTGATAACGCCGTATTTGTCGAGCTGGAGCTAAAAGGGCTGGGTAACTTTGGTAGCGGAACCCGTGACCTGCTACAAGACCGTGTGTATGGATATGAATAAAGTAAACTTTCACCCGTTACTCGGTGCAGCTATCTTAGCTGCGCTAATCAGCATTCCGTCGGTACAGGCTGATAATACAGCAACCCCGTTGGATCAAATTGCCGCCGTGGTCAACACGGATGTGATTATGCTGAGCGAGGCGCAGCAACGCGCACAAATACTGCGCTCTGCCAACCCTGCCGCCGCAAGCCTTGCCGCCCCCGCTCTGCTCAAACAAGCCGTCGACAATTTGATTCTGGAAAAGCTGCAAATCCAACAAGCCGATGCTGCCGGTATTCAGATTGATGATGTCACCCTGAATAAAACGCTGGCAACGATTGCGCAACGTAATCAACTGAGCCTGCCCGCGTTTCAGCAAGCTTTACAGCAGGAAGGCATTGATTATGCCGACTTCCGCGAACAAACCCGCCGCAAATTGATGGCGGATGCATTACGCAAACGGGAAATACAACAGCGTGTGCAAGCCGCCTCCCCCGAAACCGCTGATGCGCAAGCCGAGGAACAGTTTCAGGCATGGTTACAAGAATTGCGCAATGATGCTTACGTGGAATACCGCATTCCGGTCGAGCCTAACGGTTTGACGCTGCAATAGGCAAACACAATGGCAAACAACAAACGACGCATTGCTATTACGGCGGGCGAACCTGCCGGTATTGGCCCTGACATTATTCTGACACTATTGCAACAACAGCAATGGGCAGCGGATTTGGTGGTCATTGCTGATCCGACAGTATTGCGCGACCGTGCGGCACAATTGGGCATTAACGTGCACTTGCGCCCTTACACGGCGGCTGAGGAACAGCGCCCATGTGAAGCGGGGGAATGTTTCATCTTACCCCTAGCATGTGCTGCGCCGGTCACAGCGGGTGTGCTGAATCCCGCGAATGCTGACTACGTGTTGCAAACCTTGCGCCGTGCGGCATCCGGTTGCCTGAGCGGTGAGTTTGCGGCCATGGTGACAGCACCGTTACACAAGGGCGTGATTAACGATGCAGGCATTCCATTTACCGGACACACCGAATTTCTGGCGGAACTGACCGGGGCATCCTTGCCAGTGATGATGCTGACGGCGGGAACGTTGCGGGTAGCGCTCGCGACGACGCACGTTCCCTTGAATAAAGTCAGTGGTTTGATTACCCAGCCCTTGCTGGCAGAAGTGCTGACCATCTTGCATCACGACTTGCAAACCCAGTTTGGCATTGCTGATCCGCATATTTTGGTGTGCGGCTTAAACCCACACGCGGGTGAAGGCGGGCATTTGGGGATGGAAGAGATTGAAGTGATCACGCCGGTTATTCAACGCTTATGCCAACAAGGAATGCGCCTGACCGGGCCATTACCGGCGGATACCTTGTTCACCCCTCGGCATTTGCAAGGCGCGGATGCGGTATTAGCCATGTATCACGATCAAGGTTTACCCGTGCTCAAGTACGCCGGATTTGGCAAAGCGATTAACATTACCTTGGGCTTGCCAATTATTCGTACTTCGGTGGATCATGGTACGGCGTTGGATTTGGCGGGAACAGGCAAAGCAGAAACTGGCAGTTTGCGTGAAGCCATTGATTTGGCAGTGCAATTAGGCAGAAATCGCGCATAAAAAAGGGCATCCCGAAGGATGCCCAACCGCTAGGAGGATATAACCATCACCTGATGAATGTAAAGTGCTGCTTATATCGTTCTGGCAAGATGACCGATTAGTCGCTATTGAATTCGTCTTGGTTCATAATAATATTCTCATTTTCTAATAATTAGAATATAACCAAATACTAATACGTGACTAGCAAAAAATCAAGTTTTTTGTCAAGAGGTTTATACCATGTCCAATAAGCAACAACTGTTGATTGTCATCGCGCTGTGCGGCGGCTTGGCGTTGCTGTGGTTTTTCAAGCAAAATCCAGCGCTCAACAATCTGAATGCGGCGTTGCAAGCCGATGCCAGGTTGCAAGCTTACCCCTACACGTTTCGCACCATCAAAATCGAAGGCGACGTTGCCACGCTGACCAGTCCGCGTTCACCTCAAGTATCCGTGCTGCAATTTTTACAGATTGCCAAACCGAATCTGGATACCAGCAACCCTGACAGCCCGTCCATGATTGCCGCGCAAAAAGAACTCGCGCAAGTGCAAGAACAAGCGGCAGATATTGCCAAAGCGCAACCGGGCATTAAAAGCGTGCAATGGGAAATTGACCGCAGTTGGTACGCCAGTCACGGCATTATCGTGGAATAAGCGCCACTCAAACGGGTAATTCGCGCCCACCCAGCAACAGCGCCAAATCCAATAGCTCATCCCACAAGCGTTGGGGGTGGCGCGAAACGTCTTGCCCCACACCCTTGCTGTGCTGATCCAACCGTGCTGCCATCGCAAACAACCGCTGCCAATCCGCATTCAACAACCGCCGCAATGCGGTTTGAAATAGCCCTTGACGTGTTTTAGGCATTCGCATCAGCAAGGCTTGATTGGACACATTGTTGCGCACATTTTCACACCCCGCATAAAGCTGGCGCAGCAAATCTGCCAACGCCCACACCAATAGCGGGGTGGCGGTTTCTTCCTCTTGCAAGACCAGCATAATGTGGCGAATCCGGCGGGCATCTTGCACCAAGATCGCTTCCGCCAGATCAAAGACGGTGAAACGCGAATTATCTTCCACCACTGCCATAATATTCGCTGCCGTCATCGGACGACTGCCGTACAGCAAGAACAATTTGCCAATTTCTTGCACGGCTGCCAGCAAGTTCCCCTCGACCCGCTCGGTGAGGTAGCGCACCGCCTCATTATCCGGCTGCAAACCCGCTTGTTTCATGCGCCGCGCTATCCACGCCAAGGTTTGAGCGGGGGATAAATCCCAGACTTGTACCAAAACCCCCAGTTGCTCGACTTTTTTCACCCATGCGGCACTTTTACACGCTTTATCCAAACGCCCGGTCTGGAGCAGTAAAATTTTATCCGTGGGCAAATGCTCAAGGTAATGCTGCAAGGCTTTCGTACCCGACTGCCCGGCTTTACAGGTTGGCAAACGCATATCGAGCAATTTTTTATCAGAAAACAGCGACAACGCCCCCGCCGCGTCATACAACGTCCCCCAGTCGAATTGCGTATCGACAGTCATCACATCACGTTCGCTGAAACCCTTTGCCGCTGCCGCTTTGCGAATCGCATCAGCGGTTTCCATCACCTGCAATGGCTCATCCCCACTGATCAGGTAAACCGAGGCGAGGGTATGGCGAAGGTGGTCTTCAATCTGTTCAGCACGGACTTGCATAGGCGTTATTAAGTGACACAAAAAAGAAAATACTAGCATATCAGGCTTTTTGCGCGGTTTTTGTTTAGAATCCACCCCTGAATTCATTCCCGTTGCTGATTACCTTGAAATAAACCATGAAAATCATCCATTTTTCCGTATCGCTATTAACCGCTACCGTGTTCATTAGTGCGCCTATTAGCGCTGAACCCGCCGCTCAAGACGCAATTTGTGCGTCGCAAGTATTAGCGCCTGCATTGTTCCGCCCCAGTACAGAAGCGGTCACTGTTTACGAATCCAGCACGCGCTACAGCACTACCCCGGTTCAGATGGGTTACGGCGAGCGCAAGGTAAAAATAGCGGATGCATACGTTGAGTACGACATCATTCCCGCCAAATTCGGCGAAGTGACCGAAACCGTCGAAGTCGAACGCGAACGGATAGAACTCGAAACACTGCCCGCCACTTACCGCACCGACACCAAGCGCATTAAAGTCAAGGCAGCGACCCAGCGTTGGAATCCCAACTGCCCAGCAATACAGACAGCCGACAATAACTCAGCAGAAAACTGCTTATTAACTGTACCGGCAGAATACACCACCGTCACCCGTGAAGTCATCGACAGCCCGGCGCGTACCGTCAAGCGCGTCATCCCGGCGCGTACTGAAACGATTACCCGCAAAGTGTTGCTCGAACCTGCCAAAGCCGTCCGCCGCGAAATCCCGGCGGTTTACACCAGCGTTAAACTAGCCAAAGTCGAACAGCCCGCTAAAGTCGTCACCACGCAACAACTTGCCAAAACCCAAGCCATACCCGTGGAACAAACGGTGCGCTCAGAATTGGTGATAGCCATGCCAGCTTTGTGTGAAGCCTCCGTCAGCCCCGCGACCATCGAACAATTGCAACAGCGCCTGCAACAACAAGGCTATTACCAAGGCACACCCGACGGTATATTAGGCCCGAAAACACGCACCGCACTGACGCAATACCAAGAAGCGCACAGCCTTGCCAGCGGCGCAATTACCCTTGAGACCTTGCGAAAACTACAGCTTCAATAGAGACTTGCGGCGCTTTCCTGTTAAACTCAGCGCAATCTAAAAATAGTAGAAATGAAGGAGTCATCATGTCACAACCGAGCGGAATCCTCATCGGCAAGGGCGAAGAGAAAGTTTTCCTGAACCCACGCTTTGCCAATCGTCACGGTCTGATTGCGGGCGCTACCGGCACGGGGAAAACCATTTCCCTGCAAGTCTTGGCGGAAGGATTATCCCGCATTGGTGTGCCGGTGTTCCTAGCGGACATCAAAGGCGACCTCACCGGCATTAGCAAACCCGGCAACCCGCACCCCAAAGTGGACGAGCGCGTCGCTAAAATCGGCATTGACGATTTCCGCTTTGAAGGCTGCCCCACTGTCATTTGGGATTTATCGGGTGAACGCGGGCATCCGGTACGCGCCACCATTTCCGACATGGGGCCTTTGCTGCTGGCACAGCTCCTCGAATTGAATGACACCCAAGAGGGCGTGTTAAACATCGCTTTCAAAGTGGCGGACGAACAAGGCATGTTGCTGCTGGATCTGAAAGATTTACGCGCCATGCTGCAATACCTCGGCGAAAACAGCAAAACCCTCAGCAATACTTACGGCAATGTCAGCTCCGCTTCCATCGGCGCGATTCAACGCCAATTGCTGGTGTTGGAACAGCAAGGTGCAGACCAATTCTTCGGCGAACCAGCCTTGGATTTGTGGGATTTCATGCGTACTGGCGCAAACGGTTACGGCAATATCAATATCCTCGCGGCGGATCGCCTGATCAATACGCCACGCTTGTACGCGACTTTCCTGCTGTGGTTGCTGTCTGAGCTGTTTGAAAATCTGCCCGAAGTCGGCGATATGGAAAAACCGCGCCTCGTGTTCTTCTTTGACGAAGCGCATTTGCTGTTCAATGGCGCATCCAAGTCACTGGTGCAAAAGGTTGAGCAAGTCGTCAAGCTGATCCGCTCCAAAGGTGTGGGGATTTACTTCATTACCCAAACGCCACTGGACGTACCCGAATCGGTGCTGGGACAACTCGGCAATCGCGTGCAACACGCGCTGCGGGCATTCACGCCGCGTGACCAAAAAGCGGTACGCACGGCTGCTGAAACCTTCCGCCAAAACCCGAATCTCGACACCGCCGAAACCATTATGCAAATGGGCGTTGGCGAAGCATTGGTCTCGGTCTTGGATGACAAGGGCATTCCCACCGTCGTGCAACACACCCTTATCCGCCCGCCGCAATCACGGATTGGCCCGCTCACGGAAGAAGAACGCAGCGAGATTTTGCGCACCAGCCCGTTTGCGGGGCGTTACGACAATCTGGTGGATCGTGAATCGGCTTACGAACTCTTGCAAAAACGTGCCGTAACGGCTGCGACGGACGCGGCTGAACAGGAAGCCGCAGCCGCTGCACAAAAAGCCGAACGCAGTGCTAACAGTGGTGCACGGCGCGTTGCCGACCGTGAACCCGAATCCGACAGCTTATTGGGCAGCATCGGCGAAACATTCATGAAAAACGCCGTGAAAGCGGCAACCTCCAGCGCTGGGCGACGCATTGGCACACAAATCGTGCGCGGCTTACTCGGTTCGTTGTTCAAAGGACGCTAGGCAATACCCTTAACACTTGGGCGTGATAAATCCAGCATTTTCGCGCCCAATTGCTGCATATCGCCGCCGTTCGGTGTAGAATCTTATGTTTTTACGGTTTCGAGAGCAAAGGCAGATTTCAATGGCAAGCATTCTTCTGCTCAATGGTCCCAATCTGAACTTGCTAGGCAAGCGCGAGCCGGGGCATTACGGCAACATGACATTGGCTGATATTGAAGCGCGTCTGATAGCATTAGCAGACCAGCAACAACAAACGCTGCATTGCTATCAGAACAATTCCGAGGGTGCTTTGGTGGATCGCATTCACCAAGCCATGACGGAACAAGTCGATTTCATCCTCATCAATCCCGGTGCTTACACGCATACCAGCATTGCGCTGCGGGATGCTTTACTGGGGGTCGCGATACCGTTTATCGAAATACACTTGTCCAATGTACACCGGCGAGAACCTTTCCGTCATCACTCGTATCTATCGGATATAGCCGAAGGCGTGATCTTGGGACTCGGTACAATGGGCTATGAACTCGCACTGTATGCCGCTATACAGAAACTTAACAAACACGACAGAGCATTAACCCATGATGGACGTTCGTAAAATACAAAAATTAATCAGCTTGCTGGAAGGCAGCGATGTCGCCGAAATCGAAATCAAAGAAGGCGAAGACTCGGTACGCATCAGCCGCGTGAACTCCGGCATGACACTCGCCTCTGCGCCACAGCAATACTACGCACCGCAACAGCAGCACCCACAAGCGATGATGTCCGCCCCCGTTGCGGCGGCTGAACCGGTTGCTCCGGCTGCACCCTCCGGTCATGTTGTCGAATCACCGATGGTCGGCACGTTCTACCGCGCCTCTTCACCGACCGCGAAAGCCTTTGCCGAAGTCGGGCAAAGCGTGAAAGTCGGTGACACCTTGTGCATTATCGAAGCCATGAAAATGCTTAACCAGATTCAATCTGACGCATCCGGTGTCATCAAAGCCATTCTGGTTGAGAATGAACAACCTGTCGAATTCGGGCAGCCGCTGTTCATCGTTGAATAATCGTTGCGCTTGGCTAACACCTTCGAGGTGACAACATGTTGAAAAAAGTACTGATCGCAAACCGGGGCGAAATTGCCCTGCGCATTTTGCGTGGCTGCCGTGAACTCGGCATTAAAACGGTAGCGGTGCATTCCACGGCTGATCGCGACCTGAAGCACGTGCGCTTGGCGGACGAGTCCGTGTGTATCGGCCCGCCGCGCTCCATTGATAGCTATTTAAATATCCCTGCCCTGATCAGTGCGGCGGAAGTCACGGGTGCGGATGCGATTCACCCCGGCTACGGCTTTTTGTCTGAAAACGCCGATTTTGCCGAGCGCGTTGAATCCAGCGGATTCATTTTCATCGGGCCGCGTGCGGAAACCATTCGCCTGATGGGTGACAAGATTTCAGCAAAAGACGCGATGATTGCGGCAGGCGTTCCGTGCGTTCCCGGTTCAGAAGGTGGCACGCCCGAAGACCCCGAAGAAATCCTCAAAATGGGCACGCGCATTGGCTACCCGTTAATCGTCAAAGCCACGGGCGGTGGCGGTGGTCGCGGGATGCGCGTGGTGCATTCTGCGGACGAACTGGTGGCAGCGGTGAGCTTGACCCGTGCCGAAGCCAAAGCCGCGTTTGGCAACGACGTGGTGTTCATGGAAAAATTCCTGCAACGCCCGCGTCACATCGAACTGCAAGTATTGGCAGATTCCCACGGCAATGCGATTCACTTGTGCGAACGCGATTGCTCGATGCAACGCCGCAACCAAAAAGTGGTCGAAGAAGCCCCTGCCCCGTTCATTACCGAAGAGCAACGCGCCCGCATTGGCAACCGTGTTGCCGAAGCCTGCCGCAAAATCGGCTACCGTGGCGCGGGTACGTTTGAATTTTTGTACGAAGACGGCGAATTCTATTTCATCGAAATGAATACCCGTTTACAGGTCGAGCATCCTGTCACCGAATTGATTACCGGCGTGGATTTGGTCAAACAGCAATTGCTGATTGCCTCCGGTGAAGTGCTGGCGTTGCGTCAGGAAGACATCAAAGTCAACGGTCACGCGATTGAGTGCCGTATCAATGCTGAAGACCCGCAAACGTTTGCACCGTCACCGGGTAAGATTACCCGTTACCATGTGCCGGGTGGCTTGGGTGTGCGCGTGGATTCGCACATTTACGCCGATTACAGCGTGCCACCCTACTACGATTCCATGATCGGAAAGCTGATTGTCCACGGGCAAGACCGCGAAACCGCGATCAATCGGATGCACGGCGCACTCAGCGAAATGGTCATCGAAGGCATTAAAACCAATATCCCGCTGCAAACCCGCATTATGGAAGACCCCGCGTTCCGCGCGGGTGGTGCTGATATTCACTACCTCGAAAAAATGTTGGGAATGCATAAATAATGAGCTGGCAGCAATTGGTTTGTCATACCACCTCCAAACATCAGGAAGTGGTCGTGGAGTCGATGGAAGCCGTGGGAGCGGTTTCCATTACGTGGCAGGATGCGGAAGATGACCCCATCCTCGAACCACGCCCCGGTGAAATGCGCCTGTGGAATAATCTGGTGGTCACGGCATTGTATGAGGAAGACACCGACCTCAACGCCTTGCAGTTACTGCTGGAAACGCGCAAAGCCGACTGGCAAATCGAATCCGTGCTGTATGAAATTGTCGAAGACCAGCCGTGGGAACGCGCTTGGATGGATAGTTTCCAACCCATGTGCTTCGGTAAACGTTTGTGGATTTACCCCAGTTGGTTTGAAATCCCTGACGATGACAGCGTAAAACTGTTGCTTGATCCCGGTTTGGCGTTTGGCACAGGCACGCACCCCACCACCGCGCTATGCCTTGAGTGGTTGGATGGGCAAGATATGACAGGGCAAGACGTGCTGGATTACGGCTGCGGCTCTGGCGTGCTTGCCATTGCCGCGCTCAAACTCGGCGCGAAACACGCAGTAGGCACGGACATTGACCCGCAAGCACTGCTTGCCACCCAAGACAATGCCGAGCGCAACAACATTGACCCTGCGCTGTTGCATACCTGTTACCCCGAACAGTTGCCCAAGCAAACGTGGGATGTGGTCATGGCTAACATTTTGGCGGGTCCCTTAGTGGAACTCGCCCCTGCGTTATTGGCGGCATTGCGCCCCGGTGGAAAATTAGTACTGTCGGGTATTTTGGCAGAACAAGCCGCTGCGATTACGCAAGCTTACCAAGCGTCATTAGATGAATTTTCGCTGGTGCAAAAAGAAGATTGGCTGCGAGTCACGGGTGTGCGCCGCTAATCTGTATTTTTTGTGCAACTGCGCCACTGGTGATATTTTCTCTCGCCTAAACCAAACATTTTTGCCAAACAACAACTAGAATAAAGCGATTAATCAAATGGCGCGGAGTCATGTATACACAGTGTAACCACTGCAACGCGATTTTTCGCGTTACCATGAAAGAATTAACAGCAGCCCAAGGGTTGTTGCGCTGTGGTGAATGTGACAACATTTTCGACGCGATGAAAAGCTTAAGCCAAACACTGCCCGAAGAGCGCCGGTTTGCCAAATTAGGCACCGCCGCTGCCGCTGATTTTGCCGACATTCCACCCCCGCTCCACCCCAACCAGGCTGTTTCGCGCCCACGCCCCCAATGGTCATGGCCTCGTGGAATCTCAAGATTTTGGCTGCAAGCAATCCTCGGCATATTGGCTTTATTGTTGCTCTTGCAAGTGCTTTACAGCAGCCGTCACTGGTTAGCACAACAATCCCTGACCGCAACGCTTACTCGGCAAGTGTGTGACCTCATCGGGTGCAATCTCACTCAACCACGCGATATAGGTAAAATCAACCTGTTAAGCCGTAATATTTATTCACACCCCAATACCCCGAAGGTGCTGACAATTAGCGCATCCATTCAAAATGATGCGACATTTCCCCAGCCTTACCCGTTGATTGAAATCAGCTTTTTGGATAAAAACAATAAAGTCATGGCGTTGCGGCGCTTTCCACCTGAAGAATACATACCCAATTTCACCGGGCAATTAATGCCAATTGGCACGCCGGATGAGTTATTGCTTAATATTACCGATCCGGGTGAGGTCGCCGTGCGTTTTCAATTTCGTTTCATGTGAATAAAGAAACAGGGGAACTAACATAAATTTTTTAATAAATATCCGAATGGAATACGAAAGTTCTGTTTATTCTGAACAATTCAGCTATAATCCGCCCCGCATAAATTGCTGGCCAGTGTTAGAACGAAAAACGTTTCCATAACAAAAGAACTGACCATCGCCACTCACTGTTGGAGATAACAATGGCAACTGATACTGTAACCTACCTGAGCAGAAAAGCCGCACTACCTGTTGACGGCATCGAACCCTACACCCCCGAACCCGGCGAAGAATACATGAACGAAAAGCAATTAGCGCATTTTCGTCATATTTTGGTCGTTTGGAAAAAATCCCTGATGGAAGAAGTGGATCGCACCGTCGATCACATGAAAGAAGACGCGACTAACTTTTCTGACCCGGCTGACCGCGCTACTCAGGAAGAAGAATTCGCGCTGGAACTTCGCGCCCGTGACCGTGAACGCAAACTGATCCGCAAAATCGAGAAAACCATTGCGCGGGTCGATGACGATGATTACGGCTACTGCGATGCTTGCGGAGTCGAAATTGGCTTGCAGCGTCTGGAGGTTCGCCCCACGGCTGAACTTTGCATCGACTGCAAAACCACGCAAGAAATCAAGGAAAAGCAAATGGCGGTCTGAGGACGCTAAGTCTTGCTAACCATTGGCAGATTTGCCCCCTCCCCCACGGGGCCATTGCATTTTGGCTCTTTGGTTGCTGCTACCGCCAGTTATCTGGCGGCGCGGCAACCACAAGGCCGTTGGTTATTACGCATCGAAGATCTCGACAAACCGCGTGAACAGCCGGGCGCAACAGCTAATATTATTCAAACCTTGGACGCTTACGGTTTTGAATGGGATGGTGAGATTCTCTACCAAAGCCAACGCCAAGATGCCTACCAAGCCGCACTTGCCGCCTTGCAAATGCACACTTACTCTTGTACCCGTTCGCGCAAAGGCTTACCGACCTTGCCCGCTATCCGCGTGCGCACGCCGGATGATCCCATTTGCTTCACTGACAACATTCAAGGCAACTATTGCCAGCGCCTGAGCCGCGATGTGGGCGATTTTGTGTTGCTACGCGCTGATGGCTTATTTGCTTACCAATTAGCGGTGGTGGTCGATGATGCTTTTCAGGGAGTGAATCAAGTGGTACGTGGGGCGGATTTGCTGGATAACACCCCCCGACAAATTTGGCTGCAACAATTGCTGGGTTTGCCGCAACCGAATTACGCGCATGTGCCGTTAGTGTTAAATGAATTCGGGCAAAAACTGAGTAAACAAAACCTTGCGCCCGCACTCAACACCAGCGAACGCTTGCAAACATTGGTAGCCGCACTCCGGTTTCTCCAACAACCCTGCCCCGATGCTTGCGAGTTTTCCAGCCTCAGCGCGTGTTGGGGTTGGGCAATCGCACATTGGGATATGCATCACCTCAAACCTTCACAGGCATAATCATGGCAAACAATCACTGGCGCACCTTTCCCCGTTGGATGCTCGAAGAGCATGAAATCGAACTGCAATTTAATGCGCAACTCGCTACCGGACGCGCCGCAGAAGTGACTGCCCGCATCCAACGCGAACCCGCCACGCTGCAAGTCGTATTGGCATTGCTGGGGAACCCTAGCACGGCATTGAGCACCCGCATCGGCATTGGTGTGGTCATGGAAGACTTTGCGGGGTCAGCATTGCTTAAAAGCGCTGTAGCGACACTGGGGGAATTAAGCCAACACCCCGATGTCACGATTCGTTCGGATGCTTGTCATTACTTGGGATTAAGTGGCGATGCCCGTGCAATGCCATTTTTACAAGCGTGTTTGCACGATCAGGCAGCCGAGGTGCGCGACGTTGCCGCTGATGCATTGGCAACCCTTACACCGGATAGCCCGCCAAGCGATTGATGGTTTGTGCCAGTTCAATATCGCGGTGGGTAATGCCGCCAGCATCGTGCGTGGTCAGGCTGATAGCTAAAGTTTTGTACACATTGCACCATTCCGGGTGATGGTTCATGCGCTCCGCGACTAGCGCCACTTGCGACATAAAACCAAACGCTTCGACAAAATCGGCAAAAGTCAGTACGCGGTGTAACTTGCTGTCACGCAATACCCAACCCGGCAAACCTTCCAAAATAACTGCCAGCGCTTCATCGTTTAATTTTTCAATCATGGTTTGCTCCTAATAACACCACGGCATGGGCAGCGATGCCTTCCTTACGCCCGGTAAAACCTAATTTTTCAGTGGTCGTTGCTTTCACATTGACTTGATTCAGCGCACAGCCCAAATCAGCCGCAAGGTGTTCGCGCATGGTCAAAATATGCGGCGCCATTTTGGGCGATTGCGCAATAATCGTGCTATCAAGATTGATGACAGCATAGCCTTGACTGCGCACCAATCCGACGACGTGACGCAACAAAATTCGGCTATCAATGTTAGCGTATTCGGCGGCGGTATCGGGGAAATGCTGCCCAATATCACCCAACGCCAGCGCCCCCAATAAGGCATCACAAATCGCGTGCAACAACACATCCCCATCCGAATGCGCTTTAAAAGCGTGCGTGTGCGGAATCTTGACGCCACCCAGCACCAGATGATCGCCTGTCGTGAAGGCGTGTACATCGTAACCGTGCCCAATGCGCATCATGCGACTTCACCTTTATTGCGTTTGCCAAGAATTTTCGCGCTCATGAATGCCCCCGCGTATAAACCAATGCTGAGGAAAATCAGCGCGTAACCGTACAAGCGTTCTTGCGGGTCTAACACCACCCAAATGCCCAGCAGCAGATACAGCAACGACATTAACACGGCGAATACATGGGTTTGCGCATTGCCCTGCACAATACCGCGCACCAACAATACTAACGGGGCAAGTAACAACGGAATTTCCAACCACAACGGTACGTGTTGCACGCTGGCAAGCAGGCCATTCCACACCACAATCAAACCGATTAACCCCAACAGGCTGAATAAGGTCAAATTACGCCACAATGGAAGTTTATTCATAGCTTGTGTGCCAGTTGCGCCAAACGCTTGCCGAGGGCAAAACACAGGCGTTTTTCTTCATCCGTCAATGGGCGATTGCTGTCACTGCCGGACACATGCGTCGAGCCATACGGCGTACCGCCGCTTTGCGTGCTGATTAAATCCGATTCAGAATACGGCAACCCAGTAATGAGCATTCCGTGATGCAAGAGCGGCAACATCATCGACAACAACGTGCTTTCCTGACCGCCGTGCAAACTGGAGGTGGACGTGAAAACCCCCGCAGGCTTGCCCGTGAGTGTGCCAGACAACCACAGGCTGCTGGTTTTTTCGAGGAAATATTTCAACGGAGCCGCCATATTGCCAAAACGACCGGGGCTACCGAGCGCGAGTGCATCGCACTGCTTCAAATCCTCCAGTGTGACGTAGGGTGCGCCGCTGGCGGGGATGGTGTCTGCAACCGCTTCGCACACTTCGGAAATTTCCGGCACGGTGCGTAATAGCGCTTGGGTGTCGGTGATACTTTCGACACCACGCGCCAGTTGTTGCGCCATGCTGGAAACGCCACCGTGACGGCTGTAATACAAAATCAGGACAGTTTTCATCGGGGTTCAATACCTTTTTGAGTTGCTGTGCAATCTAGCGGGATGCTGGCTTCGGTGCAAGTGGGGATGCAACAAACGCGGAAGACCTAAAGATGCATCAAATGCCACCATCATTATTGATTAAAACTATGATGGTGTTACAATAAATATAAGTAATAATAAAAATTATGTTAGAAAAACCAATTAAAGCCGAAAAATCATAATGATAACGGAACTAGAATAATGAACATTTCAATGCCTAAACGTCGCTATGCCAATGGATCGCTTGGTTTTTCCTTACAAATTTTGTTTGCGTTATTGTTACTGACGGTGCTGACAGGGCAAGCATTTGCTGCTAACTGCACCGCGACTTACACGCAAACCAACACGGGCGGTAGCAACAATTACACCCTAACGTCGGGGCAATCACTCAAAATCGCCAGCGGTACGTATACCGGCACGGTGGAGTTCGGCAGCGGTGCGAGCATTTGTGTGGAAACGGGGGCGACATTCGCAGGCAGCCTTAATAACCCTGCTGGTACGCTGACTAATTACGGCACTACTACCTTGGCGGGAGCTGCATTCAACGCTGGTACAGTCATTGACAACTCCGGCACATTCACTTTCACCGGCAACCCAAATACTAACGGCGCAACCACGTTCTACAATCGAGCCAATGCGACCATGAGTGCCCCGACCTTTCAATTGGGCAGTAATTCCACTTTCACTAACGATGGCATCGTCAACGCAACAGGGGATCTCAATACCACGACTGGCACTACCCTGACCAACAATTACCGCATAGAGGTGGATGGCAATTTCAATCCAGATGGTACGTTCACTAATAATGGGCGGGCATATGCCAAAAACTTCATCAACATGAATTCCAGTGCGACCATTATCAATAATTGCACACTTGTATCTTATAACGGGTTTAACAGCAACAACCCGAACGTGACTAATAACGGAACGATCCTGATCACCAAACCCAACAACAAGTGGCAGCATAATGGTTCGGGGGTATTCCGTAATGGTCCGAATGCCAAGGTTGCGGGTTACGATTTCATCAATAATGCTAACGTTACGGGTAGTGGAGCCATGATCTTCTCTGGCTCAACCACTAATCAGGGAGCTTTCACGGGTAATAGCACTAGTGACAAAATTAATTTTTACGATGAAACACAGACGGGTTCACAGTTTTTTGACTTTCAAAATACCGCACCGACCAATACTGTGCGTATAATATTTACCCGCCCGACAGAACTGGATGCACCGACCACCTGTACCGCCAGTTACAAAGCTTTTGCGAATCCATCGACGACCGGCACCATCAGCGGCACGGTTTACACCGATAGCAACACTAACAATGCTTTTGATTCCGCCACCGAATCCGGCATTGGTTCCATTACCGTTTCTTTGCTGAATAACGCGACGGGTGTCACTATTGACACCACTAACACCGCAGCCGATGGTTCTTACAGTTTCGGCGACTTAGACCCCGCCCTTACTTATAAAATTAGCGCAGATACCACCGATGCCGACCTGCCAGTAGGCGCAACCATTGGCACAAGCAACCCCTTAGCAAGCGTTACCGTGGCAGCAAACAGCACAACCGCCAACCAGAATTTTGGGTTTGATGCCCCGGCAACTGGCGTTTGCCCAGCCGGTACGTATGTCGCGACTCAATCAGGAAATGCTGTCACCGCCACCAGCACTGGCTCTGTGAACAACACCACAACAGCAACCGGCGCACTAGCAAGCAGCGGCACTGGTGCTACCACATCCAATTCAGCCAAATTGAATGGCGCTGGCGGAACCTTGATACTCGACTTGGGAACGACGATTCCCGGCGTTAGCAGCGTTTCATTGTCCATGGCACGTACTAACGCTTCGTCCCGTGCGGCTGTCAGCACTTCTTTGAATAATTCCAGTTATTCCGCAGTCTCAACGTTGAGCAGTGCATCCACTTCCAACAGCGTTCTGGCTTACAAGGCATACACCATCCCTGCTGGCGGCGCTCGCTATATCCGGCTGGTTTACAGCGGGTCAGCCATGTGGGTGAATGGCGTGTCCTACACACAAGTTTGTCAGTCTTACGGGACTATCAGCGGCACAGTTTACACTGACAGCAATACCAACAATGCCTTGGATGCTTCAGAAACCAAGCTACCCAATATCACCGTTAGGGTATATAACAGCGCTAAAACCACGCTGCTGAAAACAGCAACCACGAATGCCAGCGGTACTTATACGGTTCCGGGGCTGGCAGTAGGTACTTATCAGGTTGAAGTGGATACCACCGATGCCGACCTGCCATCCGGTTCCAGTATTGGCACGACCAACCCATTAGCCAGCGTTACCGTGGCAGCAAACAGCATAACGGCTAACCAGAATTTTGGATTTGATCAGCCCGCACCTGTGTTGGCCTGTTCGCCGCCACCGCCAACTACCACTGGTGTCAATTCCAGCATTACTTGGAATCACAACCCGTATACGCCATCCAGCCAAGTGCTGGGCGGTCATCCTGTCCCTGCGATTTTAAACACCGGCTTGATAGCATCGGCTGCTAACGAAGTGAGTTCCAATCTGACCACTGGCGAGACAGATTGGGAGTTGTATACAGAAGCCGCCACTGTACCCTCAACCCTGGCACAAGCCATCAGTAGCAACAAATATTTCCAATACAGCTTTACCACGCAAGCCTCCTTGACCAGCGAACACATCCTGTACGGTGTGGCAATGTCAACGTTAGCGCCAACCAATACTTGGCAGCACAGCGGCAAGTACAAGATGCAAATTCAGCTTGATGATAATCCGACGTTCACTTCGCCTGCCATCGTCAAGAATATGATTCAAATTGATGAGGATAATCCAACAGTGGGAGGTGATGTAAGCGAAGGCCCTCTATATGAGAATTTCTACATCAGCCACTATGATTTGGATACGCCGGTCAACTTATCATCTAACAAAACGTATTATTTACGTTTCTACCTTTACGATGTCACCAAAGCAGGGGTCGCTAACGGCGTTGCCAACCGCATCATCTTTGATGACTTGCTGCTTAAAACAATAGACTGCGACGCAAGCCCCACCACCTTGCTAAGTGTCAGCGATGCGGTAGTGAAAGAAGGCAATAGTGGCCTCAGTTACCTAAATTTCCCGGTGCAATTGAGTGCTGCGGCTCCATCTGGGGGAGTCAGCTTCAACTACACCACCACGGATGGCACGGCAACCCTAGCCAATAACGACTATCAAGCAAAAACTGGTACGCTGACCATTCCAATCGGTGCCAATGGCAGCGTCATTTCCGTGCCAGTAGTCGGCGATACCACGGTTGAGCCGAATGAAAAAATTAGCCTGAATATCACCAATGTGATCAATGCCCAATACATAAACGGCTCATACCCGCAGCCACCGCAAGGCAGCATTATTGACGACGATACGGCTGGCGCTTGTAATGCCAGTAGCGGTCACTTTGGGGGCATTGTTTTCCAAGACTATAACCAGAATGGTACCCGTGAAAGCGGTGAAATAGGGCTTGCTGGAATTACTGTGACTGCCTACAACAGCAGCAATACCGCTGCGAGCACCACAACGGATGCTGACGGCTGGTACAAGTTCACGGGATTAACCAATGGTGCGTCATACCGATTGGAATTCACCAACTTGCCCGCTGGAATTGAAGTGGGCACTTCTGGCACAAATGCCAATAGTAACACGCGATTTGTCACGGTTAATGCCACCTGTGATGCAAATCTTGGCGTTTATAACCCTGTGGATTATTGCCAAGCTGACCCGAAACTGCTGACGGCTCGCTATATCAACGGTGATAATTTAGCCAGCGGCACGAACATGGCAGGTAGCTTTGCTGCACTGCTATCCTTTAATTACAGTGATTCCGGTATCGCCCCGCCGACGTTGAAGCAGGATGCACTTGGCTCTCAAGTGGGCAGTATCTGGGGCTTGGCCTACAACCGCCACAACAAGAAAGCTTTTGCAGCGGCGATGCTCAGACGTCATGTTGGCCTTGGTTCATTAGGTATCGGTGGTCTCTACGTCATCAATTACTCCGGTACAAACCCGGTCGTCAGCACTTTCCTCAATTTAGATACACTACCCGGAATTGATGTCGGCTCAGTTGGCAGCAATAGCGACCGTAATCTGTCAGGCGATCCTTATTCGCCCAGCCATGACCCAACAATGTTTGACAAAGTAGGCAAGGAAGGTTTAGGTGATATTGAGTTATCAGATGATGGCAACACGCTATACGTCAGCAACTTGTATTCCCGCAAAGTCATCAAAGTTGATCTGACCACCTATAATTCCAATGGCACCATTCCGACCACTGCCAGCGAAATCAGCCTACCTGCGGTCAGTTGCACCAAGGGAGTTGCACGCCCCTTTGCGCTGAAATATTACCGAGGCAAATTGCACGCGGGCATTACCTGTACCGGCGAAAATGGTGGCAGCAGCGCTGACCTGAAAGCATCCATCCACGCTTATGACGGCACAAGCTGGACGGAAAAGCTGAACGTTCCGCTGAATTACCCAAGATGGCATGCTGACCACATGCGGTCGTCTGAATACTCACGTTACAATATTCCATGGGTTAGCAGCCTGTCGGCATTGACTTTGGGCGACCATGGCTCGGCCGACTGGGTGGATGATGCACAACTCATGCTTAGTGGTATTGAATTCGATACCAATGGCGACATGTTACTCGGCTTCATTGACCGTAGTGGCCTGCAATTTGGGCAGTATAATTATGGCACCGATACCAGCTCTACACGTTTCTATGGGATATTTTCCAACGGCGAATTGTTGAAGGCAAGCTACAATGCGACAACGGGTGCTTACACAGTGGAAAACGCAGGGACGGCTAACGGCATTGCAGGTGAAGGGGTGAAAACCGGCACTGATCCTGCTTGGCCTTACGGTGGTCCTGGGGGTGGTGAGTTCTACGGCGGTGAAAAATTTGCGGGGCATACCGAAAACGTATTCGGTGCCTTGGCACTGATACCGGGTAAGCAAGAAGTTGCTCTGAACGCGATGAACCCGTTCAATATCACCACGGGCGGTACAATATGGCTGGATAACCGGACAGGAACGCGCAATAGCGGCCTCCAACTTTACGGTGAAGATAACCGTTTCCTCGGAAAAGCAGTGGGGCTTGGCGACTTAGAAGTGCTGTGTGACCCTGCTCCCACTGAAATCGGCAACCGCGTGTGGCTGGATACGGACAAAGACGGCCTGCAAGATGCAAACGAAGCAGGCATCGCCAATGTCAACGTCACACTGGCTTGCGGCGCGGATAACGCCACGGCAGCGACCAATGCACAAGGCGAATACTACTTCTCGAATAAAGCGGGCGGCAATGCCACCTTCATGGGCAGCGGTGAAAGTTGTAGCTTGAGCGTCAACAATACGCAAACCAGCCTCAATACTTACACTCTAACCACACAAAACGCTGACAGCAAAACCGATAATAATTACCAAACGGATATTCGGGATTCGGATGCAACGGTTAGTGGTGGCAATGCCGTCATCAATTTCACAGTGGGTAGTTCAGGGCAAAATAACCACGGCTTAGACTTCGGGTATCAATCCAATGAAGCGCCCAGTACTATTTCGGGCAAAGTCTGGTTCGATACCAATACTGATGGTATTCAAAACGATGGCATCACAGCCGCTATCGAAGGCGCAAAAATCGAACTCTACAACCCAGCAACCAGTAGCGTCGTAGTGACAACTACCACCAATGCCAGCGGTGAATACCAATTCACCAATGCCAGTGGTATGCAAGCCGCTACCAACTACCAGCTACGCCTCCTCAAACTCGATGCCCAAGCGCCCCTCACCAATTGGAGTCTTGCCACCTTGAATGCGGGTAGCGATGACACCCTTGATTCCGATGCCAGCCTCTCTGGTAACAATTGGATCATCAACGTAACCAGCCCAACTTCCGGCAATACAGCATCTGGCTATGACTTTGGTTTCACCAACACCGCCGCCACCGGCTGCTTGGATGTTAATAGTAGTGGTGTTTCCGATGAAAGTGTCGCCAACTCTCACCCCAACGCCTATGACTTCCTGTTTGGGGGAAAACAAGTAACGGGCTATTGCGCGGAAAAATCTGATCAAGATCCACTAGCAGGCGATAACTACGTCGTCAACGCATCCGACAGGCAATCGCTAACCGCCCTGAAAAAAGAAAAGCTCAGTCGTTGCTATTCAGCCCTCGCTGACCCAGACATCATTTTCCAGATCGCGGCTGCCTTTGACACAGGTAAAAACCAACAGCGGCTAGATGATTTGATGACTTACATGACGTGGTTCTACACCCACTGGAATGAAAGTCTAGCTTCAATGGATGCCCAAATTGATAGCAACGGTAACTATTCCTCTGCGCAACAAGCAGCCATGAAAAATATCGCCCGTGTCGTCATTGATCGAATCAACGGTGCTAACGGTCAAACGCAATATCAGATGCAAAACATCTTTTGGCTGTGGAATATGACCAGTACCAGCCGTCAGGATATTATCGTACCTGCGATGTATGCGGCTGGCTCTAGTTGTGCTACTGGCAAAATTATTTCGGGAAAAGTGTTTGAAGACAAAAACTACGGCGGCGGCGTAGGTCGTCCACTCAGTACACCCGGTATTGCTGGCATTCTAGGCGTTCGCGTAGAACTCTACGATTCAACCGGCGCATTTGTTAACAGCACGACCACCGTTGATGGTGGCCCGTACAGCTTTACAAATGTTGCCGCTGGTAATTATTACGTGCGTGTCGTCAATGACACCGTTAGCTCTACCCGTGCAGGCTCTACAGCGGCAGAACGCGCCATTCAAACTCACCGCAGCGACGGCACAACCGACGTAAACAATGAAGTCGGCGGACGTAAACCTGCGCTGGTTGATGCCGCCGCGAATACCACTAACCAGACGCTAAACACTGCTACCTTCACCCTCTCCGGTGGTGGTCAGGCACAATCCGTCCAACCGATAACGATCGCAAGCACTGACATTACCGGCGCGAACTTCGGCTTCAACTTCAGCACTGTCGTCAATACCAATGACAGCGGGCAAGGTTCATTGCGCCAAGGTATCCTCAATGCCAATCTGTTAGCGAATACCGGCATGGCGCAACCGGATAGCAATTACGGTGTGAATACGGCCTTGAGCAAGGAAGTGTTGGTCTTCAACATCCCAGCCAGTGGCGACCCGCAAGGACGGGCGGATATTTGTGGCGGTACAACCTGTAACATTACGGTTAATAGCAAACTGCCCGACATTACCGCTCCTTTAATTATTGACGGTACAACCCAACCCGGTTACACCGCAGGCACGCCGGGCATCCCGCGTATCCGCATCTCGCCCGTTACCGGACTGGATGCCCTTGGGGTTTCGATTGCCTACAACGCACCGGACAGCACGGTACGCGGCCTATCCATCACCGGCTTCCGCACCAGCAATATGAACCGTGCCATCAATGTGGCGGCGGCGCGTACCGTAGTGGAATCCAACTATATTGGGGTAAAACCGGATGGTACTGCCGATGCCAACGGTCAGGGCATCATGCTGGAATACGCCGATACCGCCACCAGCATTATCGGCGGTACGACACCTGCGAAACGCAATATTATTTCCGGCAATTTGCGCTGGGGTATCGCCTACGATACCGGCGCAACCGCTGGCACGATTCAAAACAACTTCATCGGCACAAATGTCACCGGTACTGCGGCACTGGGCAACCAAGCCGGTGGTCTTGACTTAGAAAGCGCTAACGACAGTGTGGTGCTGGATAACGTCATTGCAGGCAACGCAGGCGATGGCATCCAAATCGGCTTTACCAATGGTTCTATCCTCACCAGTGGTTACACCATTCGGGGCAATCGCATCGGAGTAGGCATCAATGGCGAAGCCATTGGCAATACCGGCCCCGGTATCATGAGCTATGGCGGATCCAGCAATCACCAGATCGGTGGTACAGCAGCCGGTCAAGCCAACACCATTGCCAACAATACCGGCGGTGGCATCAAACTGGCGGCGAACGCTACCAACATTAACAACGTCATTAGCGGCAATAGCATTTACAACAATGGTAATCTGGGTATCGACCTCGGCAACAACGGCGTTACCGTCAACGATGCCAACGACGCTGATACCGGTGCAAACAACCTACTCAATTTCCCGCTCATGTCTGACCTCAGTATTGCCAGCGGCAACCTGACCGTGAAAGGCTGCGCCCCCACTGGCGCAAGTGTGGAACTGTTTGAAGCCGACGTCAGCACCGGCGGCAAAGCCATACCGGGCGACAACAAAGTTGGCAAGAGCAAAGACTACGGTGAAGGCCAAACCTATCTTGCCAGCTTTGTCGAAGGCAGTGCAGCCGATACAGATGCTGCCAACTGCGCACTGGCAACCGATGCTGACGGCAACAACCAAACCGGCATGAAAGCTTTCAACGTCACCATCCCGACGCCAGCGGGTTTTGTGACCGGCGATACCTTGACGGCAACGGCTACCCTCGCTGCATCTGGCACGTCTGAGTTTTCACCCACCCTGACGTTACAGGAAGTCGGCGACTTTACGGGTAAAATCTTTGAAGACGTGAACTACGGCGGTGGTGCAGGTCGTCCATTTGGCACAACCGGCACAGTGGGTATCGCGGGCGCACGAGTCGAGCTGTATAACGCTTCTGGTAATTTTGTAAACAGCGCCACCACCGATACTGGCGGTATTTATACCTTTACTGGCGTTACCGATGGGGCGTATTACGTGCGAGCCGTCAACGATACGGTCAAATCCACCCGTACTGGTTCTAGTGGTGCAGAACGTGGCATTCAAACCTTCCGCACCGATGGTACAACCGATGTCGTTAACGAAATTGGTGGGCGCAAACCAAGCAGTGCGGATGCGCCCGCAAATACCACGAACCAAACACTGAATACCAACACGCTCCTGCTTTCTGGCGGGGCGCAAGCACAGTCGGTACAGCCGATCACGATCTTAAGTGGTGTGGTTAAAAGTGCCAGCATTGACGAAGATGATCCCATCTTTAAAGGGCCGGTATTCAACCCCGTTAAAGAACCCAGCTTCGGCTTTAACTTCAATACCGTCGTCAACACCAATGACAGCGGACAAGGTTCATTACGCCAGTTCATCCTCAACGCCAACTTATTGGGTAACGACAGCACACTGGCACAAACCGGGCGCACCGCTGGCAAAGACAATGCCATTTTGGAATTATCCACCAGCGACCTTAACTACAATGCCGCCAACCAATATTGGAGCATCGCGGTACAAAGCGCCCTGCCCGCGCTGGGCAATGACATTATCCTCGATGCCTCTACCCAACCGGCGCGAACGACTGCTCCCGCATTCACCTTCGCCAACCGCCCTGTCATTGAATTAAATGGCAGCAACGCCGGAAACTACACCAATGGTCTTGCATTAAATGGCGCGACCAATGGCAGCACGGTGAAATACTTCGCGATCAACCGCTTTAAAATGGCGGGTATTCAAGTGGTGCAATCTCAAAACAACCTGATTGCTTCAAATCACATCGGTACTGATCCAACCGGCGCTATCAACCGTGGCAATGGCGATAGCGGCATCACCGTTATTAGCCCCTTAGGGCCAAACCTGATTGGCGGTAGCGGTAGCGCAGGCAATCTGATTGCCTACAATAGCGGGGATGGCATAACAGTCGGCGGCACAGATGGGACTAAAGCGACCAGCATGTTAGGCAACAAAATCTACGCCAACGGCAAATTAGGCATTGACCTCGGTGGTAACGGTATTACCGTGAACGATGCCAATGATGCAGACACCGGCACTAACGACCTGCTCAACTTCCCCATACTCGCTAATATCACTGAAAGTGGTGGCAACTTGATTATCAAAGGCTGTGCACCCGCAGGAATAGCGGGCGCAACAACCGTAGAACTGTTTGAGGCCGACGTTAGTGCTGGTGGCAAAGCCACACCGGGCGATAACAAATTCGGCAAATCCAAAGATTACGGTGAAGGCCAAACCTACCTTGCCAGCTTTGAGGAAGGCAGCGCCAGCGATACCGACACCGCAACGTGCGCCATTGCCACCGACGCGGATGGCAACAACCACACCGGCATGAACGCCTTCACTGTCACCATTCCAACTCCGGCAGGGTTTGTAACGGGTGACAGCATGACCGCCACCGCCACACTCAGCAATTCCGGCACTTCAGAATTCTCTCCCACTGTTCTGCTGCTGGAAGTGTACGATGTTGCCGGTAAAATCTACGAAGACGTGAATTACGGTGGTGGCAATGGGCGGGCGTTCAATGCGGCAACGGCGGGCATGACGGGCATTAGTGGTGCCAGCGTCGAGCTACGCGATGCCAGCAATAACGTACTCGCCACCGCCGCCACAGCAGCCGATGGTAGCTACATTTTCACCGACATCCCCGTAGGTACATACAGTGTGCAAGCGGTAAATGCCAGCGTGCACTCGACCCGCCCCGGCTCCAACGGTTCAGAACGCGGGGTTATGACCTACCGTACTGACGGCGTTAACAATGTGAGTACCGCGAGCACGGCATTCAGCCAAGCCATTACGTTGAGCAATGCCAATCTCAGCAATGTCAACTTCGGCTTCAACTTCGACACCGTGACCAACACCAATGACAGCGGCGCGGGTTCGCTCCGTCAGTTCTTATTGAACGCCAACCTGTTGGATGGTGATGCGACACTGGCACAAGTTGGGCGCACCGCTGGCAAAGAAAACGCCATTTTAGAACTGTCCACCAGCGACCCGAATTACAATGCGGGTGTTTGGAAAATCGCCCTAAACAGCGCATTGCCTGACATCAACAAACCTCTGGTGTTGGATGGCAGCAAACAAGCGACTTTCAATAGCACGAGCGCCGCTCCTGTCATTCAATTGAATGGCAACGGTGGTGCGGGCAATGGCTTAACATTGGTTACTGGCAGCACGGGTAGTCAAGTCCTCAATCTCGCTATTACCAATTTCAGTGGTGATGGCATCAATGTACAGGGTGCAACCACCAATAACAGCTTCCTCGGTAACAGCATTTACGCCAATACCGGGTTGGGTATTGATTTGGTCGGTGGCGACGAAAACGGTTTCGGGGTAACGGCTAATGACGCCGGTGATGCGGATTCTGGCCCCAATAATCTGCTCAATTACCCAGACGTCAAAGTTAACTCCTTCGGCGCGAATGGCACTAAGGTTGTGACGTATGACTTCAACTTGGATGTGGCGGCAGGTGATTACCGTATTGAATTCTTTACCAGCGCCGCCAAAGACGCATCCGGCAATGGTGAAGGCCAAACCTTGATTGGCAGCAAAGACCTCAGTCACCCCGGTACTGGCAGCTTGAATTTCAAAGGCACGCTCAACAGCACAATAACCGTGGCGCAAGGTGCTTACATCAGCGTTACGCTGACACAGAAAATCGACGCCAGCACGTATGGTTCTACGTCGGAGTTTTCCGGCATAAAAGATGGCATTACCATCCAAGTCTGTGACAGCCTGATTGATGACACGACCAGCGGCGCCAATATGGTCATTGATGAAACCAATGTAACGACGGTGATCAAATTATTGGAAGCCAAAGATTCCAATGGCAACCCCATTACTTATGTCATCAGTGGTGGTAGCGACGGTAACTTCTTCACGATTACCAACCCGACCCCCGGCGCGACCTTAGACTGTGCAACGGTTAAATTTATTGTTAATAGCGTCATCATTACCAAATCGGCTGATGCTGAAGGTACGGAAATTGACACCCGCGCCGCGCCGCCACCGAGTCTGACCTTGCCGCCGGGCAATTACGAATCACCGATGGATAGCGACAAAGATAACGTCTATGACTTGGAAATCACGGCGACCACCGTGGATGGTGCAAAATACGTGCGCGATGTCAGCGTGCGGGTAATGAATACCAATGAAGCGCCCGCGATCACCTCAACCACCAGCCTGAGCGTCACCGAAGACACCAGTAAAACTGTATTGACGGTGGCAGCGCAAGATTCCGATGCCAATGACAAACTGAGCTACCGTATCAGCGGCGGCGCAGACAGTGCCAATTTTGAAATAGACCCCAGCACCGGCTTATTGCGTTTCCGCGTCATGCCTGATTATGACGCGCCGATGGATGCTAACCGCGATAACGTTTACGAAGTGGAGATTGCCGTTACCGATACCGGCGGTTTAAGCAGCAGTAAACTGTTCAAAGTGAGTGTCGTCAACAACACCGCAGATGATGGTGTGACGGTAAGCGTGCGTGCCATGTTACAAGGTGCTTATGACAGCAAAACGGCATTGATGGTAGACACCTTGAATACCTTAGGCTTATTGCCCAATACACAACCGTATCAGGCGGATCCGTTTAAATACGCTGGCACTGAAACACTCAGCACGATGGTTCAAGAAATGGCGGGCAACGATGCAATCGTCGATTGGATACTGGTTGAATTACGTACTGGTCTTGATACCGTGGTAGCAAGCCGAGCGCTAATTCTGCAACGGGATGGCGATGTCGTGGATTCGCAAACCGGCTCTAACCTGTTGCACTTTGCGAAGGTTAAAGCAGGTAATTACTACGTGAGTGTGCGTCACCGCAATCACCTCGGCATGGTAAGCGCCAGCCCTATCAGCTTGAGTAGCACCGCAAAAATGCTTAATTTCGCTTCAAGCTCAATGCTGGTCAGTGGCGATGAAACCCGCATTATTACTGGCACGGTAGCACTAATGTGGGCTGGCGATATTAATGTGAGCAATACCTTAAGCGCTAATGGCCCGAATAATGATGTTACCAGCCTGCTAGGGCGCGTGATTACTGCTGGCGATAATACGCAAAGCAATACCAACCATATCCTAACGGGCTACATCAACACCGACATCAACTTTGATGGCAAAACGTTGTTTACTGGGCCGGGCAATGACACCACGCTGTTGGTGGGTAATATCCTGCTGCACCCGCTCAACAGTGGTTTCGCGGCAAACTACATTGTGAAAGGTGGGTTGCAATAAACCATACGCCATAAAAAAGGGCGTCTTGTAAAAAACAGGACGTCCCTAGCCAGCCAACAGCTCAATATATTTAGAAATTGCTAACTGATGTTACGCAGACGCAGCTTCCATCCACTATATTTCAGGTATGAACCAAACACGTCTTGATCTCTACACCGACTACCTAACCGTGACTTTTGGCTACGCCACAGCAACGGGTTTATCCCAACTATTGGACGGCGAAATTAGCCACGATGCGATCAGTCGTTTTCTTTCGGGGGATGAATACACCTCGAAAGACCTGTGGAAACAGGTAAAAAAGACCGTCAGGGAGGTCGAATCAGCCGATGGCATCCTGATCATCGACGATACGGTGCAAGAAAAGCCCTACATGGACGAAAACGACCTGATTTGTTGGCATTACGACCACTGTAAAGGACGCAATATCAAGGGAATCAACTTGTTAAACTGCCTGTATCACAGCAACGGCGCATCCATTCCGGTTGCATTTGAACTGATACGGAAGCCATTCCGTTTCTGCGACATCAAGACCCGCCAAGAAAAACGGTGCAGCGATGTCACCAAAAATGAGCAAATGCGCTCCATGATTGACACCTGCATTCAAAACCAACTGAAATTTTCATGGGTGTTGAACGACATTTGGTTCGCCTCCGCCGAGAATATGGAACACATCAAGGAGAAACGGCAAAAGGACTTCATTATGGCATTGAAAAGTAACCGATTAGTCGCATTAAGCGAAAAAGATCGGAAGGAAAACCGTTACACACGGCTCGACCAATTGGCATGGACAGAACAAAAAGCCATCACGGGCTACTTGAAGGGGCTAACCTTCCCCGTCAAGCTCGCTCGGCAAATCTTTACGAACAAAGACGGCAGCACTGGCATTTTGTATCTGGTTTGTAGCCAGTTGGCGGTAGAGTGGGACGAAATCACGACAACCTACCAAAAACGGTGGAAAGTCGAGGTCTTCCATAAATCGCTCAAATCCAATGCGGCATTTGCGAAATCCCCTGCACACACCGCTAAAACACAAGCGAATCACTTATTCGCCTCCATCGTCGCTGTCTTCAAAATGGAGTGTTTGACCATCAGCAAGCATCTTAACCACTTTGCTTTACGGGCAAAACTCTACGCCAAGGCAATTCGGGGCGCTTTTGATGAGCTACAGGTGCTTAGGGCTGCGTAACATCAGTTGCTAATCAGTCGGGCATAACAAATCCAGTTATTAGTGGAATAAGTCGGCAAGCCATCCGGCACTTCGCCGTAATGACGCAATGCCACCATACTGCCACCGCGCGCGTTATCAGCACTGATTGGTAAACCATAATCGACGCCTTGATAGTTACATTCAATGCGCCCGTCAGCACTCTTATTCACTGGTGTTCCTGCGGGATACCCGCAATCCGTAGCCATGCGTGCTAAGTTTTCAGAACAATAGGCAGCTTTATTAGCCGCATTGACTGTATCCGGGAAAAATTTCAAGTCAATGTTGGGGCGTTGCCCGTTATCATTCACTTGGACTAAATTCAACAGCTCTTCCATGGTTGGCAAACGCCATTGCGATCTGCCACACAAGCCGCCGGAGTTGTTGACGGCATTCACATAACTGTAAGCGTCACAATTGCCAAGCACCTGACACAATATTGCGCCAGTGCTGTCCCTAGTGCTGGCATAACCGGCATAATTGTGAAAATGCCGATAGCGCCAGTCACGGTCACGTAGCCCATTATCATTCGTTTTGGATTCCCACACTTTCCCGGTAGCATTTTCCTTAACACATTCCCATGACGGAGCAGAAGCAGGCAGCACATTGCCTGCACTGTCAAGCTTCGTATAGCGTTTAGAAGCCTCTGCCAATTTAACTTCAGCCCTGACTTGTTCCGCCGCTTTTTGCGTAGCATCCCGCGCTTGTTCTGCTGCCGTTCGTGCCGCTTTCACACTAAGTGCTGCCGCTTGCACTTGCTGTAACAACGCCTGAATGCCATCGAGCGTTGTCACAGTGTCGGCATCGCTTACAGCCGTCGTTACTAAGGCTTTCTGTGCCAGCGCTTGATCCGTTGCTTGTTTAGCCTGATCCGCAAATGCCTGTGTTTCGGCTAATGCGCCAGCCGCCTCTGGGTAACTTGAGCCTTCCTGTTTAGCAAGCAATAACGAATAGCCCGCAATCGAATTAGCCGATTGTGTTGCTTTGGTGTCGGTTTCCACCTGACCAGCAATATCTTTGATTTGTTGACGAGCCGTCGCCATATTAGCTTGGCGATCCTCTTCTGCCTTAACAAGTGCTGCCGCTGTTGCAGCATCCGCCGCTGCTTTATCGGCTGCGGCCTGTGCTGCAATCGCGGCTTGCGCCGCCAATTCTTCTGCGGAAGGCCCACTGCTGCCACCACAAGCAGTGAGCAATGATGACATTACAATGCCCGCCAGTAGTAACTGCCCTTGTTTTGCAGCCGTGCTTTTATTAAGCGTATGAACGTTAATTTTGTTCATATTCATGATTCATGACCTATAAATGAGTAATGTAGAGTTAGCCTAAATTAACGAGAACTCACCATACGGGTGTAACAAATCCAGTTAGATGCATTACCAGGGTTGTCCACCAAACCATCTTTGATTTCCCCGTAATAACGCAAAGGAATCAAAATACTGTTTTCCAAGTTTTCTTTGGTTTGGGTACCGTTTAATAACGGCAAGCCATAATCAACACCTTGGTAGTTGTGTTCGGCATCAGCCCCCGTGTTGGTATTCATCGCGCAATAAGCAGCAACATAGGGTTTATAGACAATATCGGGGAAAACTTCCTGATTAATATGCGGGGGTGTGCCGCCCCCATTGATTTGCGCAATACTGCCCAGCTCACTTTTCAGCGGAATACGCCAAGAATTTCTGCCACATAATCCCGCACCATTCACCGCATTCATGTAAGAATAAGCATCACACGTATCAAGCCCACGGCATAATACTTGACCTTTCGTATCCACTGTATTGCCATAACCGCCATAGTTATGCATGTGACGGTAACGCCAATCTTTATCCCGGAAACTGCCATCATCGGTTTTGGTCTCCCAAACCAAGCCGGTCTGCTTGTCTTTCAAGCAAGACCATGACGTTGCGTTAAGTGGTAATTCATTACCACTGGCGTCCAATTTGGCGTAACGCCTGGCAGCTTCCGCAAGTTTAACGCCAGCACTGACTTCTGCTGCTGCTTTTTGCGTGGCATCACGTGCTTTTTCCGCAGCGACGCGGGCTTCTTTGGTACTGAGCGCAGCATTTTTAGCTTGTTCGGCAAATGCTGTCACGTCTGCAAGGCTTAGGGCAGTTTCCGCATTGGTTGCCGCTGCCGTCGCCAAAGCTTTCTGTGCCAGTGCTTGTTCGACAGCCTGCTTAGCTTGATCAGCAAATGCTTGTGTTTCGGCTAATGCTTCAGCAACTTCTGGGTAAGCTGCGCCTTGCTGTTTAGCTTGTAATAGCGCGTATCCGGCAATAGAACTGGCTGCCTGTGCTGCTTTGGTATCGGTTTCTACCTGCTTTACACTGTCTTGAGTTTCTTTACGCGCTGCTGTTAGCGCAGCTTGGCGCTCCTCTTCTGCCTTGGCATCTGCCGCCGCTTTATCGGCTGCGGCCTGAACCAGTGCTGCCGCTGTTGCCGCATCCGCTGCCGCTTTATTCGCTGCTACTTGGGCAGCAAGCGCTGCTTGTGCAGCCAATTCTTCTGCGGAAGGCCCGCTACTGCCACCACAAGCGGTGAGCAATGATGACATTACAATGCCCGCCAAGAGTAACTGCCCTTGTTTAGCGATAGAGGTTTTATTGAACGTATGAACGCTGACACTGTTCATATTCATGATTTATTACCTATAAGTGGTTAATTGGGGTTTATGGTTTCAATCAAATATTATATGGTAACTATCACTAAAATATTCATTGAATTTACTAATGGTAGTGTTTCGATGCCAACCAGTGGCACAAACCCCCACAACCTGCTACTTTATCGCGTCCCTATCAGAAGCCTTTAAAGACAGCCATGCAGCCAAGAAAAATCCTCATCACCAGTGCCCTGCCCTACGCCAATGGCCCAATCCATATTGGTCACATGGTCGAATACATCCAGACGGATATTTGGGCGCGTTTTCAACGTTTGCGCGGCAATGAATGCCACTATGTGTGCGCGGATGACACGCACGGCACGCCAATCATGCTCCGGGCGCAACAAGAAGGCATTACCCCAGAACAATTGATTGCCCGCATTGGCGCGGAACATCAGCGTGATTTTGCAGGGTTTCGGGTCGGTTTCGACAATTACTACACCACGCACTCCGACGAAAACCGCCATTTCGCCGAATTCATCTACAAGGCGGCGCGTGACAATGGGCATATTGAAAAACGCACCATTCGCCAAGCTTACGATGCGCAAGCGAAAATGTTCCTGCCCGACCGTTTTATTAAAGGCGAATGCCCACGTTGTGGCGCGGCGGATCAATACGGTGATAACTGCGAAGCTTGCGGTGCGACTTATTCCCCGACTGATTTGAAAAATGCGGTGTCGGCAATTTCCGGCACGACTCCGATTGAAAAAGAAACCGACCACTATTTCTTTAAGCTGGGGCATTTTGAAACCTTCCTGCGCGAATTCCTTGCCAGCGGCGCGGTACAAAAAGAAATCGCCAATAAGCAAATGGAATGGTTTGAGTCAGATCAAGGCTTGAGCGATTGGGATGTTTCCCGCGACGCGCCTTACTGGGGCTTTAAAATTCCCGACACTGATGACAAATATTTTTACGTGTGGCTGGATGCGCCGATTGGTTATTTAGCCAGCTTCAAAAACCTGTGTGACCGTACCGGGCTGGATTTTGATAGCTTCTGGAAACCCGATTCCACCGCCGAGGTGTATCACTTCATCGGCAAAGACATTGCCTATTTCCACACGCTGTTTTGGCCTGCCCTGTTGCATGGCGCGGGTTTCCGCACCCCCAGCGCGGTACATTGCCACGGCTTTTTGACGGTGAACGGCGCGAAAATGTCCAAATCACGCGGCACATTTATTCAAGCCGAAAGCTACCTCAAGCATTTGAACCCGGAATGGTTACGCTATTATTTCGCCAGCAAACTCAGCAATGGCGTGGATGACATTGACCTTAACCTCGAAGATTTCGTGGCACGGGTCAACAGCGATTTAGTCGGCAAAGTGGTTAATATTGCCTCGCGCTGCGCCGGTTTCATCAACAAGCGATTTGACAACAAATTGGCTGATACACTGCCTGACTCCGCGTTATATCAGGAATTTAGCGATGCCTCTGAGCGTATCGCCGAACTTTACGAAACCCGCCGCTACGGTCAGGCCATGCGCGAAATCATGGGTTTGGCTGACAAGGCCAACCAATACGTTGACGAACAAAAGCCGTGGGTACTCGCCAAAGACCCGGAACGCCTTGCCGAAGTGCAAAGCGTTTGCACCCAAGGCATCAATATGTTCCGGGCGATTGTGAGCTACCTCAAGCCGGTTCTCCCACAATTGGCGGTGGACGCAGAAAGCTTCCTCAATGCCGGTGAACTGACTTGGGCAAGTGTTGCGACTCCGCTGATTGGCAGCGAAATTGCCACGTTCAAAGCCCTGATGACTCGTGTTGAACCGGCAATGGTCGAAGCCATGCTCGAAGACAATGCTTCGGCTACGCTCAGCAACCAAACAGATAACCGCTCCCTGAGCGAAGTCGAAGGGAACAGTACTCAACACCTGACCGACGACCCCATCAGCCCCACCATTGACTACGACGATTTTGCCAAAATCGACTTACGCATTGCTAAAATCGTTAAAGCGGAACACGTCAAAGGCGCGGATAAGCTGGTACAATTGACCCTTGATCTGGGCGGTGAAACCCGCAACGTGTTTGCCGGGATAAAATCCGCTTACGACCCGGCCGATCTGGAAGGTCGTTACACCGTGATGGTCGCCAACCTTGCCCCCCGTAAAATGCGCTTTGGCGTATCCGAAGGCATGGTGTTGGCAGCAGGCCCCGGCGGTAAAGATTTATTCATCCTGACACCTGACAAGGGTGCAGAACCCGGAATGCGCGTAAAGTAACGCCAACAATAAGACGAAGAATAGTATGTTAGGGAAGTTCTTTAAACCAAAATGGCAACACGCTGATGCCAGTGTCCGCGTAAAATCACTGGCGAGCCTTGCCGGTGACAGCATGGAATTGATCAAGATTGCTCAAAGCGATCCTGACAGTGATGTACGCATGGAAGCCATTACCCGTTTGCACCACATTCCGACCTTGGTGCAAATGGGTCACACGGCGGGTTCGATTGGTGAACGCGCCCGTCAACGTGTTATTGGTTTGGCGGCGACTGATCACCGCCACGACCATTTACTGACGGAAGTCTTTGCTTGGCTACAGAATCCCGCGCTCCTCCGCAGCATTGCGCGTGATTCGATGCGGGGCGTTAAATTGCGTCATCAAGCCATCGCCAAGCTGGACGACCAAGAATTATTGTTCTCTATTGCCAGTAACGACACCTCCAAAGAGATTCAATACAGCGCTGCTGCTCAGATTCATGACTTGGCGCAACTTCAAGCCTTGGAAAAGCTGCACGGCAAAAATAATAAACGCCTGCGCCAATTGCTCAAAGAACGCGAAGACATTGTGCAACATCAGCACAAACAACAAGCCGACATCGACGCACTCTGTGCCGAAGCCGAAACCCTCGGCAACACCCAACGCTGGGCGCAAGAAAAAACCCGCGTCAAAGTACTGGAACAACGCTGGCAAAAAATCAGCAAAACCGCTAATGAAGCCCAACAACAACGCTTCCAAGAAGCGTTGACCGATTTTCAACAACGCCTGCAAACCTGGGAAACCGAACACACCCAGCAACAACAATTGCAAGCCCAACAAGCCGCTGAACAAGCGCGTTTAGCTGCCGAAGCCCAACAGCAAGCCGAAGCCGCCGCACAAGCCCAACAAGAGCGTCTCGAACAAGAACAGCAACGCGAAGCCGCCGCCCGCAAGAACCGCCAGCAACAACAAGCTCAACAAGAGCAAACCCTAGCCGACTTACACCACAGCTTGAAAACGCTGGAAGCTTATTTAGAAGCCGAACAATACGGCGAAGCCGTTGAAGTGCATAAAACCCTCAGAGAAAATCTCAAACAGGCCACGCACATCCCCGGCAAAGACCAAGCCTTTTTCCAACGCCGTCTGCAAGCACTCGCCCCCTTTCTGCGGGAAATTCAAGACTGGCGGCGTTGGGGTACGGATCAAGTACGTAAACAATTGATCGAAACAGCAGAACACCTGCGCACCGATGCAGAACTTGACCCCCAAGAACGTGCCAAGAAAATCCATTCCTTACGGGAAGAATGGCGCAAACTGTCCCAGCTCGAACCGGGGCAACAACACACGCTGTGGAAAGCCTTTGACAGCAACGCCACCGCCGCTTACGAACCCAGCAAACAATATTTTGCCGAACAAGCGCAACAACGTGCCACGCACCTCGAACAACGCAACACCATTTGCGCCCAACTCGAAGCCTTACATGCAGAGACCAACTGGGAAAATCCCGATTGGCGGGCGCTACAAATCGCCCTCAACGATTCCCGCAAACATTGGAAAGCCGCTGGAACTGTCAGCCACAAAGACTGGAAAAACGTCAATGACCGCTTCAATGCGGCGATGGATGCGCTAGAAACCCACTTTAAAGCCGAACGCGCCCGCAACTGGCAGGAACGCAGCCAACTGGTCGAACAAGCCAAAGCCCTGCTGGGTTCCCCCAACACCGCACAAGCCATTGAGCAAGCCAAAATGCTGCAAACCCAATGGCAAATTAGCCTCAGTTCGCGCCCTTCCGACGAACAACGTTTGTGGAAACAATTCCGTGAACCGATCGACACCCTGTTTGCGCGTGCGCGTGAAGAACGCCAGCAACAACAGCAAGAACGCGATGCGCAATTAGCAGAAACCACCCGTCAGTCTGAAGAACAGCGTCAACGCGAACTGGCACGTCAGCAGCAGCAACGTGCCGACTTGGAAGCCCTTGCTGCCCAATCCGCGCAACACAAACAAGCGGACACCAGTGCTGATGCGCAAATTGAAAACCGCAACACAGGTGAATTATTGTGCTTGCAACTGGAAATTCTGTTAGCGCTGGAAAGCCCTGCCGAATTTCAAGCCACGCGCCTCAAATATCAAGTCGCGCAACTCTCAGAAACCATGCGTAGCCGCAAAGAAACCGCGCAACCCAGTGCTCATGCGTTACCTGTTTTAAAACAGTGGTATGCTTTGGGGGGAATGCCCGCGACTTCCCTTGCCAGCCAGACAGCGCGGATCGAAAAAATTAAGCAGGCTCTGGTTCAGGTTCTGCCGTAAAACATTGCATTAAATCGGCTAACATCAGCGTCACTTCACCCGTCATCAGGGTGAATTCGATGTCCAGCTTTTCAGCACGTGATTGCGGGTCGGCATCCTTAAGGTTGTCGGCCAGCACATCCAAGAAGCGCACCTGACGCACCCCTAAATCTTCGGTCAAGACGAAACTGATCTTGTCTGCCCAGATTAAAGCGAGTTTAGACACCGTTTTACCCGCTGCCAAATTCGCTTGCACTTCTTCTGCCATCAGTTCGTGGCGCTTAAACGTTGCCACACTTTTAGCCTCGCCCTGCCCTTTTAATTCGCACGCTTCGCCCAAGGTAAATGGTGCGGGCAAGGTGTGATCATCCGCCAACCATTGCGTCATAAGTACCGCTGGACTCATATCGGTTTTCGGGGGAGCAACGGGCAAGCTGCCCAAGGTATTGCGCAACAAATGGGTTAAGCGTTCCGCTGGTGTGTTGGACGAGCTGTTAATAATCATCCAGCTATTGGGTAAATCCAGCCAAGCATCCATTTTTTTGGTGCGGGTGAAGGCTTTGGGCAGCAATTCAAATTCGATCTCATCGCGCAAATCTTGTTTTTCGCGCTTACCGATTTTGCGGGCTTCTTTTTCTTCGATGTCGGCAACCAAGGTATCGAGTTCTTCACGCACCACCGAAGCCGGGAGCAACTTTTCTTGATGCGCCAAGGTCAGTAACATACAACCGTTAGTCGCCAATACCAATTGCTCATTGTTGCGCCCAAACGGTGATACCCAACCGCTGGCTTCGCGCAATTCATTGCCGCAGCCCAGAAAGGGTTTGCTTTCAAGGGCTTCGTGTAGCGCTTCGGGCGTGAGATCGAAATCACTGCTCAAACGCAGCAGGTACAGATTCTTGAACCACATGGCAATGCCTTTCTATGCTAATGAGAAAGGCGCGATTATGCCGGAAAGCGCTTCAGACTTAAACAAACGGCAGCGTACCAAACTTAGCCCAAGGGCTGGCTTGCCCCAACCAACGTTGGGATACCGTGCCATAGACAGCGCGGAAATCGACCGTATGTTGCACATTGCCATCACCATCCAAACGGCTAAGATCGGGTGCGTCGCCGTAAATGCCGCCGCGCACCTTGCCGCCCATGACCAATTGCACCGACGCCGTGCCGTGGTCAGTGCCTTTGCCGTGGTTTTCTTGCACACGCCGCCCGAATTCGGAATACGTCATCAGCATGACATCGTTCCAGCGCCCGCCACGTTGCATGGCTTGCGCAAACGAATCCAGCGCCCCGGCAAGTTGATGCAGTAAATTACTCTGTACCGCCATTTGGTTGCTGTGGGTATCAAAACCGTCCAGCGTGACCATGTATACGGCTGCATCGACGCCGGTCAAAATCATCTTGGCAACCGCTTCCAATTCCCGCCCTAATTTGCCGGTAGAAAAATTGACGCCTAAGGCCATCGGGCGTTGCAATTTAGTGCTTAACTGTTCACCCGCTGCATACAGTTGGTGATGCACATTGGTGATATGTGCCAGTACCGAATTGGTACGCACCGGCTGAATGTCTTCCAGCAGGTTGATTTGACTCAGGAAAGACTGCGGGCTTTGCATCGCAATGGTATTGCAGTTTTTTCCGTTCATCGGCCCGCTGCTGTCACCGATCGCAATGCCGTGCAAACCGGGCTTACAACCGGGTAATAATGAACCTAACCAACCCGTTTCAGCGTATTGACTGGCATCCACCGCTGTTTCCCAAATATCGCTGGAACGAAAATGCGATAAGGTGCTGTGTGGATAACCTACCCCTTGTACCCACGCCATATTGCCTTTATCCCACCAGGGTTTGAGTGCTTTCAGGTAAGGGTTCAAGCTCTGTGCTTCACCAATGTCGATAAGTTGATGCTTAGGTACTGCAATCGTGGGGCGATGTTGATAATACAGCGGGTCATTGTGAGGAATCAGGGTATTCAACCCATCATTGCCCCCAGCCAGTTTGACTAACACCACAACCCGTTGTTGTGGGCGGGCAGGCACTGCCAATACTTCCGCAGGCAAAGCAGTCAACCAAGGCAGCAAGGCAGCCATTCCCATAAATTCGCGACGGTTCATGTAATCAACATCCGCATAAAGAGTATCAGGACACTTGAAACGCTGGATCAAGCAGCAACGCACGCACTAAGCGCAGCGCTCCCGGCGCTTGCGGTAGCGGTTTCAAGGGTTTAACGGGTAATAACCATTCGACCAATTGCTCGGCGGGTACATCGGGGAGTTTTACCCCATTGGCGACTTTTTCGTTTAAATTACCGCGTGACAATTTGGAAAGGTAAGCGTTGCGTACCAGTAAGGTTTGGGTACTGATCCAATGTTCCCCCCCCGCCCAGCCTTTAACGTTGGGCGGGTCGAATAATTCCTGACCCAACAGGCGGCACAGATTCAGCATTTCTTGAGTGGATTCGCGCGGGTAAGGCAACATACGTACCGTGCCAAGCACCAATTCCACGGGGGATTTCACCAAAGTGCCACGGTTTGCGCTTGCCCAAAATGCTTCACTGTTCAATACCGTGCGCATTAAGCCTTTAATGTCGTAATTCGATTGCTGTAATTGTTGCGCCCAAACACGAATCAATGCTGGGTCGGGGCGATTGCTGACAAACGCCAACCAGAATTTTTCCGTCAAGCGTTCCGCTGTGCGGGGGTGTGCCAGCAGTAGCTTAACAATGTCATCGCCTTTGAAATGCCCGGTTTTGCCCAAAAAGGTCACTTGCCCTTCGGTATGTTCATCAGTGCGAATCACAAACTTGCCGGTTTGATGATCAACACGCCAGCCCGTAAACGCTTGCGTTGCCGCTTTCACATCGGTTTCACGGTAATGCCCGCGCCCGATGGTAAATAATTCTAACAATTCGCGGGCAAAATTTTCATTGGGCTGATTTTTGTTATTTTGATGCCCATCCAAATACATCAGCATGGCAGGATCACGCGCAATCGCTTGCAACAATTCCGCAAAACTCCCCAATGCATAACGGCGAAACAATAAATTTTGTTGGTGCAACAGACTGGGCTGCAAGGTTTTTTGAATGGAAGAGGTGAAATGATTGTGCCAAAACAAGGTCATGCGTTCGAGAAATGGCGTTTTTGTGGTTAACATCTGCTCTACCCACCACGCCTGCAAGTTTTTGCCTTCGCGTTGTGAGATAGCCCACGCGGAATTACGACTTTTCATGTCGGTCAAACGCATGGGTTCTAACTTCAGCCATGGCGTCATCGCTGGAGCAGGTTTCAATGCCTCAGGTTTGGGGTGCAATACCCATTCGACTGCATCTTGTGTGGAACGCCCTTCCAAGTGTTTGATAGCATCCCATTCTGCGCCTAAGCCAGTGCGTGATACCAGATGTGCTGCATCTTTAAAAGCAAGTAATCCCATAACCTTACTGCGCTAGAAATAATATTAATAGTAACGTAACTGAGTGCTAAGTTTAGACCAAATTTTAATCTTAACGGCAGATTAATAAGATTATTTTGCAAGCTTTATGCCGCTAAGCGAAACGAAAAAAGCGATAAGCGATACTAGTGATGCAAAAGCACTGATGAATAGTTCAGCCGTTTTACGCAGCACTCGCACTGTACCCAACGCACTTTTCCCCAGAAACTTCATGATACCCTTGGTGTTTGTGCCGTATTTTAGGCTTATTTTTTCCAAACGGATTAAATCTTCACCATTTTCCACGTATTTCAATACATGCACGACATCAGCGGTAGAACTGGCCTTGCGAATCGTATTCACCTGTTCTGCCGTTTGTTGAAGCGCCCGCGTTGCTTGCGGGTTATAAGCTTTTAATGCAGCTTTACTGATGCCATCCATATTTTTTTCGGCACGCGCCGCCAATAGAAACCCTTTATAGTCGAACACGTCTGAACCCTGCCTGAGCAGAAAACGCTGAAAACCCGGTGTCAGCTTGCCTGCGCGTGCCGCCAATTTTGTGGTAGAAATACCACCTTTAGCGGGCGAAGCCGCCCCCGCACTCGCCACCGTCGCAGCGGTCAAGCCAACCCCGACCCCTGCCAAGGTGACAATCAATTCGTTGACTGGTTCGCCCTTGGCATACAATTGATATTGCGCCCATAAATCGCGGGCATCACCCACCACGGTAAAATCGGCAGTGATTGCGCCCGCCACACCAGCACCGCTGCTGGCTTCACCCTCGACAAAACCACTGGCAAAATCATTAACGGTACGGCGGGCGGTATTGAGTGGTGATTCCAAACGCTGCAATTCTGCCTCAAACTCAGCGGGATCAACCGCGTAACCAAAAGTGTGGGCAAGGCTTAAATACATTCGCGCATCGGCGGGATTATTATTGGCAATGGCTTCCTGCACTTGTTGACGCACGTCTTCCGCGCTGACTTGGTGCAACATCAATTGCGCCACGTCTGCCGCCATTTCGTCGTATTGCCAATAATCCAGCAATGCCTTCAAACTGCCGACCAATAGCACTAATGACACCAATAAAACGGTAAAATTCCAAATTTTCATTATCTTAGTCTAGTGCATTTCCAGCGTTTGACGTAAACCTAAGGGGTCATTGGGGTCGACACCTTCCATAAATGGCTTACGGCGGTCGTTATTGGTGATTTGGTAAACCTTGCCGATCCAATTGCTGTAAAACACTTTGGCGGTATCTCGCCAAGTATTGTGCAACATCGGCAGCAACAAGGTTTCGGGGAAATCCGGCAAGGGTTTGCCTTGGCGCTTGGCTATTTCCTGCGCTAAGCGGTATTCGGTTAGAATCGCTTTGGCTTTGGGGCGCAAATAATTTTCGGGGAATGGCGGGTAATCGTCCCGCGCCCCGTCAAACCAACGCAGGGTTTCGCGGCGGTATTCTTTCAGCAAACTCACCTGATCGTATTCGGGGTGCGCTTGCAGAAAAATCATGCGGAACAGATCAGGGCTGACCGCCATGTGTACGCCCGCCTCCTGACTTTCCACCAATATTTGTACGCCCACAGCTTCCAGTTCCGCCCGATCAATCTGATTGAAACGCGAGTGCGGCACGTCAAAGCGCGTATTCAAATCATTCACCAGCGGGTGTTCCGGCATGGTCACGGCATGGCTGTACACGCCCCAACGTTTGAATCCCAGCGGGCGGCGGCGGATTCCCCACAAATGTTGCACCAGCGCATGGCTTGCCAAACACGAACACAAGGTAGAGGTGACATTTTCCTGCGCCCAAGCCACTACCTCGCACAAACCATCCCAAAACGGTTCATCTTCCAGATGTTGCGCGGCAGGGTTTGCGCCGGTAATGATCAGCGCATCCAAGCCTTGTTCACGCAAATCGGCAAACTTTTCGTAGTATTGGTCGAGGTAAGCTTGCGCTTTGGCACTGCGCGGCAAACTTTCCAGCGTGAACGGGTGAATGTGAAATTGCGCAATCAGATTGGATTCGCCCACCAGCCGGAAAAACTGGCGTTCGGTTGCTGCCAACGCCGCATCCGGCATCATGTTCAGAAAACCGATATGCAGCTCGCGAATATCCTGATTGAAAGCGTAATCTTCGCTCAAAACCGTTTGGCCTTCTTGACGCAGGCGTTCAAACGTTGGCAATGCAGTGTGTGCAACTAATGGCATAGGAATCCCTCCCCGTACCTAACAACCTCAAGCATGACGCGCAATCGCCATTTCAATCAAGGCATTGAAATCGGCTTCATCACGCACTTGCGCGGCTTCTTCAGACGTAACCGTGTAGCCGTAGTCGTGTGCAATCGCCTCGTAACGCGGCAAACGCGAATGGAACAAGCGCGGGAATACCCAGCGCGTGAAATCATCCGGGATCATTTCGGCAGCGTATTGCAGCCCTTGTTCTTGCAAGTACACCGCCAAATGTTCACGCAGGAAATTCGGGCGGTAATACAACGGTTTTGGGTCACTACGTGCGCGGTCGATGAGCTTTTGCTCTTCATCTTTCGTGGTGACTTTGATGTACAAAATCAGGGTATTTTCTGCCAACAAATCAAACACCGCAGGTTCTTCCAACTCGCACAAACTGCCGCCAGCGTCATTGACGAAATGCGAATAGCCGTAAATCGTTTGGGCTTTGCGAATGAATTCCGGCACATCACGCATGGCGGCAATTTCGGCTTCGCGGTATTGCGCCTGACGTTGAATGAACGCATCCAGTGGTACGCCACCGAGTTCGGGATTGCCTAATTTGCCAACGAATGACAGCACCGGCCCCAAATCATTCACACGGATATTATTGCGGATGTAGATCCAATCATTGCGCAATAATTCGCGCAGGAACGGCACTTTCATCGCCTGCTCTTTGATCAAATCGAGAATGTCTTCATCCAGATAGCACGTACCAATGCGGTAGTCACCGGAATAATGAAACCAGTCATGCTCACGTAACATACTGGAAATATGGGTTTTACCAACACCAGACATGCCCAACAGCGTGACTTTTTTGTGTTCCCATTGGCGGTATTGTTCTACGGTTAAACGCACACTAAATCTCCGTACAAGTGGTTTCTTATAGGGCGGATACTTTACCACAACATCACTGTCCTGCACGCTAGAGGCTTGCAAGTTTTTAGCCTTCACGGTACTTTGCTGTTTTAAGCCTGTCGTTCTGTGCCAAATGAACAAACAAACCCTTATAGAACAACGCATTTACCGGCTACATCAGCGGGTCATCGAAAAACTGCAAGCCAACCCTGAACAGGTGGTCGGTATTGCCCGCGCCAACTTGCGGCGTTACCGTGCCAACAACGGTAATTGGCAGGCTTACACCGATTGGGAACAAAAGCTCTCCTTGCCCATAACAGACATTATCAACATTCTGGATTCCCACGACGAAAGCGCAGTGCTGGCACGCTCGAATTCTCCATTTGCCGGATGTCTTTCCGCCCATGAACGCTGGGAAATCCTACGCGAATTTAAGAACACTCATGAAACGTTATGAAATCGAACACTTGATCAGAGCTGCGGGGGCGATCACACAATGCAATGAAATCATTGTCATTGGTAGCCAGTCGATCCTTGGCAGCTACCCTGAAGCCCCGGCTGCTCTTTTGCAATCACGCGAAGCAGATTTAATCCCTGTCCAGTACCCTGAACGCGCCGACCTGATTGACGGTGTATTGGGTGAATTATCCCCGTTTGATGAAACGTTTGGGTACTACGCTGATGGTGTGGATAAAACGACAGCGATACTTCCCGAAGGCTGGGAAAGCCGCCTAATCAGGATTGCAAACACGAATACCAATAATGTTGTTGGCTTGTTTTTAGAGCCACATGATCTGATGACCAGCAAATTGTATGCTGGACGGGAAAAAGACATGGACTTTGTGGCAACAGCTATTCGTAGCGGCATTGTGGATGCCAATCTGATCAGGGAACGGATAAACAAAGTATCTGGTCAAGATACTATGCGCGATACTGTGCTGATAAGACTTGAACGGCTTCTTTGACAAGTCTAAACACGATGAAAATTGGCTCTTACACACTTGATAACAACCTGATTGTTGCGCCGATGGCTGGCGTGACGGATCGTCCGTTCCGTACCTTATGCAAACATTTTGGCGCAGGTCATGCCGTCAGCGAAATGATGTCGGTGGATGCGACCTTGTACGCGCAGAAAAAATCCTTGTACCGCGCTGATTTCGAAGGGGAACTTGCACCGATTTCAGCACAAATTGCGGGGTCTGAACCGGAGATGTTGGCGGAAGCGGCGCGTTATCAAGTCGCGAATGGGGCGCAGATTGTGGACATTAACATGGGTTGCCCTGCCCGCAAGGTTTGCCGCAAGCTGGCGGGTTCGGCGCTGTTACAAGATGAGGATTTGGTTAAGCGAATTTTGGATGCGGTGGTGTCTGCGGTGGATGTGCCGGTGACGCTGAAAACCCGTCTGGGATACGTCAATGGTGAGGAAAATATTCTGCGGGTTGCGGATATGGCGCAACAGGCAGGCATTGCGGCATTGGCGATTCATGGGCGCACGCGCGAACAAATGTACACAGGTGAGGCGCGTTATGAGCTGATTCGCGAAGTGAAACGCCACGTCAGAATTCCGATTATTGCTAATGGCGACATTGATAGCCCGCAAAAAGCCAAGGCGGTGCTGGAGGCGACTGGGGCAGATGCCATTATGATCGGGCGAGCGGCGCAGGGGCGACCGTGGATTTTTCGGGAAATCGCGCATTATTTGCAAACGGGCGAGGAATTGCCGCCGCCGAACGTTTCCGAAGTCCACGCGGTATTGCTGGGGCATTTAGATGATCTGTATCAGTTTTACGGGGAATATTCGGGGTGTCGCATCGCCCGTAAACATATTGCTTGGTATACCAATGGGTTGCATGACAGCAATACGTTCCGGCAGGCGATGTATGCGCAGGATAATACAGCGGGGCAGGCGCAGGCTGTGGATGCGTATTTTCAGGCGTTGTTGGTGCGGGATGAACGGCTGAATTATGAATCGAGTTCAGGCCAGAAATCATCAGCCATAAACTGCTCGTAATCCCACGGACACGTTTCGGGGAATATTTCCGGCGCAAGCCCAGTTTCACGTACTGCACCAGACACCGCATAACGGTAAGCAGATTCAATTAAAGCAGACAGCTTGCTTTTTAAACCGGGATTCTCTTTGAGATGCCCGACAATCCGTTGACGCTGTTCAATGATCGTAAATTTCCAGCTTCGCCCCTGATACGCTGGCTGATATTGCCATTTCAACAGGTGCATGAGTAAGGCTTCTAAAAAAGACTGCAAGGCACGTTTTTCCGACTTACTCATGTCCTCAACTTCCTCGATGATGTGTTCCCAGTCCACTTGGTCAAACTTGCGTTCGCGCAGCAGTGCAGCCTGTTGCAAAGACCATGTGTAGAGGTCTTGATCGTAAGCGACATTCGCCATGTTGACGCTTCCTCAATAATTGCTGATAGGCGAAGAATAACATAAATGGGCGAAGAAACCCCATCGGTAAGCGTTCGGCTCTGCCTACTAGCATACCGTGGGGTATTGGCTTTTCGCCGCGATGCAAAACACCACGGACAGGATAACGGTCTGGTCAAGTGTCGCTACTGCTGACATTTGAGCTAGGAGAGGACGAGGCGGAAACCTATGTTGTTGTTCCGATTATCCGGCGTGTTGTTGTTACGGTTAGCGGAACGCACGTTCTGTGCATTGTTGTTCCACGCGCCACCGCGCAACACGCGGTTAGTGCCTTGACCATTACCCAATAGTCATATAGCGGGTGAAGGATATAACTGCAAGTTTTGTTTACGCCATGCCTGACTGTCGGCGTGTAAGGTGATGGCATGAACCGACTGGTAAGCCTGCTGTAACACCAATTCAGTGATTTGCCCATCCAGCCATGCCTGTTCCCATTGGCGGCGTAATTGCTGGTAACGCTGGCGTTTACGGCGACTGAGCAAGATAGCCCCCGGCAAAATACGGTAGCCGCAATAGCTGACACCTGCACTGCTGCGGTTGATTTGGCTGTTGGGTTTGATGTGGAGTTGGCGCTCAACGTGCAGATATTCACGCAGGGCTGCCAGTTTTTCGTTGGCTTCTGCGCGGCTATTGCACCAAAACAGGGTGTCATCCATGTAGCGTACTTGCGCCTGAACCTTGAGGTGTTCGAGCAAGAAACGGTCTGTACCATCCAAATAGTAGTTAGCGAAATGCTGTGAGGTCAAAGAGCCAATCGGCAAACCTTTATCGGGTTTGGCGTGGTATGAATCAATGATACGCCAAAGTAGGAACAGAAAATCAGCGCCTTTAAAACGCCGTTGCAGTAAATCATGCAGAATTCGATGATCAATGCTGGGGAAATAGCCGGAAATATCGGTTTTGACATACCAAGGATAGCGCCGCAGGTTAGCTTGCACTTGGGCAACGGCGCGGTGTACACCTTTGTCCGGGCGGCAAGCGTAGGTGGTTGGGACTAGCGCCCGTTCAAACACAGGTTCAGCGAGATTCATGATGGCATGGTGCAACACGCGGTCTTCAAAACAAGCGGCGTGGATCAGGCGTTCTTTAGGGTCGTGGATGTAAAACTCGCGGTAACGGGCATACGGCACTTTGGCTTGCACTATGTCTTGCGCCAGTTGCTGGAGGTGTTGGTCGAGTTGGGTGGTGAAGCGGATAACATCGGGGCGGTGGCGTTTGCTGCGGGCGGCTTTCCAGACTGCCAGCGTCAAATTGTCGATGGCGGCTATGTCAGCCAGCCGGATGCAGTGGCGTTTCATCGGCTTGGGTTGTAGTGGTGACCGCTTCATCGGTTAGGGTGTTTTGCAGCAATTTGGTGAAATGTTTGCCGTATTTGTCCAGTTTGGCGCTGCCTATGCCGTTTATTTCCCCTAATGCGGTTAGCGAGGTGGCACGGTTTGTTACCATGTCGGCCAGTTGGGCATTGGTGAAAACGGCATAAATCGGCACACCGTCGCTATCGGCTAACGCCTTGCGTAACTCACGCAATTTGGAATATGCGGCAAAATCCTGCTCATTCAGGGTTTCACGGTAATCGACTTGGGCGCGTTTGTTGAGGGCTGCGGTGGGTTTGGCGGGGGATGCTGAAACTTCAAGGTAAACCACGCACACCGACCAGAAACAAAACTCACCATTTTCGACGAAACGTTTATCCACCGACACCAGCCGATGGCTGTTACAAAAACTATCAAGGTTGTCTTGATCGGCTTCTGGGTCTAGCGCATTCACGCTGAAAAACTTTAGCTTCATAACCTCTCCCTTCCTTGGGAAAAATAATTTGATCATCGTCCAAAAAATCCGCAACGCAGGGGGTAAACCCCCTGCACCCCCAAAGAGTGGCGCGTGCTGCTCCACCAAACGCGGGGCTACTCCGGTAACGCCCCCGCATTTGGCTACGCTGCCCACGCCACAAGAGCCGCCCCGGCGGCACTTGGCTCAACTTGACCTAGGAGAGGACGAGGCGGAAACCCATGTTGAGGCTCCGATCATCCGGCGTGTCGTAGTCACGGTTAGCGGAACGCACGTTCCGTGCATCGTTGATCCACGCGCCACCGCGCAACACGCGGTAAGTGCCAGATTCCCAAGCACTACCATCAACAGGCGCACCTTTGTAATCACTATGCCAAGTATCTAGCACCCATTCATACACATTGCCATTCATGTCCTGAAGTCCATAGCCATTCGCGGCAAAACTCCCGACAGGCGCGGTATAAACCCATTGATCCTTACCGCTCGCCAATCCATCACAACATTCATCCTTGCCATAATTGGCAAACTCATGGCTGGCTTTGTTACCCCAAGGATAAGCGCTATCCGTACCACCTCGCGCTGCATATTCCCATTCTGCTTCAGTCGGCAGACGGTAAGGTTTACCCGTCTCCTTGCTTAGCCACTGGGCATAAGTATTGGCGTCATTCCAGCTCACACCGACTATCGGATAATTGAAATCGGACAAGCCCGTACCTAGTTTTTTATAATAATCAGGTGCATTCGGCTCCAGCCATTCAGGAGCAGGGCAAACACCAACATCGACACAAGCCATGTATTGACCTACTGTCGTTTCAGTTTTTGCCATTTGAAAAGCACTAATCGTAACTTCGTGAGCTGGTGTTTCATCACCACCACATGCCGCTACGCCCTCTACGTTGTCGCGCCCATCCACACAACCCATTGTAAAAGTGCCAGCGGGGATCGGGAGCATATGCGGCATATCTTGGCTGTTCCCAGCAACAGGACGCGAAGCAGGCGGCTCAACCACAGCAACAGGTTCTGGGGCAGGGGCAGGGATAGGCTTCGGAGCAGGTGGCTTCGGCTGCGGCATCACACATTTGCCTTTTTTCCAATCACCGCCTTTCTTTTCACACTTTTGCTGTAATTCAGCAACGCGAGCAGCTTCGGCTTTTGCAGCAGCGGCTTTGGCTTTGTCAGCAGCTTCTTTCGCTTCACGCTTTACCCTTTCATCATACTGGCGTTTTTCTTCAGCAGCTTTTTCCTGCTTTATTTTCTCAACATCCTCAACAGCAAGCTTATCGAGGTCTGTTTCAGCACACACAACGCCAACACTCAAAATCAAAGTAGCAAATAAGTAAGCGCCCCAACCATGCAGGCGGGAAGATGATTTAAGGGCATATTTTGGGGTCATCAACTGCCTCCTTTAATTGCTTGTATAGATCGTTAGCTTTAACGTTATCTCGTTCAGCCGAGTCTTTATAAAATTTACAACTGGCTTTTATGTCTTTATCTGCGCCTCGCCCCTTCTGATAAACAATCCCCAACAGATACATCGCCTCACCTTCCCCTTTCTTTGCCAGATCAATCAGACGCTCAACAGCCGAAGGCCATGCACTTTCATCATCTGCTTCCAGCGTGGCCTTGGCTTGGGCCAATTCGTTAGCTTGGGCTTCTTTTGCCTTGCGTTCAGCTTCGGCTTGCACTTGGGCAGGGTCAATGGTAACGGGTGGAGCAGCAACCACTGTAGAAGCCTGCCTTGCAGGCGATTCTTCCTTCACAGGGTCAATTTGCGTGGACTGCCAATAAATACCACTACCGCCCAGCACCGCAGCAGAGATCAAGAGTGTCGGCAACCAAAGGAATTTTTTAGGCGGCTCTGGCTGCTGAGACGGTGGCACAGCCTTACCTGTTTGCACAAACTTGATGCCACGCAGTAAGCGCTGGAAATTCGCGTCATCCGCACTGCCCCGCCACTGACGCAAATCGGCGATCTGAATCGCATTAAACGGGGTCGGTATCTCGGTATCCTTACCCAGCACACTGATGAGATTGCGCTTGTTAAATGCCCACAAACATTCAGCCCGCACATAATCGGATGCCACCGAATTAGGTGTCCACACTGCCACCGTGCAGGTTGCCCCGTGTAACGCCTTTTGAATCACATCCTGATAATGTTGCCCCGGCAGAATTTCGGGATCCCACCACACTTCATAGCCGTGCGCTTCCAACCCTTTGGCAAGCCGTGCAACCCATTCACGATCTTTGGAACTGTAACTGATAAAAATGTCGGTCATTTGCTTAACTGATAGCCCGTTGCTGATAAACGGATAGTAAACGATATTGGAGAAGATTTCTTACTTATCAGTAACGCTCATGCGCTTTGCAGTTCCCCACGCGGCGGGGCAATCCGATAGCCACGCCGCTTCAACAGCACTGCGGCATAACTGCGGCGGAACGTGAGCACATCGGCCTCGCGTTTTAATGCTTGTAACGCTTGTTCGCCATCAGCACGAAGTTGCCCTGTTTTCTTTTGTTCCAATAAAGATTCGTAGTTTTGCCAGTGCTCCGGCGGAAAAATCCGACGGGACTCCTGAAGCAGTTCTTGATCATTCATTGCCAACAACGGAAAAACATCATTTTGATACCCAGCAGGAATGTCCTCAAAAATTGGCGGGAGAGTATGGCGCAGGCTATCAATAATAATAGCTTCCGTCGGCTGCTGGAACAAAGAAGCCGCCTGATACAACTGCTGGTAGAGTGCATCCGATACATTGATGGTAATAGCGTGCGTCATATTTCACCTTTTAGCATTGACAGCCGGTAATTCATCACAAAATACACCATACAATTTATCCGTGACCATGAGAAGAGACTGGCTCATTTAATCCCCATTCAACCCCAACGCTTCGCGCACCAACGCCTGCTGCTGCCGCTGGTGCATATACAATGACCCCACCGCAGGCGCGGCCATCGCCGGGCGGCTCACGCACACCACTTCGGTATAATCATACGCCTCGAAACGGTGTTTAATGCCGTTCCACGCGCCTTGATTGACCGGTTCTTCCTGACACCAAATCACGGTTTTAACGTTCGGGTAATACTCCATCACATCCACCAATTCTTGCGCGGGAAACGGGTAAAGCTGTTCCAAGCGAATGATGGCAGTATCCACCATGGCATGTTTACGGCGCTCTTCCAGCAAGTCGTAAAACACCTTGCCGCTGCACAAAATCACCCGCTTCACGTGCTCTTTCGCCTCCACATCGGTGATGTCTACATCATCCAACACCACTTCAAACTGCCCCAAGGTGAAATCTTCCAACGGGCTAACCGCCAGCGGGTGGCGCAATAAACTTTTCGGGGTAAACACAATCAACGGCTTGCGGTATTTACGCATCATTTGCCGCCGCAGCATGTGGAATACCTGCGCGGGGTTGGACGGAATGCAAATGTGCATGTTTTCCTGTGCCGCCAACTGCACAAAGCGTTCCAGACGCGCCGAGGAATGTTCCGGCCCCTGCCCTTCCAAGCCGTGTGGCAAGAACATCACCAGCCCACACAAACGCTGCCATTTCTGCTCACCGGAACTGATGAATTGGTCAATTACTACCTGCGCCCCGTTCACGAAGTCGCCGAATTGCGCCTCCCAAATCACCAGCGTATCCGGTTCCGCCGTGGCATAACCGTATTCAAATGCCAACACTGCCTCTTCGGAGAGCACCGAGTCGATCACCGTAAATTTGGCTTGGAAATCCGTGGTGTGTTGCACCGGAATCCACTGTTCGCGGCGCTGCTGGTGGTGCAATACCGCGTGCCGGTGTGAAAACGTGCCGCGCCCGCAATCCTGCCCCGACAAACGCACGTCAAAGCCCTCTTCCACCAAGGTCGCATACGCTAAATTTTCGCCAAAACCCCAGTCGGCCAGTTGTTCACCACGCCCCATTGCCGCCCGCGCTTCCAGCACTTTGAACACACGCGGATGCACCACAAAATCAGCCGGAATATTGCTGATCCAGCCCGCACTAATGCTGTGAATGCGTTCTGCGGAACACGTCGTATCAATGTGCTGCCGCCAAGGTTGCCCAACGAAGGCTTTCCAATGCGTTTGCAATTCCGCTGGCAAACCCGTGCGTGTTTGGCTATTGCAGCACGTAACGCCACCATTCGACAGTTTGGTGCGGTAAGCGTCGATCAAGCCTTTCGCCCCGCTTTCACTCACGACTCCGGCTTCTGCAAGGCGCATCGCGTATTTGGCACGGGTCGTCGGTAAGCTGCGAATCGTGCTGTACATCACCGGCTGGGTCATGTTCGGTTCATCCGCTTCGTTATGCCCCAAGCGGCGGTAACACACCAAGTCGATTACCACGTCTTTCTGGAACAACTGGCGGTATTCGAGCGCCACTTGCGTGACATAGACCACGGCTTCGGGGTCATCGCCATTGACGTGGAAAATCGGCGCATTGATCATTTTCGCCACGTCGGTCGGGTAATACGTCGAACGGCTATCCGACACCGTGCTGGTGGTGAAACCAATCTGGTTATTGATCACAATGTGAATCGTGCCGCGAGTACGGTAGCCACGGGTTTGCGCCATGTTAAAGGTTTCCATCACCACGCCCTGCCCTGCGAACGCGGCATCACCGTGGATCGAAATGCCCAATACCTGGTCGCCGTCTTTGTCTTCACGCCGGTCTTGGCGAGCGCGTACCGAACCTTCCATTACCGGGCTGACGATTTCCAGATGCGAAGGGTTGAACGCTAACACCAAGTGCATCGGGCCACCTTCGGTGCTGACATTGCCAGAAAAACCTTTGTGGTATTTGACGTCGCCGGTGTATGTTTCCTCAACCTTGCCCTCAAATTCGCCAAACAAATCGCCCGCAGGCTTGCACAGCACATTAGTGAGCACGTTTAAACGCCCCCGGTGCGCCATGCCGATGACGATTTCCTGCAAACCTTGCTTGCCACCTTCGTGGATCAGGGTTTGCAAGAGTGGAATCAAGCTTTCGCCGCCTTCCAGACCGAAGCGCTTTTGCCCAACGTAACGGCGGTGCAAATATTGTTCAAAACCTTCCGCTGCGGTGAGTTGTTCGAGGATTTTGCGGCGTTCGGGGTGGGTCAGTTTGCCACGCCCCATGTTCGGTTCAATGCGTTGTTGCAGCCAGCGTTTTTCTTGCACATCCAAAATATGCATGTATTCAAAACCGATGGTGCGCAAATACGTTTCGCGTAGTGCGTGCACGATATTGCCGAGCGTCGGTTTGGCGGTGAGATTAAAAGTGCCGGGGTCGAATACCGTATCAGGGTCAACATTTTCCAGCCCGTGGTGTTCCAGCATCAATTGCGGTACGCCCACTTTGTAAGCGTAATCACCCAAGGGGTTGGTGTTGGCTTCCAGATGCCCCAAGTAACGGTAGGCATTAATCATGCGCGATACGTGCAATTGTTCGCTGCGTTGTGCCAAGGCTTTGCCGTTGCCATGGTTCGCATTAGGCGCAAAGCTGCTGGTAACAGGCTCGGCATCCAAGCGCTGAAAATAGGCTTGCCATTGCGGGTCTATGCTGTGGGGGTCTTGCTGATAGCGCTCATACAATTGTTCGAGAAAAAGCGCGTGTTCGCCGTCGAGGAAAGATTCATCCATCATACCCGTACCCTGATTATCGGTTTATTTTAACGGGTGCATTATAGACCAATGCAGGGTAGTTATGTGTAGAATACGCATTTTCGCCCCGAAGGATGCCCACTATGGTTTGGAAACCCCGCGTCACCGTTGCCAGTGTCATTGAACACGATAACCGCTTTCTGATGGTGGAAGAAATGCACTATGGGCAACTGACCATCAACCAACCGGCAGGACACATGGAACACGGCGAAAGCTTGCTGGATGCAGTACGCCGCGAAACGTTGGAAGAAACCGGCTGGCATTTTGAACCAACCGCTCTGCTGGGCATTTTTCACCTGCAACGCGATGACCCTGACCGCGTGTATTTGCGCTTCACCTTCACCGGCACGCTGCTTGAACCTGTCCCCGGCTACCAAATCGACGCGGATATTACCGCCGTGCATTGGTTGACTCGCGAACAAATCCGCAACCAGCAACCGCGTATCTGGCGCAGCGATTTGGTCGGACGCTCGCTCGAACTGTACGAATCCGGGGTACGTCATTCACTGGATAGCCTGCACTATTTCACCGCCAATGACTAACGCCACGCAAAAAGTCATCGTCGGCATGTCCGGCGGGGTCGACTCTTCCGTTGCAGCACTCCTACTGCTCGAACAAGGCTACCAAGTGGAAGGCTTGTTCATGAAAAACTGGGAAGAGGACGACACCGAAGACTATTGCTCCGCTGCGGTTGACCTTGCGGATGCACAAGCCGTTGCCGACCAATTAGGCATCGTATTGCACACACGCAATTTTGCCAGCGAATACTGGGAGCGCGTTTTCACCTACTTTTTGGAAGAATACCGTGCCGGGCGCACCCCCAACCCCGACATCATGTGCAACAAGGAAATCAAGTTCAAAGCCTTCCTAGAGCTTGCACTGGAGTTGGGTGCGGACTACATCGCCACCGGACACTACGCTCGCATTGCGCGTGACCCCGACGGCACGGCGCGAATGCTCAAAGGCGTGGATGCCAATAAAGACCAAACCTATTTTCTCTACACGCTGCAACAGCACCAATTGCAACGCAGCCTGTTTCCGATCGGGGAATTGCAGAAAAGCAAGGTGCGCGAATTGGCAGAAACTGCCGGATTCACCACTGCTCGTAAAAAAGACAGCACTGGCATTTGTTTCATTGGTGAACGTAAATTTCGCGATTTCCTGCAACGCTTTTTGCCCGCACAACCCGGCAATATCGTCACACCCGAAAATGAGATCATCGGCAAACACCATGGCTTAATGTACTACACCCTCGGTCAACGCCAAGGCTTGGGCATCGGTGGGCGCAAAGATGCGGATGAAACCCCGTGGTTTGTGGTCGACAAAGACATGGCAACTAACCGCCTGATCGTCACCCAAGGGCATCAACACGACTTGCTGATGAAACACTTCCTGTTAGCCTCGCAATTGCACTGGGTGGCGGGTCATGCACCGAGCCAGCAGTTTGAATGCAAAGCCAAAATCCGCTACCGCCAGACGGAAGAAACTTGTCAGGTCAGCTTAAAACCGGATGGCAGCAGTGCGGTGTGCTTTCCCCATCCGCAACGCGCGATTACCCCCGGACAATCCATTGTGTTTTATCAGAATGACGTCTGTTTGGGCGGTGGCATTATTGATGCCATGGCAAGCGACTGCCCTAATCCTTAAGGGCTAACTTGAATTATCTGCATAAACCCTTATTCTCACCACACATAGTCAAATCGGATTTAACAAAAACCTGTGGAAGCCAATAACCGTAACCGAACCCTTGCCCTCGCTGCGCTGTTCCAGTGTGTCGAAGGTGTCACGCAAATTGCCGCACGCGGCAATGTCGATAGCGAACTGTTTGAAGCCTGCATCAACAGTATCTTGACAGAAGACGACGCCACCCCCGAAGCGCTCTACGGTGGCATCGACAAGCTTCGCACTGGCTTTCGAGTGCTGATGTATCAACTCGGCGCGAGCAATCTGAATCCTGATGGCAAACCCAAAGACATCGAAGCCACCCGTTACGCGGTTAATTTGCTGTATCTGGAAAAGAAACTCGCCAACGACCCGGATATGTTCCAGTCCTTGCTCAAAAATATCGAAAACGCCCAGCAACAACTGGACTTTTTCGCCATGACTCACCCCAATATGATTGCGCGACTCGCTGAAATCTACAGCACTACGGTCAGCAAACTGGGACCGCGCATTATGATTAAAGGCGACCAAAACCACCTCGCCAACCCCGAAAATGCGGCAAAAATTCGCGCCTTATTACTGGCAGGCATCCGTGCCGCCTTATTGTGGCGGCAGGCGGGTGGGAATCGCTGGAAGCTCATCTTCTCGCGGGGCGCGATGCAAAAAGAGGCGCAGCGGTTTTTGAACTAAGACCCCAGTTCAAGATTAATCGCTGCAATCACCGCCTGTGGATCGGATGCTTGGGTAATCGGTCGCCCCACCACCACGTAACTGACGCCCGCTTCCCGCGCCTGAGCGGGTGTCATGACGCGGGATTGATCACCCTGATCACTCCCCGTCGGGCGAATACCGGGCGTTACCAGCAAGAAATCGTTTCCTAGGCGTTGGCGTAACATTGCCGCTTCCTGTGCCGAACACACCACGCCATCCAAACCACTGTCCGCCGTCAATTGCGCTAAATGTTGCACCTGTTGGGCAGGTTCGACGGTGATACCCGTGCCGGACAATTGCGCCTTATCCATCGACGTTAACACCGTCACGGCAATCAACTTGGGTGGGTTAGCAAACCCCTGCAAGGCTTCACGCGCCGCTTGCATCATCTTAGTACCACCGGATGCATGAACATTAAGCATCCACACCCCCAAACCCGCCGCCGCTTTACACGCCGACGCTACCGTGTTGGGAATGTCGTGAAATTTTAGATCCAGAAACACGTCAAAGCCACGCGCGGTTAATTGACGCACAAACGCAGGGCCTGCGGCGACAAATAACTCAAAACCGACTTTAAGCTTGCATTGTGACGGGGTAAGTGGCGCAACAAACGCCAATGCTTGTTCCGCTGTGGCAAAATCGAGGGCAATAATCAAACGGCTAGACATGCAATCATCCTGACAAATTAAACGTTGCTAACAGTATCCCAATGGTGACACGCGGGACAGCGCCATAAGTAACCGTGCATTTTATACCCACACTGGGCGCACTGGAAATCCGGTTGGCTGGCAGACAAACGCTGCAAAGCCGTTTGTAATTGAGCAATATCGCACACTTTTTCTTCTTGCCACAACGCCGACAACACATCGGTAGCGTGCGCCAAAGTATTGAGGCTGGGTTTGCCTTTGGTTAAATACTCCCCGACTTGCACGCGCATATCGGACAGTTTTCCCAATTTGTGCGCCAATTGCAGCAAATAACCAAACAGCTTCGCATCTTGCGTTTTCGCAAAAGTCTGTTGAATAAATTGATACAGGTTTTCCAATTCGTCTTTCTGATTAAACTTATTGACCAATTGATTGAATAACATCCCAATCAAGCGCGTGTCTTTTTCAATTGCCTGACGGTAAAAATTCAAGGCTTCCTCGCGCTGATTGCGGGCATAAGCCAGATCAGCGTTGAGCACCAGCACTCTGGAGGCAGCGGAATAACTTTTCGCGGCTTTCTTAATGGTTTCTTCCGCACGGAACAAGTTTTGCTTCTGCAATTCCTGTACCGCCAGTTCGCAATAATAATGCGCAATCAAGCGGCTGTGATCAACTTTGCTGCGCTGCTGCGCTAATTGGGCGATCTCAATCGCCTTATTCCACTCGTGCAATTGTTCGTAAATATTGCGCAATGGCTCACACGCATCGGCGTGTTTCGGGTCATCTTTAAGCAATTCACTGAACACGCTTTCGGCACGATCCAGCAAGCCTGCCGCAAAAAAGTCTTCGCCCAAGGCCAACATTGCCGCCGTGCGTTGCGCTTTGCTCAAATCGGAGCGTGCCACTAAATTTTGGTGAATGCGTAATGCGCGATTAATTTCACCGCGATTGCGGAACAAATTTCCCAGCAATAGAAAAGTATTCGCGGTGTGTTCATCCACCTCGGCGTAATTAAGAAACACGTCCAGGGCTTTGTCGGGTTCTTCGCTCAACAGGTAGTTAATGCCCTGCACAAAACGTTGCGGAACATCCTGACGCTGTTGTTCTTGACGTTCTTTGTAACGCTTACGCGCCGCGTGCCAACCGGAATAAAACGCGATGGGCAGGAGTAAAAATAGAATTTCTTGCATAATGCCTTAGATGTAAAAAAGGAGGCTGTGTGCCTCCCCTTTCTATTACCACAATATAGGAATATTAATCCTGAACCGGGTAACTAACACGCGATTCATTCACCCGCTCGCGCAATTCCTTGCCCGGCTTGAAATGCGGCACGTGTTTTGGCGGTAACGCCACCTGATCACCCGTTTTAGGATTACGGCCTTTACGCGCTGCGCGATGGTGCAGGGAAAAACTGCCAAAACCTCGGACTTCAATGCGCCCGCCACTCGACAGTGATTCGCTCATTTTATCGAGCAACAGTTTAACCGAAGATTCCACATCGCGGGTGCTAAGATGGCTTTGCTTGCGTGACAGAATATCAATGATTTCAGATTTGGTCATCCATTCCACTCCTGAACAAACGACGGGTTGTCATAATCGTTGTTGCAGCTTTCCAGTCTTGGAAAACAGTGCAGATAGAACATCTGCACCGCCTGAACTATAGGTCATCCCTGACCTGCGTGCCATCCTGATGGAGAATATTATTCGCCCATCTGTTCCTTGAAGATGTCACCCAGTGACGTACCCGTGCTGGTAGAACGTCCGGTGTATTCACGCATCAAACGTGATTCATCTTCATCATCCTTCGCCTTAATAGACAGGTTGATGGCGCGAGTCTTGCGATCAACACCCATGAATTTCGCTTCAACGGTATCGCCTTCTTTCAGCAGCGTGCGAGCATCTTCAACGCGGTCGCGTGACAGTTCTGAAGCACGCAAAATGCCTTCGATGCCTTCGCCCAAGTCGATTTTCGCGGCTTTAGGCGTGACTTCAACCACAGTACCTTTCACGACGCTGCCTTTAGAATGGGCTGCCACGAAGTTGGAGAACGGGTCTTGTTCCATCTGCTTGATGCCGAGGGAAATGCGTTCACGTTCTGGATCAACAGCCAATACAACCGCTTCCACTTCGTCGCCTTTCTTGTAGCTGCGCACGGCTTCTTCACCGGGAACGTTCCAAGAAATGTCAGACAAGTGCACCAGACCGTCGATGCCACCGTCCAAACCGATAAAGATACCGAAGTCAGTGATCGACTTGATCTTACCGGAAACGCGGTCGCCCTTGTTGCGAGTACCCGCAAATTCATCCCAAGGGTTCGCTTGGCATTGCTTCATGCCCAGTGAAATGCGGCGGCGTTCTGCGTCGATGTCGAGAATCATGACTTCCGTTTCGTCACCCAGTGCTACGACTTTGGCAGGGTTGACGTTTTTGTTAGTCCAATCCATTTCAGAAACGTGTACCAGACCTTCAACACCGTCTTCGATTTCCACGAAGCAGCCGTAGTCGGTCAGGTTGCTGACCTTACCAAAGATGCGCGTGCCAGCCGGGTAACGACGAACCAGATCTTGCCATGGATCTTCACCCAATTGCTTCAGACCCAGTGAAACGCGGTTCTTATCGCGGTCGAACTTGAGGACTTTAACGTCAATTTCGTCACCGATATTAACCACTTCAGAAGGATGCTTGACGCGCTTCCAAGCCATATCGGTAATGTGCAACAGACCGTCGATGCCGCCGAGGTCGAGGAACGCACCGTAATCGGTGAGGTTTTTGACCACGCCTTTGATGACTTGACCTTCTTGCAGGTTTTCCATCAGCGCATCGCGTTCTGCACTGTATTCTTCTTCAACGACTGCACGGCGTGAAACCACGACGTTGTTGCGCTTCTGATCCAGCTTGATGAGCTTGAATTCCAGTTCCTTGTTTTCCAAGTAAGAAGTATCGCGGACTGGACGTACATCAACCAGTGAACCCGGCAAGAATGCACGAATATCACCCAACTCAACCACGAAACCACCCTTAACTTTGCCGGTAATGATACCGGTGATGATTTCTTCGTTGGTGAAAGCTTCTTCCAGAATTTCCCAAGCACGCAGGCGACGGGCTTTTTCACGGGAAAGGCGCGTCTCACCGAAACCGTCTTCGACGGTATCCAGTGCTACTTCAACCAAATCGCCGACTTTAACGTTGATTTCGCCGCGTTCATTTCTGAACTGCTCAGCAGGAATAACACCTTCGGATTTCAAGCCAGCGCTCACGATAATGAAATCGGAGCGGACTTCGAGAACTGTTGCATTCAGCAGAGCGCCAGGTTGCATTTGGGTGTAAGAGAGGCTCTCTTCAAACAGTTCAGCAAAACTTTCAGTCATGAATAAAAATACCTGTTAATAAAATGAGTTATCGTCACTCGCATCCTGCATTGACGGGTTAAAACGCAAAAAGCCCAGACTTCCTGTCAGGGCTCCCTAGAAAATACGGGATTCAATGCAATGCTTAAACGACGTAGTGCAGCACGGTGGCAAACACTTCGGCTTGATCCAACGAACTGGTGTCGATAACCAACGCATCAGCGGCAGGTTTTAAGGGAGCTACCGGGCGGTTGGTATCGCGTTCGTCGCGAGCATTGATCTCTTGAATTAGGTCACAGAGTTTAGCACTAAGTCCTTGTTGGCTCAACTGTTTCAGGCGACGTTCTGCACGAATTTCAGCACTGGCGGTGAGATAAAACTTGTGGGTAGCCCTAGGAAACACCACCGTACCCATATCGCGCCCATCGGCAACCAAACCGGGAAGCTGGCAAAACTGGCGTTGCAACTCCAATAATGCTGCCCGTACCGCAGGCAATACCGCGATTTGCGACGTCGCACTGGCACAGGTTTCGTTGCGAATTTCGCTGGTAATAATGTCACCGTTCAGCCATGCCTCACCATTTTTGAACGCGATATTCAGGGTGGGAATCATCGCCGCCAACGCGGTTTCATCTTGCAGATTCAGGTTGCGACGCAAAGCCGCCACTGCCGCCACCCGGTAAATAGCGCCGCTATCAAGCATGTGCCAGCCGAGTTTATCCGCCAGCATACACGCAATCGTGCCTTTACCAGCTCCAGCCGGGCCATCAATCGTGATCACAGGAATGAGCGTATTCATAGCGTTGTAATCCTCACGCCCGCGTTTGCCGCCAACTCCACAAAGCCGGGAAACGAGGTATTCACATTCGCGCAGTCATTGATCGTAATCGGTTGCGTGGCGCGTAAGGCTGCCATGGCAAACGACATCGCAATGCGATGATCGCCGTGACTGTCAATCGTGCCACCGCTGAAGTTGCCGGGGTTGATGATAATGCCGTCTGGAGTGGGTTGCGCATCCACGCCACACGCAAGCAAGCCATCCGCCATCACCTGAATCCGGTCACTTTCTTTGACGCGCAATTCTTCCGCTCCCGTTAGCACGGTCTGCCCTTCTGCAAACGCTGCCGCAATAAACAAGGATGGGAATTCATCAATTGCCAGCGGCACTAAGGCTTCAGGAATCTGAATACCGTGCAATTGCGCCGAACGTACCCGAATATCCGCGACCGGTTCACCGCCGACTTCGCGCTCATTCAAGATTTCGAGGTTTGCCCCCATCAAGCGCAAAATGTCTATCACGCCGGTACGGGTCGGATTCATGCCGACGTGTTCGATGGTCAGATCAGAACCGAGGGCAATGCTTGCACCTACCATGAAAAAGGCGGCGGAGGAAATGTCAGAAGGCACATCAATATCCGTGGCGGTGAGTTTGCCGCCACCTTGCAGGCTGATGTGATTGCCGTCGGTTTTCACCGCATAACCAAAGCCGCGCAACATGCGTTCAGTATGGTCACGGGTTGGCGCTGGCTCAGTCACCGAGGTTTCGCCTTGCGCATACAAACCCGCCAACAATAGCGAGGATTTCACCTGTGCGCTTGCCATCGGCATGTCGTAATGGATGCCGTGCAACGGGCTGCCGCCATGTACCAATAACGGCGGCGTGCCGGTTGCGGTCGCATCAATGTTCGCGCCCATACTGGCTAACGGCACGGTCACACGCTTCATCGGGCGCTTGGATAGCGAGGCATCACCCGTCATGCGCACATCAAACGCTTGCCCGCTCATCAAACCGGACATTAGGCGCATGGATGTGCCGGAATTGCCCATATCCAAATCGCCCGACGGAGCTTGCAAGCCATGCAGCCCTACCCCGTGGATGGTTACTTTGCCATCATCGGTGGGGCCTTCGATGCTCACGCCCATGCTGCGAAACGCATTCAGGGTACAAAGACAATCTTCACCTTGCAAAAAACCGCTGACGTGGGTTGTGCCTTCTGCCAGTGAACCGAGCATTATGGAACGGTGGGAAATGGATTTGTCACCGGGAACGCGCACCTTGCCTTGCAAGCTGCCACCGGGTTGGACGTTGAATTGTAGGTTGGTGCTGGAATGGCTCACGCGGGTTTTCCTGTATCGTGTGTCGTTATGCGTAAAAAACTAGGTTGGCATTCAAACATACGCCATAAGCTTTGCCAAGTTGCAACAGAAGCTTTGTCCGCAATCTTCATTTTAAGGTATGGCATAATCGCGTTTTTTAACGGCTGGACACCCGGTTAAATGGTAAATTTATTGCTCTCCAGCGGTGCGATACTGCTGTTGATTGTTGTAATCAGCGGGTTGAGTGCCTGCACACCCGCCAGTATTCCGCTCAAAACCACGCAAGCACCGCCCGCACTGGTGCAACAGCCACTGCTACGCACCAGCGATGGCACGGAGTTAGTAATGACCCACTGGCAAGCACATAGCACACCCAAAGCGACGTTATTGCTGATCCACGGCCTCAACGAATACGCCGGAGCGTTTGACGAAATGTGTGAAACGCTCGCTCAACACGGCGTTGAGGTATGGGCATACGATCAGCGCGGCTTTGGGCGTTCACCGTATCGCGGCTTATGGTCGAGTGCGGAACGCATGGCGCACGATGCCCGCGAAGCTGCCAGCCAGTTGCGTCAAACGTACCCAGACCGACCACTTTACGTACTGGGTTTTTCAATGGGCGGAGCAGTGACATTGTTAGCCGCCGCACAGGGGAAATTGGATGCTGACGGTATTATCCTTGCCGCCCCTGCGGTATGGACACGCGCTACTCAACCGTTTTACCAACGTTGGGCGCACCAAGCCGCGTTGCGCCTGACGCCGGGCTGGAAACCAACGGGTGAAAGCCTCGCAATTCGCCCCACTGACAACACAGTCATGTTGCGCCGTATCTGGAAAAGCCCGTGGATGATCAAAGGCACACGCATCGACACGCTCAATGGCGTCGTGGATTTAATGGACAAAGCGTATAGCGCAGCAGACAGCCTTAGCTTGCCGGTGTTGCTACTGTATGGCGATAAAGACCAGATTATCCCGAAAAAGCCGATTGAACGCTTGTGGCAACGCCTACCAAAATCTGGCAAAACGCGGTTTATCCGTTATCCGCAAGGCTGGCACATGCTGGGACGGGATTTAAACGGTGACGAAGTGATCGCCGACATGGTGGAGTGGATGCACTGATAACCTTGAATGGATTCCTAACTTCAAAGTGAAGCAACATAATTGTCGCGGGCTTGTTTGGCATTTGCCATGCGATTGTGCAGCGATTCGCCATCTTGCGCCTCAATCAGCGCGGCAAATTCGCCCAGATTGTGTTGGAAAGCCGCAATCACCGCCAGAATCGCCGCCTTGTTGGTCAGGCAAATATCCCGCCACATCACCGGATCGCTCGATGCAATCCGCGTAAAATCGCGAAATCCACCCGCCGCATAGCGCAAAATATCTTCCCGCTGCGGCATATTCAGCAGCGTATCCACCAGCGAAAACGCCAGCACATGCGGCAAATGGCTGGTCGCTGCCAACACCTGATCGTGCAATTCTACCGGCATTTGTTCCAGCAATGCGCCCGTCACGCGCCACATCGCTTCCACTTTGGCAATCGCATCCGCATCCGTGTGCGCCTGCGGGGTCAAAATCACGCGGCGGTTGACGTACAAATCAGGAATTGCCGCTTCCACCCCGCTCTTTTCACGCCCTGCAATCGGATGCCCTGGCACAAAACGGGTGAAATCCGCGCCAAACACCTGCGCCACTTCCGCCACGATACTGCCTTTGGTGCTGCCTGCATCGGTAAGAATCGCATCCGCCGACAATGCCGGTTTGATTTGCTGCAATAAGTGCCGCATTGCGCCCATCGGCACCGCCAGCAATACCATATCGGCATCGCGTACCGCCTCTGCTGGGTCAAGGCTGAAGCTGTCGATCACCCCCAAATCCACCGCTTTTTGCAAGTGCGCCGCATTGCGACTGCACCCCACCACCGTTTCGCAGAAATGTGCGTCACGCAACGCCAACGCCAGCGACCCACCGATCAACCCGACACCAAAGATAACCAATTTCTTAATCACGCGGTAAGAACCTTCTGCAACGCCTTGATACAGCGCGTATTCTGCGCCGCCGTACCAACCGTAATCCGCAAATGTTGCGGCAAACCATACCCACCAATCGGGCGCACAATCACGCCTTCGCGCAACAACGCATCATATAACGGTGCCGCCGGACGCTGCATATTAATGGTGATAAAATTGCCCGCTGTCGGCATGTATTCCCAACCATTCTCAGCACACGCCGCAAACCATTGCTGCAAACCTGCCGCATTCGTCGCCACACTACGTTCAAGGAAATCATCATCCCCCAACGCCGCTTGCGCCGCCGCCAAAGCCAGTGAATTCACGTTAAACGGCTGACGCACCCGATTCAGCATATCCGCAATCGCAGAGCTAGAGGCGGCATAACCGACCCGCACCCCCGCCAAACCGTAAATCTTGGAAAACGTGCGCGTCACAATCAGATTCGGGAATTCCGCGAGCCACGCCAACGCATTCGGGAAGGTCGGGTCGGTCACGTATTCGGTATAGGCTTCGTCGATGACGACGATGACATCATTCGGCACGCGGCTTAGAAAACGGTGCAGCTCCTCCTTACCCAACCACGTCCCTGTCGGATTATTTGGGTTCGCAATGAACACTAATCGGGTTTTGTCGGTGATTTTCGCGGCAAGGTTTGCCAGATTATGCCCGTAAGGCATGGTGTCATGGCTGGGCGGATTCGCTTTGGCAGGTTGCAATTCTGCGCCCACGGCTTGAATTACAATCGGGTAAACCGCAAAGGCGTATTCTGAGAAGACGGCGGCACGGCTATTATCTAAAAACACACGGGCAATGATGTCCAGCACGTCGTTAGAGCCGTTACCTAAAGTGATTTGTGAGCTTTGCAGACCAAACTTGTCCGCAGTCGCCGCCTTTAACTGGTAGCCACTGCCATCGGGATAGAGTTCCAGCGATTTAAGTACCGCCGCCATCGCCGCTTGCGCTTTGGGGCTTGCGCCGAGGGGATTTTCGTTGGAAGCCAGTTTGAGGATATTGGTAATCCCCAGTTCGCGCTCCAGCTCTTCGATGGGTTTGCCCGGTTGGTAAGGATGCAAGGCTTGCACGCCCGTTACCGCCAGTGTTTTGAAATCAACAGTCGTTTGCATTCGTTTTACTCACTCTACCCAATCTAACCCTAATTCTTCCACAAACGTCTTCTCAAGACCTAAAAATAATGCTTTCCGAGCCAGAAGCATATCATTTATAGTGATATTGGCATCAGAGGTATTCACCATACCAAGTCTGTATAAAATATCATTATCTTCTGCATTGGCACTACCTTGTTCTTTTCGACGCAATACATCACGTACTTTAACCAATTCCGTTGGTACAATAGCTAAATCCCACCAATTAGAACGTTTGCCATCTTTTGATAATGGTTGCATAGCCGTTCGTCCTGTCGCAAAAGCCTTATGAGCTTCGCCATCAAGATGACCGTCATCATATTGACGTGCCATTAATAATGCACAGGCTTTAGAACGCACGGCTCGGAAATCAAATTTTTGGACAGGACGCACTTTTTTCGTAATATCTCTGTCCATCTTTTCATAGCCATTACCTGACAACATCTCTTTAAGTGCTTCACTACTTCTTTTGTAAATAGCTGAATTTACACCTGCAAACACCTCACCATACGTTGTTAACCAAAACCATTTTTCTACGGCCTTTTTAGTGTTTTCGCTTTCTGTATTAATGCCCTCTTTTTCTAACACAATAGCTAACGTTATTAATTGCCAAGAATAAGGCAAGGCTTCCGGCCCATGCACACCGCATAATGTTAGTAATTGACTTGCTTTAGCTGCTCCACCAATAGCCTTGTCAATCAATTTTTGATCTAATTTCTTAGCTAAATTTTCAACCTTGATGTTCGCTGGTTTATCATCTAAAATACCAGCACATATTCTAAGAAGGTCTAAATCAGGTGTGTCTTGCCACTTACCAAAATCCGCTAATAGTTTTATTTTAGCAGATTCAAAAACATCTCTTAAATCAAAATTATTTTGGAATGCCAGCGCAGCAACCATATTAAAATCATCCATCGGAGTACCACTAGAGTTTATTCGTTTAAAACTCACCGTAGCTTCATCTAAGGAATCAGCAACCAACACAGCCACAGGTATCTGATATTCACGCAATCTATCACGCAAACTATCCACATCCTTGATTTGTTCATCTGTTAAATCACGATGATCCCGAATCCATTTGTTTAGCTTAAATCTGTTTAACAATATATCTATCGGTAATTGCGCATCATCGGGGTTCACGTTTGGCTTTAATAGAATAAAACGCTCACGACTTTGCTGATCATTACCGTTTAAATCAAAAAACCATCTTTCATTATTATCTACTTCATCTTTCTTACCAGAGCGTTCAATATCGGCTTCCAATCCAGCACCAAGGATTTGCACTAACGTTGACAAGCGTTGATGCCCATCTAATAACAAGCGCAATGTTGTGCCATCCTCTCTGCGAGGAATTTTATAACCACCAACTTCATCAATTGTTGTAATAGTATCATTTGTAGACCACAACAAAATTGTTCCTACCGGATAACCTCGATACAAGCTATCCAGTAGATCACCACGTTGATCTGGACTCCACGTATCTTGAGTTCCAGCACGTTGAAAACGTGGTACTCGAACATCGCCTCGCATCACCTCGCTCACTAATTGATAGAGTGGCTGGATAAAAGGTTGTTTTTCATAAAAAGCCATAAAGATTCCCTAAAAATTAGTTACATAGATGATACAATTGATTCAGCCAATTTTCTCATTTCAGGCCAAGAACCATCTTTTTCAAACCACTCATCTTTCCAAATTTCTTCATAAGCATCTTCTCCGAAAACGCTCTTAAACAGTTTTTCATTAGATGATAATTTCACAACATCTTCAAAGAATCGCTTATCACCACTTTTTTCATACGATCCTATATTTCTCTGTGTTTCTTCTTTTTGAGAATTATTAATTTTTTTCTTAAAATTGACAATTTCTTTCAAAGCATCGACAGGAATATAATTCTCCTGTGACTTACGCATCAACCGATGACTTCTATGAAGCATGTCATTATCTTCACATATTAAATATGTTTTCTTAGAATCATAACTTGGAGAATCACTTGTCTTTCCATCATGATCATAAATAATAAAATGAAGTAATTTCCATACATCAGCAGGCAAACCAAATACTAAACGCGAGTTATCATCCTTAATGTGAAACTTAATAAGTTTTAGAATCTCTGTAAGTCCCCCACCTTGAATATAACGTATTTGCCCCCGTCTCTCCAATTTTTCTAATTCTTCTCTACAATCCGGTGGCATCACATGGCGCAAAAATGCAGCATCATTAATCTGATTTTCTACCAGTATGTGTAGTGGTAATGAAACGGCACGAACCGCTTCATCAAGACGGACAAAACAAACGTTACTAATAGAAAATTCCCGATTTGTAATAAGCAAACGCTTAGAAAATCCGCGATCAGCTATATTTGATGGAATTACTTTTAGTTTATCCAGTATATTATCGACTTCATGTTTAATTTTTTCCGATAAAGAGCGCTTCCATTCATCAAAGTTAGGTGAACCTCGTCTTGCGGAAGGATCATTTGAAATAGTTAATGAATGACCACGAATAGCCGCATTATGCAATACACTCAAGCAATCAATATAACGACTCCCTGAAAATAGTGCATCATCCATCCATATCATCATGAGTCTGTACCTTTTTTCCAGCGCAAGTCCATGATTTCGTAAGAAAGCTCTTGCTCTGTTTCAAATGTTCCTAGTGGCCAACCGCTTAGCCTTGCATCGTTTTCAATCGTTATTTTTTCGACAAATGAAGCTGAAGCTGAGTTCTCATCTTTTTGACCAACCCAATAAAGTCCAACATCATCAGTTGACAATTTACCTTCTAAAATAGCAAGTTGCATAGCTCTCAGCAAATAAACGGAATGCGTCTCTAAAACGACAGGAATGCCACATTTGATTGTTTCAACCAAACGATCAAAGAATTTCACTTGAAGAGTCGGATGCAAATGCGATTCAGGTTCTTCAATAGCAAGAAATGAAGGCGTTCTTTCTTGCTTCATCTCTGCCCATGCCATACATAATAAAATGGGCAATAGAGAGCGAACACCTTCACCAGCAAGAGAAGCAGGCAACTCTTTTACTCCTCGTCTCGATTTAATGGCAAATATAGGCGGATTATTAATAGACTCCTGAATAACAATGCTTTCCCCTAAACCTTGCTGTCTCAACCAAGTAGAAACTGACTCTAAAATTGGCTTTTCTAAATCGCCCTTAATAAGAGAAATTAAATCAGAACCATCAGACAGACAACAGCGAGCTGCCCCTCTACCATCACCATTTCCATCAATAATTCGATTAATACCCAACCATTGTATGTATTCCAACCTGCTGAAATCATCTTGAATAGACGCAACAATCTGATTGATACCGTCAGGAAGTCCCTTAGGTATTAAATTTTCAAATTTTAGCGTGCCACTCCACTCTTGATCTCCATATTCACCTTCATACAAACCTTGGAAATGTTCATTAGTTCGATGAACCTGCCCTGCTAACCATGCATCAAATAAATTATGCTCTTTTTTGCAAGTAATACGATCAACAAGAACTCCGCCTTCATCGCCAAACTTGAGTGTCAATGATGCACCATTATGCCCACTCAAGCTAAAACTGGGTTTACTTGACTCATTGCCCGCCCCTAACCAACCTAAGTCTCTAAAGACTACGTTTTTCGGAATAACCGAGCTATGCAAATTTAAAAGACCACGACCAGAATAAAGTGAGTCAGCTAACAAAACCAATAAGCGCAGCAAGGTGCTTTTGCCTGCTTGGTTCTCACCATAAAGAAGTGTTAACGGATGTATATCAATTTTAGCCTTGTCACGGAAGGCTCGATAACCTTCAACTTCTACACTAAAAAGAGGCATAGCATAACTCCTTCTGAACACATCACGGAAACATCATCGGCTTATTATAGACACTTAATGTCGGGCTGTGACTACAGTATCCGACATTACATTAATAAGTAAGCTATTTACGCGACCGCTTTCGGCTTGTTAGGGCGACGGCGACGCGGCTTGCTCGCTGCGGCACCTTCGGCTTTCTTCACCGGCGGCAAACCAGCGGCTTTGCGGACATCACTCTTCTGCGAGCTGCTACGACGGTTAGCGGGGCGATGTTGCGCAGGGCGCGGACGATCCGCTTCCGCATCTTTGGCAATCTCGGCGGCCGTCAACGCACGGGTCGGGGCAACGCTGATCGTGGGCAACGGTTCACGGGGCAATTGCTGCTTAATGAGCTTTTCGATGCCTTTGAGAAAACCGTATTCTTCCGGTTCGACCAAGGAAATCGCTTCACCCGTTGCGCCCGCACGCCCAGTACGCCCGATACGGTGCACATAATCTTCCGACACGTTCGGCAACTCGAAGTTGATGACGTGTGGCAATTGCTCAATATCCAAGCCACGCGCCGCGATGTCAGTCGCTACCAGTACGCGGATATTGCCTTGTTTGAAATCCGCCAGTGCTTTGGTACGTGCGCCTTGGCTTTTGTTGCCGTGGATCGCAGCAGCGGTTACGCCATCGCGTTCGAGCTTTTCAGCCAAACGGTTGGCACCGTGTTTGGTGCGCGAGAACACCAACACCTGTTCCCACTGATTTTCACGGATTAAGTGGCTCAACAACGCAGTTTTACGCGCTTTATCCACCAAGAAAACCGATTGCGTCACGGTATTCGCCGCCGCATTGCGTGGGCTAACTGAGATTTGCACAGGGTTATTCAATAAACCCTTGGTCAGCGCCACGATGTCGTCGGAGAACGTCGCGGAAAACATCAACGTTTGGCGACGTTTCGGCAACAACGCCAGAATTTTGCGGATGTCGCGGATGAACCCCATGTCCAACATGCGATCTGCTTCGTCCAACACCAGCATTTCCACTTGGGAAAATTTCACCGCGTTCTGGTCGTATAAATCCAGCAAACGCCCCGGTGTTGCCACCAGAATATCCAAACCACGGCGTAACGCCATCATTTGCGGGTTGGCACTCACACCACCAAATACGACGGTAGAAGTCAGCGGCAGGTTTTTGCCGTAATCGCGCACGCTTTCACCGACTTGAGCAGCCAGTTCGCGGGTCGGCGTCAGCACTAAGGCTCGGATATGATTGGATTTGGGCGCATTGCCGTTAGCCGAGAGCAAATGCAGCATCGGTAAGGTGAAACCAGCGGTTTTACCCGTGCCGGTTTGCGCCGCCGCCATAATGTCGCGACCGGACAGAACAGCAGGAATGCCTTGTGCTTGGATAGGAGTGGGGGTGTCGTAACCCTGTTCGCTGATGGCACGCAACAGCGGCTCGGACAAGCCGAGTTCAGAAAATAGCATTGTGTAATTAACCTCGTTCCTCAGCCGACCATTGGCTGTAGGGATATTGCGTAAGACGGACGTTGTAATAGCGTTCCAAATGTGAAACGTCTGCACCTGCCCAGTCGGGCATGGGGATTACTTCATCCGGTGCATCGAGTTCGACTTCCGCGACAATTAAGCCTGCGTTGTCACCGTGGAATTCATCTATTTCCCACAGTTTGCCGCCAAACTCGATGAAATGGCGGGTCTTTTCAATCAGTGGGCGTTCGCACAACTGATCTAACAATTCCGTCGCGTCAGGCAACGGGATTTCGTATTCGTATTCAGGGCGTTGGACGCCCAAGGTCATGCCTTTTATATTGAGCGTCGCGGTGTCATCAGCAATGCGCACCCGCACGGAGGCTCGCTTGCTGCTGCTCAAATAGCCTTGGCGGAAAGATTCCGAGCGGCTGATTAAGGCTCGCCACGCATCCGATACCAGTAAAAATTTACGTTCGATTTCGGTCGCCATTAGAACTTCACTAGCGCCGAACCCCACGTAAAGCCGCCACCGAAGGCTTCCAGCAAAATGATTTCGCCGCGTTTGATACGTCCGTCACGCACGGCAGTATCCAATGCCAATGGCACCGAGGCGGAGGACGTATTGCCGTGTGACTCGACTGTGACCACGACGTGATCCATCGACATATCCAATTTTTTCGCGGTGGCTTGAATAATGCGGATATTGGCTTGATGCGGCACTAACCAATTCACGTCAGCTTTGGTCATGCCGTTAGCTTCAAGCGTTTCATCCACAATGCGCCCTAAGGTATTGACGGCAACCTTAAAGACTTCGTTGCCGCGCATTTGCATCTGTGGGCCATCGCTGCGCAATGCGTCTTGATTGCGTGAAATACCGCCATTCACATTTAAGAGCTGGTCGTAAGCACCATCCGCATGAACGTGTGTGGAAAGGATGCCTGCCTCTTCGCTGGCTTCGATCACCACCGCACCTGCGCCATCGCCGAACAAAATGCACGTCCCGCGATCTTCCCAGTTCAGGATCTTTGACATGGCTTCTGCGCCCACGACCAAGGCGCATTTGCTGGTGCCGGTGCGCACAAACTTGTCAGCAATACTCAAGGCAAACACAAAACCAGCACACGCGGCATTCACATCAAACGCCGCTGCGCCATTGCGAATACCGAGCTTGTTTTGCAGCAAACAAGCGGTGCTCGGAAACACCAAGTCGGGGGTGGATGTGCCGACAATAATCAGGTCAACATCTTCGGGGCGCTTCCCCGCCATTTCCAAGGCACGGCGGGCAGCGTGTTCCGCCAGATCAGAGGCGCTTTCCGTTTCGACGACATGACGTTCACGGATACCAGTACGTTCAAAAATCCACTCATCGGTGGTATCGACCATTTTTTCGAGGTCTTTATTGGTCAGAATCTTTTCTGGCAAGTAACTGCCAGTACCGGTAATACGAGAATAGATCATGCTGTCTGCCTCTGTGCGAGCAAATTTTCTAACTGCTTATGAATACGCTGGGGGACTTTTTCGATAATTTCGGTGCGGGCAATGCTGATCGCATTCGCATACGCCACACTATCCGCACCGCCGTGGCTTTTAACTACAATACCCTGTAGCCCCAGCAAACTTGCACCATTATAGCTTCTAGGGTCAAATTTGTTGCGGAATGATTTCAACACGGGTAAAGAAATTAATGCAGCTATTTTAGTAAACAGGTTGGCTTTAAAACCTTGCTTGAGGTGCGCGGAAATCATCTTCGCCAAACCTTCGCTGGTTTTGAGCGCAACATTGCCCACAAAACCATCGCACACCACCACATCGACATTGCCCAAATAGATGTCGTCGCCTTCCACATAACCGATGTAATTCAACGGGCTACCTTGCAATAAGGCATTAGCAGCTTTGACTTGCTCATTACCTTTGATGGCTTCTTGCCCGATATTCAGCAAGCCGACACGGGGATTAGGGTTATTGTCGATGGCTTTGGTGAGTTCTGAACCCATGAGAGCGAACTGGTAAAGGTGTTCCGCTTCGGAATCGACGTTCGCGCCCAAGTCGAGCATGTGGGTATGCCCTTTCATCGACGGCAAAATACTGCAAATCGCGGGGCGGTCAATACCGGGTAAGGTTTTCAACACGAAACGTCCGGTTGCCATGAGTGCGCCGGTATTGCCTGCGCTCACCGCTGCGTCGGCTTCACCCGCTTTTACCAAATTAATGGCGACGCGCATGGAGGAATCTTTTTTGTTTTTCAGGGCAGTGGCTGGCGCTTCATCCATCTGCACCACTTGCGAGGCGTGGCGTATGCTGAGATTGTCTGTCAGTGTGGCTTTGTGTTGCGTCAATTCGGCAGTGATCTGAGCTTCATCGCCCACCAAGATCAAGGCAATATCCTTGTGTTGTTTCAAAGCTTCCAAAGCGGCAGGTACTACCACTGACAGCCCATGATCCCCACCCATCGCATCCAGCGCGATGCGATACCGTTCAGCCATACTATCCCCTTTCCTGAAAAAAAATCGCGGGTCAAGCCCGCGATTCTAGTCGATTGTGTCAAGAAAAAGCGCGTGGTGTTACCACTTACGCTTCGTCATCCGCAGCAACCGCCGTTTTGATGATTTGACGACCACGGTAGAAACCGTCTTTAGTCATGTGATGACGCAAGTGTGTTTCACCGGTGGTTGCATCCACTGACAAAGTAGGGTTAGAAAGTGCATCGTGTGAACGGCGCATACCGCGTTTTGAACGAGTCATTCGAGCTTGACCGACTGCCATAGTCTGTTACTCCGGTTTTTTCCAATTTTTTAACACTGCAAAGGGATTTTTCTTGGCGCTAGCCGCAACATCCTCTTGCTCATTTTCTGTAACAGGCTCATCCGACGGCAAGGCTTCAATCAACTTGCGCAACGGTTCACACTGCTCATGCTTTGCCACTAAAGGCAGAGCCAGAAGAATTTCATCTTCAACGAAATCCTGTATAAACAGCCGTTCGTCCTCGATCAACCAAGCCTCTAAGCCTTCTTGTTCGGGGCGTTCATCCGACTCAAACGTTGTCAGTGCTACTTGTACGGGCGCATCAAGGTTAATCGTCACGGGCTGCATACAACGTTGGCATTCCAACAGTAATTTGCCACGGATATGTCCCTTGATCATTGGACGACCACCAGCACTGCGGGTGAAATCCAAGGTTACGGCCATATCCTCCGTTCCATCTAAAGCAAGCGCCGCTAAACGCGGTAATTGCTGCAACGGCACAACACCGACTAAGCATCTTCCTTGCTCAATCAGTTTAAAGGGATTAACGTCTACGGGTAGTCTGTTCAACATAAGCGCGGGATTATATGAATCCAGCCTATAATGTGTAAAGAAATTTCTGTTTTTTTATTGGGATACTTTAAACGATGACGCGAACTTTGATCCTTGGCTCGACCTCCCCCTACCGCCGCGAACTGATGCAACGCCTGCATTGCCCCTTCGAGACTGCTGCACCGGATATTGATGAAATCCGTCTAGCGGGCGAAAGTGCGCGTGACATGGTGTTACGCTTATCCTTGCAAAAAGCGCAAGCGGTCGCAGCGCAATACCCTGATGCGTTGATTATTGGTTCGGATCAGTGTGCAGTTTTACACGAGCAAGTGATCGGCAAACCGGGCAATCATGAAAATGCCGTCAAGCAATTGCAAAACGCCTCTGGGCAAACGGTCGCGTTCCTGACGGGCTTGTGCTTGTATGACAGCCGTGATGGTTCGTATCAGTTGGATGTTGTGCCATTTGCGGTGGATTTCCGTGAATTGAGCGATGCGGAAATAGATGCATACTTACACAAAGACCAGCCCTATAATTGCGCAGGCAGTTTCCGTTCGGAAAGCCTAGGAATCACTTTATTTAAGCGTATGCATGGCGACGACCCCAGCGCCTTGATGGGGTTGCCGCTGATTCGTTTAAGTGAGATGTTGCGAACAGTCGGCATCAGCTTATTGAATTGATGCACCACTCTGATAATTTTGCAAGGTTTTTGCCACTTTATCCAAAATAGTGCTGCACGGTGATCCTGCCGTGCTGCCAGTTTCACGGTCGCGCATTGCCGTTAAGCGTGCCAGAAAATGCAATTGCTCAATCACCGACCCCAATTCACGCGCCGTTTTGGAAACTTTGTGCATGGCTTCCTGATACGCGCCGACTAAGCGCCCAACATTCTCATCGTTATAATCGGCTTGCAATAAGTACAACGCCACCTCTGCATCAGCCACCATGACCGCATCAAAGAAATCATACGAATTCTGGAAACATTGCCGCGCATGAGCCTGTGCCTGACGCGCCAACGCCATGTGTTTTTCACGCGCCTCTGCGTCTTGTTGCGGTGCTAATACCCCCTGCAATTGCAAGCGATTGAGCAAGGGATAAGCGTTAAACTCGCCATTAAAGGTCATGTTTTCGCCTTTTTTATACGCCTTACTGCTGCACGCCAAGGAATGCGCAACCTTCGACCAATCAGACAGTGTTGTTAGCTTTTTCTGTAACTTACTCTCACATTCGAGCAGATCAACCAATAAGTGTTTATCCGAACCAGATTTTGGCGACAATAACTGTAAAAACTGTAAAATTTCATCAATATTAGCCTGCACTTGTGCCTTACGCTTCCAAGCGCTGCCAATCAAACTGTAACGTTCTGCCTGCGACGGTGGGATTTTCGCCTCGTCATCCAACGGCTGCAAGGCGAACAGATTTTCCAAACGCTCTACTGCTTTATCAATGCGCTTTAACCAGTCGGGGTATTGACGCAAATCCTGACGCAGTGCTTTACAGCGAACCGCGTCTTGCATCTGGCTGGCATCCAGCGTCATCAATTGCGCACACAGTTTTTGGGACAAACTAGCCACATGACGCACTTCGATATTTGATAATTGCTCAAAAGCAGCGAGTGGCACTTGCCCGTTGCGGCTATCGGCCTGAATCGCTTTGCGGTAAGCCTCCAACGCTGCTTCATAACCATCACAGCCCCATTCCGCGTACACATGCCCCAACTTGTATTGCACATCAGGCTTATCCAGCCACTCACTCGGTACTGCTTTCAACAGGCAGCTAATGCGCTCTTGCAACGCTGCAAAAGACAACTTTTGACTCGTATTGGTGCAATGCTGATGACTGATGCGCAAATCTTCCAATTTGATCAGCAATTCCTGCGGGGCAACCGGCGTCCAGACTTCGCGGTGTTTGGGCGCTATTTCACTATTATCCAAAACATAAACAGGATCGCCGTAAGCTTGATACGCGCCCCACGTATTGGAATTCGGGTAATTCTGGTGAACGTGTTTGCGGGCGCGAAACACCGCAGCACCAAACGGTTGATTGCTTTCCACAAACTGGCGGAAGAATTCCGTCGAAAAACTTTTGGCGGCCTGATCATCGACTGCCCAGCCCGCCGCAATCACGCACCGCACCCCCATTTCGATCAATTCGCGCGAAACCCCGTAAGCCAAGCGATTATAACTGCTGTATGGCATCTGGCTGATTTCACCCAAATGGCAGCAATTGAGGAACACCAAATCCGGCACCACTTCCATTTGCCCCACTTCAGCCGCCGTGATCATCACCCCATCAGAGAGCACCACCCCACTGCGCTCGACCCCATCTTTCCCGACGATTCCCACCACCCCGTGCGCGGCAATCATCAAAATGCGATACGGGCGCTTGAATAGCGTGTTGAATACTTGAATCGCGGTGTGTTCCGGCGCGGCATTAGACGACGCGGGATAAAGCGTTTCCACCGCGTAATTAGCGGTACGCAATGCCTGCGCCACAGCGTGCGCCTCCTCCGTTGCCCCGCGCAAAGAAGCCAAGCTACCATCACCCGTTGGGCTACGCGGTTGATTATCCACGGGGTAATGCCGGAAAAACCCCGTCGTTGCCGGATTCCCGATCACACACGCGGTATTTTTCAGGCTGCCACGCACTGTTTTGCGGTAACGCAACGCCACCAATTGCCGCACCATCGCCATTTTCAATGCCAATGGCTCATCATCCGCTTGCAGCATTTCCCACGGCAAGTTGGCGGTGTACGCATCCAATACCAACAGCAATTGCTCGGTTTGCCGCGCTGCCGTTTTGAAATCCAAGGGAATCATTAATTGAAACAAGGTGCGACACACATCGGCATCATACGACGGCTTGGTCACTTGTTCACGGATCAATGCCTCAATCAAACCGGGCTGGCGCATGTGCTCAATCGCCTCGGCACGGGCGCGTTCGGAGAGAAACACGTATTTCAGCTTTTTCGCAATGGCGTTCGTTTCCGCTGTATCATCATCATTGGTGATCATAAGCCGCGCCCAGTAGCCGCCAGCCGAACGTTCACTCAGACGTTGCCGGGGCGCTTCTTTGTAGAACTTCAACTCACTGGCGGGAATCACCCGCGCTTCCAAACGCTCCAGATCCTTTTCTACCCGTAACGGCAATTCACGCACCGCATGAGCCGCCGTAATCGCGGTATCGAGGAAAAATTCCACAAAACGCAATTCGCCCACACACAAGCCCGGCTTGAGTTTGGTATTGCGGAATTGCTGATTCGCGGCACACACCCCGCGCACAATCGCATCAATGGATGACACAATACTAATGTGGGCGGTGGAGTTGTAACCGACCAGCAAACTGTTGAGTATCAGCGGCTTAATGGTGGCATTGCTATCCAATGCGACATCATGTTCCGCGCTGTACAACAAATATTCCAACACTCCATCCCGCACCGTTTCGGCAATCGTTTGTGCCGTGATCGTATTCCACTCACCCAAGCCTACAATAATCGCCCCATGGCGCGTCCCCCGCTTGCGGTCTTCGGGGCTACGGGCTTTCAGCACAATCGTGTTAGTGCCGCTATCGCCTGCATAAATGCCCAAACGCGAACGCTGGGTTAAAGCGCCATCCAACAAGTGTTGATCAATTTGCGCCTCCGTACCCGCAATGCCATCGGCAAGGTAATGCCCACAAATGATCGGGTGTTGGGTAAAGCGTAAATCCATCGCATACACACTCACCTGCAACGCCTGCGCAAGGTCTTGATTCAACTCACGTTGCGGTGTGGTGCGGAAAAACGCCATTTCCAGCTCTTCATTACTGGGGCGCAATACCGGACGCGGCTCGTAAGGGTAGACACTACGCATCCCGCGTGAAGTACTGGGCAATTGCTGCGTCAACGCATCCGTTTTGCCCGTCAACAGCAAGGCGGTAATGGCGTTGAAATAGCGTTTATCACACGTCAAACGCGCATGATCGACCGGCATAAACCACGTATTCGCCAAACCCGGCAATTTACCTGACGCCCACGTCACCGTCCCATCGCCTTGTTGCGTCCCCAACATTTGCCAACGCTCGGCTTCATGCAGGGTCAAACCGCACGGGGTATGCTTATCCGCCCCAAAAACATACGCAATCTGTTGCGCGTGTTTAATACCGTTATCGGTTTGATCTTGCAACGCTGCCCAAAATTTGCTGGCAAGCTGCAATGCCGCATCGGATGGCTCGGCGCATAATGCATCGCCAAACCAACGGTCTTGATTACGACCTTTGGCATCACGCCATTCGCTGGACTGAAAATAATCCAGCGGCGCATTAGCGCTATCCATCCCGACATCTTGAAAGCCGGGGCGGGGTAACAACTGCAACAACCCTGTAAAACCACCAATGATTCCCAACAACTCATTCATATCATGCCGGAAATCAAAACGCGCCAAATTACGCACCGAATCCGCTTTCCCCAGCAATGCCTCAACCACCATGTGCGAACCGTGATTAGGCGTACCCAACATCACAAAACGGCAACCCGGGCGCTTCACCATCTCGTCCCACAAGTCTGGGTTCAACGCAATCATTAAACGTGCCACCAACCCGCCCATGCTATGGGCTAACAGGCTGATTGGGCGCTGCGGCTGTTTAGCCAGTTCCTGCCGAATCTTATTGGCAAGATCAGCCGCTGCCTTGTGCAAATCATCCCGCCAGTCGTAAGCAAACGGAATTACCTGAAACGTGCTCGTCAAATGATTCGCCAAATCGCCGTAATAACGACTGAAAATCCCCTCAGGGCGCACATTCGAGTGTTTCTCATCAAGGGTAAGCAGGCTCAGCCCCCCGACAAATAAATCGGTCGGATCAAACCAAATGCGATTGCCTTCACCGGGTTTATTGTCACCGCTGGCATACACCTCCAAATGCGACCCCATCAGCCCCGGCAAATAGAACAAGACTGGGCGCGTATCCACACCCGCATCCCGTGAAAGTGGCGGTGCTTCCCAAGCCACTTCTTTGAGGAAGGCGCTATCCATCGGCAATAAATTAAAGCCCGGCAAGGTTTCCGGTTGTGGGTGCGTTAACCACAGATACAGCGCCGCACGGGTTCTATCCCGCATAAAGTAATGCACATGGCTAACATCGCCACCGCGCACAAAGCACTCATACGTCATGCCCCGCCGCGCCAAACCGCCACGCATGGATTGCGAATCCACTACCAAATCATGATCGAAATTGTCAAAAATAACCCAATCCGCGAACAAGGTAATAATGCGTTTGAGCAAAGCACCGCCTTCCGCATCCCCAGAAATCACCGCCATTTTGATATTATCGCGCCGCGACGCTTGCGCCAGTAACGCTGCCAGCGGTGAATCCGGCAACATCGCCTCCAGCCCCGGAATCAAATGCGGATCGATGCGCTTTTGCACGATTTCCAGCACCAAACGCCGCACCACCGACAAAATATTACTGCCAATAACCCCGCCGACCACCGGCACCATGCTGGCTGCCATATTGAACAGCGACAACAGGCTGGAACAAAACACATCGAGGTTTTCTGACAAAATCGACGTACCCGCCGCTGGGCAAGCGACCCGCACATAGCGCTGAATCGTGAATTGCTTTTCACCCAGCAATTGCCGTAAACGGCACAACTGCGCTTGTTCTTCTTTAGCAAGGCGTTCGCGTAATTGGCTCTCAACGGCGGTTTCGGTTTGGCGGCGGCCCTGACGATCCAGCGGCGCTTTGTGATAGTAACGCTTGATTTCAGCGTCTTTCAGATTGCCCAAACACAATAAATCCCCGACCAAGCCGCCGCGTGAATGTGTCACTACCGACAAGGTGGTATTTTTGGGTAGCAGTTCCACCAATTCCAACACGTTTTCAATCGGGCTTTGGGAAAACGTGCGGTGTTCAAAGCCGTAAACATGCTCACCGAAACACCGCGTCAGTTGCTCCCACGCCCCATCTTTCCCAGAACGCAAATCGCCAAAACTGCCAAACGTATGCGAAGCCGTCCCGTGGATAAACACCAAAATCGGCTTGCCCTGTTGCGCCGCCTCCACCAGCCCTTGGTAGGGCGAATGGCTAACACTGGGATCAACCCGATCACTGTGGCGCAAACGCTCCGTTTTCCACTGGTATAAACCCGGCTCACCCGCCAATTTGGATTCGACCACGTGCATCAAGGCTTTCGCCCCCAGCCAGGATGCTTGTGGAACCGCTAAATCACCGAGTTTCTCGCGCAGCTCTTCCCCCAAACGTTCTTCCAAGTATTCCAGTGCTTTGTCTTTTGCCGCAGCCACCAAACTATCCGGGACTAATTCCAAGACCGATAATTTTGACCAAATCCAATCCCCTAACCCCCGTGAAGCAGCAGTCGTATCACGGAGCTTGCTTAGATCCAGCAACTCAAATCCACTCGCAGGCAGCGTAGATAAGCGTTCGCGCAATTGTTCGGGTGATAAAAACAGGGTCGTGCCATCTTCGGCTTCGAGCGCTAACACCTGCTGGTTGTTGCCCAAGAAGTGTTGCTCTTTTTGGCTGGGATCGGTGGAACGTGAATGTTTGGCTGATAAATCATAGACTTTGGTGACGTGCACCACCCGATGATTGATTAATTCATCGTAGGCGCTACCGTCACCACTGCGGGATATTCCGCCTAATGCAGCGGGAAACGCTTGCGAGTGACTCAGCGGCGTATCCGTGACGGGTATAAGAATGGCTGACACTGGCGGTGATGCAGGTGTCGCTTGCACTGAATCTGGTTGGTCAGACATAAAACCCTCGCTGCTTTTTTTCGTATCTACGTCATAGGATTGTAGCCCCTAAGCGACTGAAATTCTTCCCTCAAATGGGTTAAAACCGGTGCAGTATCCGGTCTAACCCCGCGCCAGATGAAAAATGCTTCCGCTGCTTGTTCGACCAGCATCCCTAAACCGTCAAGTGCTTGTGCTGCACCTTGCGCCTTGCCCCATTCCACAAAAGCGGTGGGCTTGGCGCTGTACATCATGTCGTAGGTACAACCGCCGCTTGCCAAACACCCATCGGGTAATGGCGGCAATTCGCCCTGTAAGCTGGCAGCCGTGCCATTAATAATCAGGTCAAACTGCCCGCTGATGTCCGCAAAGCCATCGCCGGATATTTGCCCGAATTCCGCGAAATCGCACGCCAATTCCAGTGCTTTCGCGGCGGTACGGTTGGCAATAAACAAGCTGGCAGGTTGTGCTTCCAGCAACGGTTGCAAGACGCCACGCACTGCCCCGCCTGCGCCTAGCAGCAAAATACGTTTACCCTGCAAGGCAATGCCGTGGTTTTGCTGCAAGTCACGCACGATACCGATACCGTCAGTGTTATGCCCGACCATCGTGCCATCATCGCGGAATGCCAGCGTATTCACCGCTTTGGCACGGGCAGCGTAATCGCTGAGTTCGTCCGCCAATTCCCACGCTTCTTGCTTGAAAGGCACGGTGATATTGCAACCTTTGCCGCCAGCGATGAGGAATAGCATCACGTCTTGCGCGAATTCTTCCGGTTCGGCACAGATTGCGCCGTATTCGACGGCGTCGCCGGTTTGTGCGCCGAATAGGGTGTGGATGCGCGGGGATTTGCTGTGGGCGATGGGGTTGCCGAAAACGGCGTAGTTGTCAGTCATGCTTCAACCACTCCGCCACCTGCTTGGCATAATACGTCAAAATACCATCCGCCCCCGCACGCTTCATCCCCAGCAAGGCTTCCATCACGCACGCCTTTTCGTTGATCCAACCATTCATCCCCGCTGCTTTGAACATCGCGTATTCGCCGCTGACTTGGTAGACGTAGGTAGGCGCTTTGAACTCTTCTTTGATACGGCGCACGATGTCGAGGTAGGGCATTCCCGGCTTGATCATCACCATATCCGCGCCTTCTTGCAGGTCGAGCGCGACTTCCCACAAGGCTTCGTCGGAATTAGCAGGATCCATCTGGTAGCTGTATTTATTGCCGCCCTTCAAATTCGCAGCCGAACCAACCGCATCACGGAATGGGCCATAAAAGCTTGAAGCGTATTTCGCGGAGTACGCCAGAATGCGCGTGTTCAAATGCCCATGCTGTTCCAATACGTCACGAATTTCACCGATACGCCCGTCCATCATATCCGACGGTGCGACCACATCCGCGCCCGCTTCGGCGTGGGAAAGCGCCTGCTTGGTCAAAGCTGCCACGGTTTCATCGTTGAGGATATAGCCGTTTTCATCCATCAAGCCGTCCTGCCCGTGCGAGGTGAACGGGTCAAGCGCCACATCGGTAATCACACCCAATTCCGGCACAGCGGCTTTAATCGCCCGCACAGCGCGTTGCGCTAAACCATCGGGATTCCACGCCTCTTCCGCCTTATCGGTTTTCGCGGATTGCGGGGTCACAGGGAAAATCGCCATTGCCGGAATGCCCAGTTTGAACGCTGCTTCCGCTTCTTTCACCAACAGATCAATGCTAATCCGCTCCACACCGGGCATGGAGGCAATGGCTTCGCGCTGATTCTCGCCATCCATCACAAACACTGGCCAAATCAAATCATTGGCAGTCAGCACGTTTTCGCGCATTAAACGGCGGGAAAAATCATCACGGCGCATCCTGCGCATACGGGTGTAAGGGTACATTCCGGGGTAAATAGCCATTGCAAGCCCTGTCAGTGAATAAAAGATCGCTTATTTTGCCCGTTTGTCGGGGGAATGCCAACTATTGGCGGTATGCCGCCGTATCCAGCACGACACAGTTTTTTCATCCGGCATGATCACTGGAACATCCACAACCATATACGTGACTGCACATTTCAGTTTTGAACTTCCAAAAAAGTCAACATATTTTCAAGCTTATTGTTGTTGGTATTTGCTCAGTATAACCTTGCCACGAGGATCTGGGCTATTTTTAATCATATTGATTATTAGTTGCTCTTCTCCTTCAGAAAGATCACCATTTACAAGCTGACTTTCGACAAAATCCAACGTCTTACCTTCAGCATGTTGAGTAGCCCACTCACCGGCAAGTTTGAAAGTTTCACTTAATTGATATGAATCAATACCTTGTTTTCGGTAAAGAGCAAGCAATGCATCTGGCATTTGAACACCGGATGTATCTCGAAAAGATTCAGCAACCATTTGGAAAGACAAAATATCTCCCTGCTCAACAGCAGTCAGCCCAATTTGAACTAAAGACTCTGGATGTCCAATAGCAAGTATCCGCTCACGTTGCTGCATATCGGTACTATCGAAGAATTTTTGTGCCAGATCTATACCTACTTGGTGGCTATCTGTTGTTCCTAAAACTATTTTACGCAAAGTTTTGCCAACAACAGTATCAACAGCCCCCTCCCCTGCTAAACTTGATTTCACCAAATAATCTGCAAAAACACTGGCGGATTGAGGCGAATCAAAGTTAGCAAGAACAGACAAAATCACATCACTTCGCTCACTATAACCTTCTTGAACTATAATTTGGTGTAAAGTATTAACTAACATCTCCGCAATTTCTGGGTGATTCCCTTTAGATAGAGCTGTAGCAAATTTTATAATTTCATCGCTGGATAGTTGACTAGATAAAAAAACTCCTGAGAGCTTATCCAAACATATCGAACACTTACTAATAACGTTACTATCCAACATGCTCAAATCTAAATAAGATTTACTTAACAATTCATCTATTTCAACAAATAATTGCTTATTACTGGTATTTTCTTTGAGCATTTCATTAACAACAGTGTTGCCTTCACTATTAACTTCAATGATAGCGCTTTTATTTGGTTCTATTTTAAAGATTTCCACCAATGATTTTTGGTACGAAAAAATTTGCTTTCTTTCCAAAAAATCATCATAAAATAAGTAATAGGTTCCACCGATTAATCCTATAGAAAATAATACTATATTAAATAAAAATTTTTTGTTCATGAGCTTGCCCCCCTCATCACCTCTAAGTCATAATATTAGACTTAGAGGCGGAAAAATAATTAATAAAACCTAAGGAAGTTAAATAAGCCTCTGTTTAAATTACTCCTTTGACCAGGAGCATTGTAACTTCCCCAATTATATTCAGAGATATTTATCGTACCATTTGAATTAATAGATTCAACATAAGCCACATGACCAGAATCTCCAGAGTTATATACCGCTATATCTCCTGCCTGAGGATTGGAAATAATAGCGACCTTACCATTTGTTTGTGCAACATTATCATCCCATGTTTTTGCATCACTAAAATGCACACCCTCATACCAATTAGTAAAAGGAACTCCTCGCATATTTAATCGCCATGCGACATAAGATGTGCATTGACACTTATAAAAACTATAATCATCCACTGCTCCAAGCACATTTACCCCCTGAATTGTTCTGCAATAATCAGCATAACGATATTGGGAAATATCAACACCTCCACTTGTAGTAAAACTACTCACACTACTCCAGCCGCTTGCGCCACCCGTTCCATTCGCCCTAACACGCCAATAATAAGTATGTCCTGACAAAGTAAGCGATGGCTTTACATACTGATTAGTAGTAATTGGTGAGTCATTAGTAAAACAAGTTCCATCACACTGCATCGTACTTTCGTTAAAACCACTAAAACTATTATTCTGGCTAATAACAATACGATAGTTAGTTGCGTTAGATGGAGCACTCCACCTAAAAGTTATGCCTCCAGAAGTTGGCACATTATTAGTCCCGTCCGATGGTTCTTGCAGAGTAGGAGCATCAGATGGTAACGAGAAATTCACCTGTAACTGATAACCACCAACTTGAGAACTAGAGTAATGACGAACAGCAATATAATAAGTTCCAGATTCTTGTATCCATTGATTAATATGGAAATTATTTCCATAAGTACCATTTCCATCATCATTGGAAGCAATCTGGCTACCAGAAATATTATATAGAATACCAAAAGTATCTGTATTACCAGTGCTATAAATGTCAATCATTCCTGAGCGGGGTACTGAAATACGGAAGTAATCAATGTCACCACCGGACTCAATTACTCCGTTGGCACTGCTGTTCAGGCTAATACTGCTCGCGCTGCCCGTGTTGTTGCCGTGGTCGTCACCTGAACCGCTAGGTGGCTGCACAACAGGGGGCTGTACAATGCTGTCACCCACAAAGTCCACCCGCAGGGAGTAGCTTCCTGTCTGGCTGCTGCTGTAATGCCTGACCGCCACATAGTACGTTCCTGCCGCTGGAATGTTGTACTGGATACGGAAGTTGGTGCTGCCATTCGCATCATCATTACTCGCCAATGAATTGCCACTATACAAAGTTCCGTAAGTATCGGTAGAACCCGTGGTATAAGCCGTCAGTGTCCCTGCCCCACTCGTTGTCACACGGAAGTAATCAATGTCACCACCGGACTCAATTACTCCGTTGGCACTGCTGTTCAGGCTAATACTGCTCGCGCTGCCCGTGTTGTTGCCGTGGTCGTCACCTGAACCGCTAGGTGGCTGCACAACAGGGGGCTGTACAATGCTGTCACCCACAAAGTCCACCCGCAGGGAGTAGCTTCCTGTCTGGCTGCTGCTGTAATGCCTGACCGCCACATAGTACGTTCCTGCCGCTGGAATGTTGTACTGGATACGGAAGTTGGTGCTGCCATTCGCATCATCATTACTCGCCAATGAATTGCCACTATACAAAGTTCCGTAAGTATCGGTAGAACCCGTGGTATAAGCCGTCAGTGTCCCTGCCCCACTCGTTGTCACACGGAAGTAATCAATGTCACCACCGGACTCAATTACTCCGTTGGCACTGCTGTTCAGGCTAATACTGCTCGCGCTGCCCGTGTTGTTGCCGTGGTCGTCACCTGAACCGCTAGGTGGCTGCACAACAGGGGGCTGTACAATGCTGTCACCCACAAAGTCCACCCGCAGGGAGTAGCTTCCTGTCTGGCTGCTGCTGTAATGCCTGACCGCCACATAGTACGTTCCTGCCGCTGGAATGTTGTACTGGATACGGAAGTTGGTGCTGCCATTCGCATCATCATTACTCGCCAATGAATTGCCACTATACAAAGTTCCGTAAGTATCGGTAGAACCCGTGGTATAAGCCGTCAGTGTCCCTGCCCCACTCGTTGTCACACGGAAGTAATCAATGTCACCACCGGACTCAATTACTCCGTTGGCACTGCTGTTCAGGCTAATACTGCTTGCGCTGCCCGTGTTGTTGCCGTGGTCATCTGCTGCTGCTTGGGACGGCACACCAATTCCCAAGAAAAGTATAAAAATAAAAAAGAAGAACCGAACAGATAGTATTTCACCATCTTTTGCCTGCCATCTCATAACCAACCTCCAAAGATAAACGGTATCTATTAGCACATTGACAAATTCATATTAATCAAATTTCGATCAAATAGACAGCGCTTATTGGTTATATGTGTAGTACAATACACACGTTCACTCGTAAAACTTTAGAGGTTAACAACCATGGACACCGAATTTGGTTCATTTTTACGAAAAAAAACACTAAAAAATCAACTCAACATGGATAACTTATCAAAGAAAGCGGGTATCAGTCGCAAGACTTTGTACAATCTTCTTAATGGTGATGTAGGCGAGGCAAAATTCAAAACTCTAATCAAAATTGCTGAAGCACTCGGCGTTCATCCGATGGAATTATTCAGTGTCTACTTCCAATACAACGGCTCTACCTACCACGGCGGCATGGAAGGTCGCACAATAAGCTTTGCAGAAGGGGACGATATTGGCTTTATAGGTGACATCACTTACCCAGATGGTGAAATAATCGCCGTTAACACCACCTTTGAAAAAATTTGGCGCATCCAAAATACCGGAACACTCCATTGGAAAGAACGCAGTATTATATGCCTCGATAACCTGCTAAAGGTTCGTCAACAAGACGGTAACATCGTGACGCATGGCCTACGACCAGCCAACAACAGATACCTACTGCCCGACATGCCACCGCACGCTCAAATTGACATTGCCATCGACTTCACCGCGCCCAGCTACCCCTGCACAGTGATTTCCTGCTGGAAAATGGTTGACGTGGCAGGTAACTACTGCTTTCCTAACAATTCTCCACTTTCTTGCATGGTTAAGGTGATCTCGCTATGACCCCTGTTAAATAATTTTCGCTATACTTGAATCCTATTTTCTGACTGCAAGCACCTTGTATGAAAAAACTCCCCATCGGCATCAGCACCCTCAGCAGCATTCTCAACGACGGCTGCGTCTACGTGGACAAAACAGCCCTGATCCACCAACTGGTGACAACCAGTCGCTATCACTTCCTCTCCCGCCCCCGCCGCTTCGGTAAATCCCTGCTGGTTGACACCCTCAAAGAACTCTTCGAGGGCAACGAACTACTGTTCCAAGGCTTAGCCATTCACCCGTTATGGGACTGGACAAAAAAACACCCCGTCATCCACATCACCTTCAACGACGGCGTACATACCGACCGCACACAACTGGATAGCCGCATCCGCACACAGTTGCACAACAATGCCAAACGCCTACAAATCGAACTACCCGAAACGGATGACATTCCACAGCAATTTTCCCTCCTGCTTGAACGAGCCGTGGAACACCACGGGCAACCTGCGGTAGTGCTGATCGACGAATACGACAAGCCCATCCTCGACCAAATTCTGGACAGCCAACGCGCCGCCGAATTGCGTGACGGTCTAAAAAACCTCTATTCGGTACTGAAAGGACGTGACACCCTGCTGCGCTTTGTACTACTGACCGGCGTATCCAAATTTTCCCAAGTCTCACTCTTCAGCGGGTTAAACAACCTCAACGACATCACGCTGGATGCCCGTTACAGCGCCCTGTGCGGCTACACCCAAAGCGAACTGGAACACCATTTCCATGACCATCTAAAAGGCGCGGATATGGCACGAGTGAGGGCATGGTACAATGGTTACAATTGGTTAGGGGAGTCCGTTTATAACCCGTTTGACATCTTGTTATTTGTCGATAAAGGGCAACAATTTCGCAGCTACTGGTTTGAAACCGCCACCCCCAGCTTTCTGCTGACCTTGCTCAAAACCGGACATTACTACCTGCCGCAACTGGAATATCTCGAAGTCCAAGAGTCCAGCCTTGGCAGCATCGACATCGACAATATCCCCGCCGAAGTGCTGCTATTCCAGACAGGTTACCTCACCATCCACGAAACCCTGCAAATGGGCAACCAATTGGGTTTCGTCTTAGGCTACCCCAACCTTGAAGTCAAACTCAGCCTAACCACCCATTTACTGAGCTACCTCACCCCAACCAACAGTCGCGCCCCGCAAACCAGCATACAAATCTACCGCCTACTGGCAAAAGCAGACATGGACGGGCTACGGGATACGTTCAAACGCTTCTTCGCCAGCATCCCACACGATTGGTATCGCAATAACAGTATTGACCAGTACGAAGGCTATTACGCCAGCCTGTTCTACGCCCACATGGTCGCTTGTGGTGCGACCACCATTGCGGAAGATGTCACCGCCACCGGACAAATCGATCTAACCGCCATCGTGGACAACAAGTTATTCATTTTCGAGTTCAAAGCCATCGACACCGAACAAAGCAGCGGCACAGCATTGGCACAAATCAAAACCAAATACTACGCCGACAAATACCGCGACGGGCGGGAGTTATATCTGGTCGGCATCGAGTTCAGCAAACAAATCCGCAATATCGTCGGGTTTGAGTGGGAGAAAGGCTAACGCGCCCCACTATTGACCGTAAGCAGAAGCATCCACCAACAAACAAGCATCCTCCCGCACCGCCAACGCAATCGGCAAACGCACCCCGCTACGCCATTGCGCCAACGCTTCGACCTTACCCGCCCCCGTCACCAGCACCAATTGCTGCCGACACGCCTGTAACGCCGCCACACTCAAACTCACCCGCTCCGGCGGCGGCTTCGGCGCATCAAACACCGCCACCGTTAGAGAGAGAAGAGGAAGAGGGCGACCGCCGGTCGCCCCTACAGGGGATGATTTCGTAGGGGCGACCGGCGGTCGCCCTCTTCCTTTTTCTCCATCCTGCGGAAACAAACTCGCCGTATGCCCATCTTCCCCCATCCCCAACATCACCACATCAAACGGCAATTTCTCACGGATAGTCTGCGCATAAGCCACCGCCGCCGCTTCCGCCCCCAATTCCGCCGGAATCGGAAAGCGCCGCACCGTCGGCAAGCTCATCCGCGAATTACGCTCCCCATGCTCAACCGGCAAACACCGCTCATCCCCCCAAAAAATCTCCCACCTATCCCAATCCTGCAACGTATCCGCCAGCAAATCATACGCCCGCTGCGGCGTACCGCCCCCCGCTAACACCAAGCGAAACACCCCACGCTCCCGAATCGCCACCGCTGCCGCCGCTGCAATCCACTCACACGCCCGCTGCGCCACCGCCTCCGCATCTACCAACACTTGCGTATCACTCGGCAACATCACTCGCCCCCGTTACACGACAAGGTATGCCGCCAGGCTCTATCCGAATCACCAAAAATCTTTTCTGCCGCCTTCGGCCCCCAACCGCCCGCTGGGTATTGCAACGGCAACTGCTCATCATCAGCCCAACGTCGCATCACGGGGTCAACCACTGTCCACGCCGCTTTCACCTCGTCATACCGCAAAAATAGCGAACGGTCGCCCTTAATCACATCCAACAACAATTCCTCATAGGCTTCGGCCTTGCGCTCACCCGGCGTACTCACCGACGCATCCATCACAATCTGGCGGGTGCGCATTTCCAACCCCGGCACTTTCGCAGAAATTTCCATGCGCACTGCATCTTCCGGCTGAATCCCAATCAGCAACCAATTCGGATGCGGCTGATACACCCCGCTGCCCTTAAACAACTGCATCGGCGGCTGTTTAAAACGCACTGCCACCAACGAACGCCGCTCTTTCAACCGCTTGCCGGTACGCAAATAAAACGGCACATCCTTCCAACGCCAATTGTCGATGTAGAGTTTCATTGCCGCGTAAGATTCGGTATGGCTACCCGCTGCCACCCCCGTTTCCTGCAAATAGCCGGGGACAGCTTCACCCTTCACCTCGCCCGCCGCGTATTGCCCGCGAATCGCATGGGTCGCAAGCTGCTCTAAATTTACCGGGCGAATGGATTGCAACACCTTGACCTTTTCATTGCGCAAGGCTTCCGCTTCCAACGACACGGGGGGTTCCATTGCCAACAGCGCCATCACTTGCAGCAAATGGCTTTGAATCATGTCGCGCACCGCCCCGCCGCTCTTATCGTAATAGCTGGCACGCCCATCCACTCCCACCGTTTCCGCGTGGGTAATCTGAATGTGGTCAATGTGATAACGATTCCACAATGGCTCTAAAATCAGATTAGCGAAACGCAACACCAGCAAATTCTGCACCGCCTCTTTGCCCACATAATGGTCAATCCGGTAAATCTGCTCTTCCTTAAGGTGTTCACTGAGGCTGTGCTGCAAAGTACGCGCCGATTCCAAATCGTGACCAAACGGCTTTTCGATCACCATGCGTCGGAAACCTTGCGCCTCATCCAACAATTGCGCTGCCGCCAGCCCTTCCGTGACAGTGACGTACAAATCCGGGCTGACCGAGAGGTAGAAAATCACATTATTGGCGCATTCGCCATCGCTCTGAATCCACGCACCCAAGGTTTGGTAAAACGTCGCCTCGGTCAAACTCCCCGCCAAATAGTCCAAGCGCTGGATGAAGCTATCCAACACCGCATCTTCCGCCACACCTTGCTTCAGCAATTGCTGGCGCACGGCTGCCCGCCACGAATCCCGCGTGAATGGAGTACGTCCGCAACCGAGGATTTCCACATCATCCGCCAAATGCCCCATGCCATGCAGTTGGTAAAGCGCTGGCAATAACTTATGCACCGCCAGATTGCCCGTCGCGCCAAAAATAACGTAAGCGTGTGAAATCCCCGCGCAACCGCAACTCATAACTGCTCCTCCGCACCCTGTGCGCTGAGCGCAGTCGAAGCGCCCCAATGCGTATGAAAATGCAGCGCCGGATCACGGTCCACCCGCTGATAGCCATGCGCACCAAAGAAATCCCGTTGTGCCTGCAAAATATTCGCCGAACCGTCCGCACAGCGGTAGCCATCAAAAAATGCCAACGCCGACGACAACGCCGGAGCAGGCACACCCTGCATCACCGCCAACGCCACCGCTTTACGCCAACCACTGGCGGCTTGCTTGAGTTCCAGCGCGAAAAACGGATCTTGCAAGAGGTTTTGCGGCACAGGCTCACGTTCAAAACTGGCTTTAATATCACCAAGGAAACGGCTGCGAATAATGCAACCCGCCCGCCACAGCAAGGCAATATCGCCATACGGCAACTGCCAGCCGTATTGCTTCGCGGCAGTTTGCATCAGCATGAAACCTTGCGCATACGACACCAACTTCGCCGCATACAACGCGTCGTGGATGGCATCGAGATAGGCTTGCCGCTGTTCTGCCGCCACAGGTGCTGATAAGCCGCCCAAGATTTGGGAGGCAGCGACACGCTCATCCTTACGCGCCGACAACATCCGCGCATGAACCGCTTCGCCAATCAACGTCAGTGGCACGGCATGTTCGAGCGCATCTTGCGCCGTCCATAACCCCGTGCCTTTTTGCCCCGCACGGTCGAGAATTTTGGTGACGAGCGGGCTACCGCCTGCATCTTTCTGGCGCAAAATCTGGCTGGTAATGTCGATCAAATACGATTCGAGCTTGCCTTGATTCCACGCGGCGAAGGTATCCGCCATTGCGTCGCAATCCATTCCCAGCGCGTGTTGCATCAAATGGCAGGCTTCGGCAATCAGTTGCATATCGCCGTATTCGATGCCGTTGTGCACCATTTTGACGTAATGCCCCGAACCGCCTTCCCCTAGCCATTGACAGCAAGGGACACCCTCCACTTTGGCAGCAACGGCTTGAAACATATCGCGAATCGCAGGCCATGCCTCGACCGCGCCACCGGGCATGAGGGAAGGGCCATGCCGCGCCCCCTCTTCCCCGCCTGATACGCCCATGCCGACAAAACGAATGTTTTTCGCAGTCAACTCCTGCCAACGGCGCGTGGTGTCTTTGTAGTTGGAATTACCGCCGTCGATAATAATGTCGTTGGGGTTGAGCAGCGGTAGCAGTTGCTCGATCACCGCATCGACTGCAAGACCGGCTGTGACCATCAGCATAATAATGCGTGGCTGCGCCAGTTGGTTGACGAATTCGGGTAAGGTTTGCGCGGCTTGAATCGTGCGCCCCTGTGCCTGTTGCGCCATGAAGTGTTCGGTGAGGGTGTAAGTGCGGTTGTATACGCTAAGCGCATAGCCGTGATCATTCAGGTTTAGCGCAAGGTTTGACCCCATTACGCCGAGACCGATTAAACCGATGTTGCTGGGAGTGGTGTCCATACTATCCTCATTTTAATTGTATTAGGGGGAACGCTAATGGCGTGATTTCAACGCCAGACTCAGTAATTTCGCAGTAATGTCAACAACAGGAATCACCCGTTCATACGGGATGCGTTTGGGGCCAATCACACCGAGAACGCCTAATTGCTCGCCATCGACTTCATACGGCGCTGTCACCAGACTGCATTCGTCGAACACCGCTTGACCGGATTCGCGCCCAATGAAAATTTTCACCCCATCCGCCTGCAAGCATTTGTCCAACAAACCCAGAATATCGCGCTTGCGGGTGAAGGCGGCAAACAATTCGCGCAACTTGGTAATATCCGACAGGTCATCGTAACCCATCAGGTTAGTTTCACCCGCAATCACGCAATCTTCATCTTGCTTTTGATCGCCTAAATCGGCGACGGTTTTTTCGCCCAGCTCTATGGCGGAGAGCATCATGCGATTCATGTCTTCGCGGTGTTCGCGCATTTCTTCGAGCAAGGCAGCGCGGGCTTGCTGCAAATCTTTGCCGATCAGACGTTCATTGAGGAAATTGGCGGCTTGTTGCAATTCAGAGGAACTCACATCCGCATCGAGTTGGATAATACGGTTTTGCACTTCGTTGCGGTTCATCACCAGAATGGCGAGCACTTGCCGACTTGATAAGCTCAGGAATTCAATCTGGCGGATGGACGAAGGATTGCGGCGCGGCAAACTCACCACGCCCGTCAGTTGGGTAATCCCAGAGAGCAAACTGGAGGCGGATTGGATTAAGGCGGCGGGGTCGCGTTCCGCCTTCAACTGCCCTTGCAGGATGTGCATGGCGTGCTGTTCGAGCGGCTTGATATTGACTAACGCATCGACGAAGAAGCGGTAGCCTTGCGAGGTGGGGATGCGCCCTGCCGAGGTGTGCGGCGCACGGATGTAACCCATATCCTCCAAATCCGCCATCACATTGCGGATGGTGGCGGCGCTTAAATCCAAGCCGCTGCTGCGGGCAAGGTTGCGCGAACCAACGGGCTGTCCGTCTTGGATATAGCTTTCCACCAACACTTTGAGGATGTGGCGGGCGCGTTCGTTGAGTTCTGGGTGCTGGCGTATTGTCATGCCATCATTTATAGGGGCAAAGCATCACAGATACAAGCCTGTTTAACTTGCATTTTATTCCCAGCTTTGCCAGCCTTACCACTTTACTCACACAAGCATCGGTTATGAACCCGTTTTCTCACATCGGTCTGTTTACCAAACCCAACGATACCCGCGTCGACAAGACGCTGTTTCAGTTGCACGAATTCCTGTTGGAACGCGGTTATCACGTCCATTGTGACCGCGATGCAGGCATTATTTTAGGCTTGCCCACCATGCCCTCCGACCTGCTGGCGCGGCAAATTGACCTTGCCATCGTCGTCGGCGGCGACGGCACATTACTCTCCACCGGGCGGTTACTCGCCGATCACGAAGTCCCCCTCATTGGCATCAACTTAGGGCGCGTCGGTTTTCTGGTGGATATTTCCCCCGCTGACATGCTCACCCAATTGGAGCAAATGTTAGCGGGGCAATACAAAGAAGAAGCCCGTTTCGTGCTCCACGCCGACGTTATCCGTGAAGAGGAAATCATCGGCAGTGGCGAAGCACTCAACGACGTGGTGCTGCATGTGCGCAATGAAGTGCGCATGATCGAATTCACCACCCGCATTGACGGTTATTTTGTGAACACCCAACGCGCCGACGGCATTATTATTACCACACCCACCGGCTCAACCGCCTACGCACTTTCCAGTGGCGGCCCCATTCTGCACCCTGCCCTGCAAGCCTTGGCACTGGTGCCGATTTGCCCGCACACCCTGAGTGACCGCCCCTTGGTCATCAGCAATCAAAGCGTGATCGACATTCAATTGTGCGAAGACCGCGATATTCCTGCCCGCGTGTCTTTCGATGGGCATAACAATATTGAGCTGGAATCCGGCGATGCGTTGCGCATTCATACTCGCCCGGAAAAAGTGCGTTTATTACACCCGCAAAGCTATGATTATTACCATATTTTGCGTGAAAAACTGCATTGGGGAGTGCAACCGTAAGCCATGTTGACCCACATCCACATCCGCGATTTTGCGATTATCGACACACTGGAACTCGAACTGCATTCCGGCATGACGGCCTTAACCGGCGAAACCGGTGCAGGCAAATCCATCCTACTCGATGCCATCGGTTTAGTGCTTGGCGATAAAGCCGACAGCAGCACGGTACGCCACGGCGCAGACAAAGCCGAAATCACCCTGAGCGTCGACATTACCCAAACCCCTTCCGCCCGCGTGTGGCTGGAAGCGCAAAGCATGGAAGGCGCAGATGGCACCTGCATCCTCCGCCGCGTCATTTCCGCGCAAGGCAAATCACGCGCCTGGATCAACGGCTCCCCCGCCAACCTCACCCAATTGCGCGAACTCGGTGAACAACTGGTCGACATTCACGGTCAGCACGAACACCAATCGCTGATGAAAAAAGATGCGCAACGCCAGATGTTGGATGCCTTCGCCGACAACGATACGCTACTGGACAACACCCGCCGCGCATGGTCAGCATGGAAAAAATTGCACGAGCGCGTCACCTTATTAAGCAGTCAAAACCAGCAGCACCAAGAACGCATCGACTTATTGCGTTTTCAGTCGCAAGAACTCGAAGCCCTCGCGTTGCAACCCAATGAAACCGAGCAGCTTGATGAGGAACTCAACCGCCTTGCCAATGCCGAACAACTCCGTAGCACTGCCGCGCAAGGTTACGCGCAACTCTACGACGACGAGCCGTCGCTGTATTCGGCCTTGGGTCGCGTGATTCACGATCTTGCCCAGCAAGCACGGGTGGATGCGCACTTAGAACCGTCGCTGGAATTGCTCACCAGCGCCCAGATTCAACTGCAAGAAGCCGCTGCGCAATTGCGCGATTACGCCGAAAGCCTCGACATTGACCCGGCACGCCTACAAGCAGTCGAAAATCGCATTGCTGACATTCGTAGCCTTGCCCGCAAATACCGCACCGAACCGCCCGAACTCCCCGCACGTTTAGCGCATATCCAGCAAGAACTGGCGCAACTCGATGGCGGCGATTACGACCTCGACGCGCTCGAACAACAATTACAAGCGACGACTGAGACTTACCGCGAACAAGCCAGTCTGCTGAGCCATGCACGTCAGCAAGCCGCGCAACAACTTTCCACCGGCGTTTCGCAAGCCATGCAACAACTGGGAATGCAGGGTGGCAAATTTGCGATTCAAGTGGTTCACGATGCCGCCAATACTTTTCAGGCAACGGGCATGGATAGCATTGATTTCACCGTCAGCGCCAACCCCGGTCAACCGCTTAAACCGTTGATGAAAGTCGCATCCGGTGGCGAACTGTCACGCATTAGTTTGGCGATTCAAATGATTGCCGCGCAAAAAGTTACCCTGCCTGCGCTGATTTTCGACGAAGTGGATACCGGCATTGGCGGCGGCATTGCCGAAGTGGTCGGCAAACAACTGCGCACCCTCGGCACGAATCGCCAAGTTTTGTGCGTCACGCATTTACCACAAGTCGCCTCGCAAGCACACCAGCATTACAAAGTGACCAAGATCAAAGGCGCGGAATATACCAGCACGGGCATTGTGCATTTGACGCAAACACAGCGCGTGGAAGAAGTGGCGCGAATGATTGGCGGGATGGAAATCACGCACGCAACCCGCGCGTTGGCAAAAGAGATGCTTACAACTGGTTCCTAAGCATTAACTCTTTGGGGTGCGGATTCAGGTAATGCTGGCGTTCAATATACGGTTGCGGATGCCGCCGGAAATGGTGCTTCAACAAGGTAATCGGCACGACCAGCGGCACATAGCCGTGCCGGTATTGGTGGATCGTATCCAGCATTTCCTGCCGATCTGCCGCGTCAATGCAGCCTTTCAAATAGCCCATCAAGTGCATCAGCACATTAGCATGTTGCCCGCGTGTTACCCGTTTTTCCAATGCGGTCATGAGTAAGCGAAAATAATCTGCCGCCAATGCGGGCAAATCGTCTACAACCCCTGCTTGGGCGACCATTTGCCCTAATTCACGCGCAATATCTTGGTCATGCGCCATCAGCACGTATTTGTGATCAGCATGAAAATCGACCAAATCAGCCGCTTTCAACCCCGCCGCGAGTAATTGTTGCCAGCGGTGATACACAAAAATCCGCCCGATAAAATTTTCCCGCAGCACGGGGTCGCACAACCTTCCCTCCTCCTCAACGGGTAGCAAGGGAAATTTTTCGCGTAACGCCTGCGCAAAAATACCAACGCCATCGCGATCTGGCGGCAAATTTTGCTTCACCAATGTGTAAACTTTCACCCGCTCCATGCCGCAACTGGGCGAGTTTTTCTTCAGAATATAGCCGTGGATACCTGCTAACTGCGGTAGCGATTGTTCAAAATAGCGAGATAATGCATCCGTATGATCAATCGTTGGATCTTTCACATTCACTGCCCGCAACGAGCCGTCATTACGCACCAAATGCAAAGTCGGGCGCGGCACACCCAAGCCGATGCCCACTTCCGGGCAGAGCGGCACAAAGTCAAAATACAGGCCAAGCGTGCCGGTAATATAACCGTCATGCTTGTGCCCGCCATCAAAACGCACTTGCTGACCCAACAAGCAAGCGCTAATCCCAATTTTTATTTTGTCTTCATGCTGCATTACGGCAAGTTCGCTTCAATTAATTTCACCAGTTTATCACTTTGCGGGGTCACAAAGCTGGAAAAACTGCCGATTAACTCGCCCTTGGTATTCAGCACGTATTTATGGAAATTCCAACTAGGGTGCTCTTTCGCCATTTCCCCTAGCACTTTGTAAAGTGGCGACGCATTGTCTTTGAGCACTTGGGTTTTCTCAAACATGGGGAATTTAACCCCATAGGTCAGCTCGCAAAAATCCTTAATCTCTTTTTCTGAACCGGGGTCTTGCCCAGCGAAATCGTTGGAGGGAAACCCCAGTACCACCAAACCACGATCTTTGTAGTCACTATACAACTTCTCCAAACCGTCAAATTGCGGGGTGAAGCCACACTTGCTGGCGGTATTCACCATTAACACCACCTTGCCCTTGTAGGCTTCGCACAAATTAACGGTTTTATCCGAACCCAATTCGCGTAAGGTGAAATTCAGCGCCGCCGGGCAACCATTGTCGGTGGCAGGCCCTGCCACGGGTTCAGCCAGTGCATTGCTGGCGGCAAACAAACTGATTGCCAAGCCGAAAAGTTGCTTAATCATGGTCATCTGCTCTCTGTCATAATGGTAAATATAAGTATTGTCCCACCTTTGTCGCATTTTGGTTAAATAGCTACAAGCAAATAAGGGGAAAATAACCGTATGCGCCAATGCAGAATAACAGTCGCCCTTAACAAAACAGCTTTGTATAATCGCGGCTTTGTTAGCCGATGATGTGACCAAATCTGATGGAAAATCGTGACTTTCTTGCCGAATGGCATCCCCAATGGGGCGTTTTATTGGCATGGCCGCACCCCGACACCGACTGGGCAGACAATCTGGAGGCTGCTGAAACCTGTTACGCCGAAATCGTCAGTGCCATCAGCCACCGCGAAAACGTGCTATTGCTCTGCCACGATGCACCGCATCAGGCACACATTATCGCCGCATTAAGCACGCAAACCTACCGACCAGAACGGGTACATTTCGTGCAAATGCCTTACAATGATACCTGGGCGCGGGACTTCGGATTCATCACCGTGATGCGCGATGGCAAACCCTTATTGCTGGATTTCACCTTCAATGCATGGGGCGGCAAATTCGGCGCGGCGCAAGACAATGCGGTTAATCGACAACTCGCCGCGCTCCCCTTGCTGCAACACAATGTTTTGGAAGCGCACACGCTGGTGATGGAAGGCGGCAGCCTCGAAACGGATGGGCAAGGCACATTGCTGACCACGGAAATTTGCCTGCTCAACCCCAACCGCAACCCAACACTGGATAGAACCGCAATCGAAGCCGAATTACGCCAAGCACTCGGTGTTACCCGCATTTTGTGGCTGGCACACGGGCATTTGGAAGGCGACGATACCGATGCGCACATCGACACGCTGGCACGCTTTGCTGACGCTGAGAGTATCGTGTACATGAGTTGCACCGATTCAGCCGATTCGCATTACCCCGCGTTGCAAGCGATGCAAACCGAACTGCAAGCCTTACGTCAAGCCAATGGTGAACCGTACCGCCTATTTCCGATCCCCATGCCGGAAGCGATTTACGCAGAGGGGCGGCGCTTGCCCGCGAGTTACGTCAACTTCCTGATCATCAATGGTGCGGTATTGTTACCCGTGTATGCCGATGAATGTTTTGATCCGGTTGCCATCGAACAAACGCGAGCCGCATTCCCGCAGCATGAGATTATCCCGATTGATTGCCGCGCGTTGATTGCCCAAAACGGCAGTCTCCACTGTATCACCATGCAAATTCCGCAAGAGGTCGTTAGCGTATGAGTCGTCCCGTCACCGTTGCCGTGGTGCAACACAGCAATACCGCCGATTACACCGCCAATTTGGAACAGAGTATCGCTGGAATTCGCCGCGCTGCTGCGCAAGGTGCACAGTTAGTGATGTTGCAGGAATTGCATACCGGGCTGTATTTCTGCCAAGTCGAAGACACCGATTATTTCGACCTTGCCGAAACCATTCCCGGCCCTAGCACCGACACCTTGGGCAAACTCGCTGCCGAATTGGGCATTGTGATTGTATGTTCCTTGTTTGAAAAACGCGCCACGGGCTTGTATCACAACACCGCTGTGGTGCTGGATACCGATGGCAGCATTGCGGGGAAATACCGCAAGATGCACATCCCCGATGACCCCGGCTATTACGAAAAATTCTACTTTACCCCCGGCGATCTGGGTTTCACCCCAATCAAAACCCGCTTGGCAACGTTAGGCGTGTTGGTCTGTTGGGATCAGTGGTATCCCGAAGCCGCACGGCTGATGGCACTTGCGGGCGCAGAATTGCTGCTCTACCCCACTGCGATTGGCTGGAACCCGCAAGATACGCCAGAAGAGCAAGCGCGGCAGCGCGAAGCGTGGATAACCATTCAACGTTCGCACGCCGTTGCCAACAATATCCCGGTATTAAGCGCCAATCGCATCGGCTTTGAAGGCGACCCCAGCGGGCAAACCGCAGGCAGTCAATTTTGGGGATCGAGCATGATTGTCGGCTGGCAAGGCGAATTGCTGGCACAAGCCGATACCACCACCCCTGCCGAACTGGTCGTCACGCTGGATTTAGACCGCACCGAGCAAGTCAGACGCTGGTGGCCTTACTTGCGTGATCGGCGGATTGATGCGTATGCCGACTTGGTGCGCCGCTACCGCGATTGATCACCAGATTCATAAGTTTATTGATAAAAAGCAAAGTTTCCTCTATGAATGTGAACCTGCTCACATCACAATGTGACTGATCGGCGCGATAATAAATTTTAGTGTTAGCGTTGAGATGGTTGGAATACCAATAGAGGGGGCTTATTATGTTGAGTCAACACTGCAAAGTTGTTGCATTAGGGGTGTTATTCATTGCGACTTCACTGACGGCACTACCCGCTGAGGCACGTTTGAAAAACACCACGATGACGCACAATACCACACACACAGCTTTTGAATTACCCTACTTGTACGAAAAACTGCGCACATTATTGGGCAACAAACTCTACAAAGATTTATTGCAAAATGATGAATTTATCATCTTGCAAGATTTGGTCATGACGCATTTAGAAAATCAATACCCCGTGTCAGGCAACTAAAAAGGGCGAGAACTTCCCGCCCTTCATTAGCCGCTATTAGCTGCCAATTGCTTGGCAAATTAAACGGAAGCGATGCGCCCCAAGGCATTCTCCAGATTCGCCATGCTGGTCGCAAACGAAATGCGGATATGCCCGTCTAGGCCAAAGGCCGAACCCGGCACTACCGCCACGCCGGTTTTATCCAGCAAATAGCTGGCGAGAGCGGTGTCGTTTTCCAGCCCTAAACGCTGGATCATGCCTTCTACGTTCGGAAAACTGTAGAACGTGCCATCGGCTGGCAAACAATCCACGCCATCCATGGCATTAAAGGCTTTTACCACGAAGGCATGACGCTGTTCAAAAGCGTTCACCATCGTTTGAATGAAGCCCTGATCGCCATCCAACGCCACCACCGCCGCGTATTGCGAAATGGAAGTGGGATTTGAGGTGCTTTGTGACTGGATAATTGTCATCGCCTCAATCAGCTTTTCCGGGCCGCCAGCGTAACCAATACGCCATCCGGTCATGGAATACGCTTTGGAAACCCCGTTCAGCACAATGGTACGCGCGTACAAATCCGGGCAAACATTCAAAATATTGACAAACTTTCGCCCTTCAAACAGCACATGCTCGTACATATCATCGGTGGCAATTAAGACATGAGGATGACGCCGCAATACCTCACCGAGTGCCGCCAATTCTTCACCTGTATACGCCACCCCGGTCGGGTTTGAAGGGCTATTGATCACAAATAAGCGCGTTTTCGGGGTAATCGCCGCTTCTAATTTGGCGGCGGATAACTTGAAGTTTTCGGTTTGACCAGCGGCAACAATGACCGGCACTGCATCGGCTAATAACACCATATCGGGGTACGATACCCAGTAGGGTGCGGGAATAATCACTTCATCCCCCGCATTCAGCAGCGCTTGACACAAGTTATAAAAACTCTGTTTGCCACCACACGACACCAAAATCTGTTTTGGGGTGAAATCCAAACCGTTATCGCGTTTAAATTTACGGATAATCGCCTGTTTCAAAGCAGGTGTACCGTCTACCGCCGTGTAACGGGTTTGACCGGTTTGGATGGCTTCGATGCCCGCCTGTTTAATGTGATCGGGAGTATCAAAATCGGGTTCACCTGCCCCCAAACCGATAATATCGCGGCCTGATGCTTTAAGCTGAGCTGCCAATGCCGTGATGGCAAGAGTAGGCGAAGGTTTGACGCGCCCAACGCGCTGTGAAAGTTGTATATCCACTGAAACCAACCGTATTACGTGTTATCCATAAACTCGGCAAGCGTTACCCGTTGCCGTACCTGTATACCTATTTTGCGGTGGGTAATGTTACTGCATTACAGGCGTGCCAGCAATTCAGGATCAGGGTAGCCATCCACCGGCAGCCCTAATTTTTGCTGCACCTGACGCACTGCTTCGCGAGTTTCCTCACCAATAATCCCATCGACTTTGGAAATAGCTTGTCCCTGTGCTTGCAGTTTCGCTTGTAACTGTTGAGTTTGCCCGACTGTCAGCACGTTAACGGGCGCATTGCCTTGGCGCAGCACCGGCGCACCCGCCAACCGCGTGGCAAAATAGCCCGCAGTCGTGGCGTACACCGTCGATTCATTCCATTCCAAAAATACCTCGAAATTCGGAAAGGCAAGGAATGCGGGGCCATGTCTACCCATCGGCAACAACAAAGCCGCCGCACCAGTGCCACTTAAAGCACTACCATCGGCATATTTAACACCTTGCACCGCCCAATCTTCCAGCGGCAAACGGTTATTCAAACGCGCCAGCGACCAATCCATCTCGATGGGAACTTTCACCTCTTGGAGCCAAGGTTCACCCGCTTGCCAACCGTTAATCTTCAGCAAATTTGCCGCAGACGCTAAGGCATCGGCGCTGGAATGAATCAAATCACGGTGCTTATCGCCATCAAAATCCACCGCATAGCGGTCATAACTGGATGCCATGAATTGCAATTGCCCCACCTCGCCCGCCCATGCGCCACGCATCTTTGCAGGGGTCAAATCGCCTTTTTGCACCAATTGCAATGCACTGAGCAATTCAGCACGAAACATATCCGAGCGGCGACAATCGTGCGCCAACGTTACCAGCGAACGTAGCGTGGAAAAATCGCCCGTGACTGCTCCAAAATCGGTTTCCAAACCCCATAGCGCCACCAAAATTTCAGCCGGTACGCCGTATTCCTGTTCGATACGCTTCAGCAACGCCGCGTGTTTTTTTAGATGCGTGCGCCCCAACCCCAAACGGTTCGCACTGACCTTCTTGGTGGCAAAGGTGAGGAAATCTTGAGCGAACACTTGCTGCGAACGGTCGCGCTTAAGCACAGCGGAGTCAGGTTTGAGGTTCTTGAGTACGTCTGCGGGCAAACCGGCGGCGGTGGCTTCTTGCTGGAAATCTGTCATCCAACGCTTAAAATCCGGCGGGGTACAATCGGCCTGCACGATTGCACCTGACAACATTCCCATAGTAAACAACACGGTTTTTAAATACTGCATGGTGCGGCTGATTCCTTTTAGCATCCCAATAATACGACGCATTATAGCAGGCTGACGGTTATGGTGGCGGAAACTGCAAAATGCTAACAAAAATACTGGCAGCCAGCAGTAGAGTTAGGTAGTATTAGCGCCCTACCTAAGTCCCTCCTGCCCGGATGGTGAAATCGGTAGACACAAGAGACTTAAAATCTCTCGCTGGTAACAGCGTGCCGGTTCGAGTCCGGCTCCGGGCACCATTCATTTCGCTAGAAATCCGTTCAATCCCTGCTGCTGCACTTTCCGCCCCGCCATCTTCACGGCGTAATGCAACGCCTCCTCCAGCAATTGCCCCGTTGCCAACGCATGAATCAGGCAAGCGTTAAACACATCGCCCGCCCCCAACGTGTCCACCACTTCAACCGCCAACGCTGGCGCATGAAAGACCACCCCAAGCTGATCAATTGCCCAAGCACCTTCCGCCCCCCACGTACACGTCATCCACACCTTGCCGTGTTTGGCTTGCCGATCACGCAAAAAACTTTCCGCATCCTGAAACCCGTGCGCCTGCGCATACGCTCGCGGAAACATCACCAGATCCACTTGCGGAATCAAATCTTCCAAGCCATCCCGCACTTTTTCGATTTCCAGCGATACGGGTTGGTCGAAAATATTGTCGCGGGCATAAGCCAGCATCGCAGCGAGTTCAGCCACGTTACGCCCTTCAAAGTGCAACCAATCGTAATGCGATACCGGAATCCGGCAAAAATCCGCCGCCGCCAATTCCACCAAATCGCGGTGATGCACAATCGTGCGACTGCCATTTTGCTGATTCAGGGTGATGTAAGACACGGGGGATTTACCCGTTTGACGCACCGCGTATTCCAAACCAATGGATTTTTCGCCCAATGCGCTAAAAATGTGATCGCCGTCATTGTCTTGCGCAATTAATCCGCAAAAATCACAGCGATGCAGGTGATCCGCCAACACTTGCGCCACATTCGCCGCATTGCCGCCCGTCTCGCGCCACTGCTGCACCGCACGCATTTCCTCGTCTTCTTGTGGGTAATGCTCAACCACATTGACAATATCCAGCGTCGCATTGCCGGTTACTAAAATAAAACTCATAAATTTTTTCATCCTTATGCAGTATTTTTTAAAATCCCGTGGTCGTAATCAGTGGGCAAAATGATAACGTCACAGGGGATTTATAATGTACAAATTATTAGGGCTGCTACTTCTGGCACTCATGCCGCTGCAAACACTCAACGCTAACGAGTTGACCATGCGCATTGTCGGCGGCAATCCAGTTGGGCAAAACGCTTGGCCTTCGGTCGTTGCCATCAAAACCACCCGCGATGGGCAAATACTCTGCGGTGGCAATCTGATCCACCCCTGTGGGTGCTGACTGCCGCGCATTGTATCAGGGGCGAAGCGGAAGGCTTGTATTATGAATACGGCACGCCCGACTTGGTGACGTTTTCAGGGGCAACCGGGTTAGATTCCCCGAATGGGCGGCACATGCAAATTCAGCGAATTGTGGTTCACCCCCATTATAACATGAGCAATGGCGCGAATGACCTAGCGCTGTTGATGCTGGCAGCCCCCTTAGAAGGCGCAACCATGCCCATTTACGCCGATAATCCGCCGCCCGGCACTGCCGCAACCGTGGTTGGCTGGGGCGCACGTGCTGCCAAGGCCAATAACGGCTATCCCGGCAATTATCCCACGCAAATGCAGCAAGTCACGGTTCCAATCGTTCCCAATGAAGCCTGCAATGCCCCGACCTCTTACGGTGGCAAAATTCAATCCAGCATGTTGTGCGCAGGCTACCCACAAGGTGGGCGCGACGCTTGCGTTGGCGATAGCGGCGGCCCCCTGATGGTGCAACAAAACGGGGTTTACCGTCAGGTAGGCATTGTTAGTCAAGGCGAAGGTTGCGCAATGCCGGGGAAATATGGCATTTACACCCGTGTTGCCAGTTATGCCACTTGGATTCAGCAATTTGCGCCGCCACCTTATGCACAAGCACCGGTTGCATCACTGAATGACCCACGCGCCAGCTATCCGGGCGGGGCGGGCGTATTGGAAGGCGGTTGGTTAGCCCTGCTGTTTCCCGCACTGGTGTTGTTCAGGAAGAAGACTTCAAAACACTGACCGTATTGTCGAGTTCAAGCTGCTTCAGTAACAATTTTTTCATGCCCCACGGCACAAATTGAAGCAGCGTCACCCCGGTGATGCCCAGCAACAGCATACTTCCCAAAATATTGCCGACCAAAGTGTCGGCATTCAACAAATTACCCACCCCCAAGAGATCCAGCGCAAAACGTAGCAGGTAAAACATGAGGGAAGCCAACAGCAAAATGGTGGATAAATGCACCAAAACGCCGCCCGTCTGATTGACCCATGACCAACGCTGGCGCTCTTTTTCAGCCACTTGTTCGTAGTGACGCGAACGCAAACGCACTTCACGGATAATACGCTGTCTGGAGGCATCCAAAATCCGATCCCCTATTTGCTTTTCGCGCTGGCTCAAGGTCGCATAAGGCAAATGCGTCATCACCCGCTCATGCTGATCCACCACTTGGTTGAACAACTCACCCGAATCAATCTGATCGGGCAAGGGTAAGGTTGCGAGCGCATCCTGTTTCCAGTTGGCATGAACATAATGCTGAATGCGTTGGAGGCGAATACTGCGCAAATCTTCCAACACCGTCTGGATTTCACCCTGCCCGACAAAATCTGGTTCAGCTTGCGCCTGTACGTAGTGAATCGCTGAACGCCCGACCACTTGCGCCAAATATTGTGCTGCTGAGGGGATGTCACCAGCGGCGCTCAAATAACGCGACAATTCATAACGCACTTCCAGATCATCGGGAGCCGCCTCAGGCAAAATACTCAAGGCAATGTCGGCTGCTTTGCTAAATTCTTGCCGCCCATACCAAGCATCAGCCAAATGCCGTCGTGCAAACCGCGCAAACAAAGGGTCAGAAGCGGCCTGTGCCTGTTGCGCTGCTGCGTCCAAATGAAACGTGGCTTCCGGCAATTGATTCAGCATAAACAAATACGCCCAGCCCAGCTCAAAATGGGCGCGGTAATTGAGTGGGTTGACCTGCAACCCATCTTTGAGCATTTGCACTGCCAGTGCTACCCGCTGCTGGGCATCATGCACCGGAACCAGCAAGGCTTCTGATAGCTTTTTCCCCGCAAAATCAACGCTCATACCCGCACGGTATAAGATGAAATTGCCTTCGCTATTGCTGAGCAATTGCTTGCGCTGGCGTTCCTTATCTTGCTGTAGCCATGCACCTTGCTGGGCAATAAGCGCCGCCATCCATTCCACTTGATGGCGTAAGCTCGGCATCACCGCATCACTCTCACTCGCTCGCTGCAAATTGCCGCGTATGCCTGTTTCTAGCAGGTCGCTCAGGGCGGGCGATTCCAGCCCTTGTAAGGATGCGAGGTATTCCACATTAAGGCGATGAAAGGCATGGCGCTGGTGCGCTGGGAAAAAAATGCTACGCATCTGGCGAGCAATGCATTCGTCAGACATCATAATGTTATCCAAATTGTAATGACACTTAGGGTTGATTTGTTCGATATTATAGCTATTTGAGGTGAATTGCTATAATACACATCACTATACTCATAGAACATAAGCAATTAATAATAATTAAAAATTATCATTGGTGGTGTACTTGCTTTACATTGCAAGCACTTTATCTGGATTTCAACACCATTTTTTCAGGGTGAGTTGCGAACTCTACAAGCTAATCTGTTATGCTTTGCGTTGAAATTTATTCTATAACCTCAACACTAGCAAACAGTCGAACATTTTAGGAGCTTCAACTATGCCCTGGAACGAACCGGGTGGGAATCAACAAGATCCTTGGTCAGGAAAAAAACGTGGCTCAGGCGGCAATGACCCTGAAGAGCTGATTCGCAAATTGAATGAAAAATTAGGCAAGCTATTCGGCGGTTCCGGTGGCAATGGTGACAACTCCAGTCAAAACAGCAGCAAAGGTATCATTTTTCTATTGATATTGTTTGTTGTCGGCTGGTTATTGTCAGGCTTTTACACGGTTGATGCGCGTCAACAAGGTTTAGTGCTGCGGTTTGGTGCTTATCAAGCCACCACGGACGCGGGTTTGCATTGGCGCTTACCCTACCCCATTGAAACCGTTGAAATCGTCGATACCGAGCAAAACCGAAGCGCACAAGATCGCAATACCATGTTGACCAAAGACGAAAATATCGTCGAAGTCGCGGTTGCAGCGCAGTATAAAGTGCGGAATCCTGAAGATTATGCCTTCAATATCCTCAACCCGGATTTCTTGGCCGATCAGACGCAAGGGACACTCTATCAAGTCATGCGTGGCGTGGCGCGTGAAGTGATCGGACGCAATGACATGGACTTCATCCTCAAAGAAGGCCGGGCGCAAATTGCCAGTGATATTCAAAACCAAATGCAACAGGTGTTGGATAATTACAAATCAGGTTTGCAAATCATTACCGTCAACTTGACGTATGCGGAAGCCCCGCCGCAAGTTAAAGAAGCGTTTGACGAAGCCAACAAAGCGCGTGAAGATGCTAACCGCTATCAAAACGAAGCCCAAACTTACGCGAACAAAGTGATTCCTGAAGCACGCGGTAAAGCCGCACGCTTAAAAGCAGAATCTGAAGCGTTTCGTCAGGAGACGGTCAGCCGCGCAGAAGGTGACGCTTCACGTTTCATGCAGTTAGTTACGGAATACCGCAAAGCACCTGAAGTTACCCGCGAACGCTTGTATTTGGAAACGATGGAAACTGTCATGGCGGGTAGCCGCAAAATCGTGATTGATTCCAACAGCAATAATATGTTGTACCTGCCACTGGATCAATTGAACGGTCAAACCAGCACGGCGGCTGGCAATACGGCTCAAGCTGCCGCTGCTGCCATGCAAAATGCGACTGACAAATCGAATGCGACACCAACGCCCACCGATGTTCCGGCTACCAATGCCGAGGTTACGCGCACAGGTCGGGAAGCTGGTGTAAGGGAGAGCCGCTAATGGATATTAAAAACATACTCGCGGTCGTCGCGGGTGCGCTTGCTTTGCTGCTGTATTCTTCGGTGTATACGGTGGATCAACGTGAAAAGGCGATTTTGTTCAAGTTCCGTGAAATCGTGAATGCTGACATCAAACCGGGATTAAACTTCCGTATGCCGTTTATCACCACTGTTAGTAAATTTCCAGCAACAGTGCAAACACTCGCCTCGCGCCCGGAGCAATTCCTGACGGGTGAGAAAAAGTATGTCACGGTGGATTTTTTCCTGAAATGGCGCATTGAAGATGTTTCAGCATTCTACCGCTCAACCGGCGGCGGACGCATTCCTGATGCTGAAAATCGTCTGGAACAGCTTATGAAAGATGGCTTGCGTAACGAGTTCAGCCGACGCACCATCCAAGAGGCGCTGTCGGGTGAACGCGGCAGCATCCTTCAGGGTGTCGAAAGCAAATCCAAGGAAGTTGCCAAACAGTTAGGGATAGAAATCGTCGACGTGCGGGTTAGCCGCATCGACTTCCCCGATACCGTCAGCGATTCCGTCTACAATCGGATGCGCTCCGACCGGGAACGGGTTGCCCAAGACTTCCGCTCACGCGGTCAAGAAGAAGGCGCGAAGATCGAAGCGAATGCTAACCGTGAATCCACCATTATCATGGCCGAAGCCTATAAGGAAGCGGAAAAAATTCGTGGTGAAGGTGACGCGAAAGCCGCTGAAATCTACGCGCAGGCTTACCAGCAAGATGCCGAGTTTTACTCGTTCTACCGTAGCTTGAGCGCCTACCGCAACACCATAGGTAAAAACGGTGATGTCATGGTGCTGGAACCGACGTCCGAGTTCTTCCGCTATTTCAAACAGCAAGCGCTGCAACCCTAAGCAGTGACGTTTAACTGGAACGATTTACTCACTGCTATCGCCCTCCTGTTGATTTTGGAGGGGCTTATGCCATTCTTAAGCCCCTCCCGCCTCCGTGAAACCTACCGTCAATTACTCGAATTGCCCGACAAAACCTTACGAACCATTGGTCTGGTAGGTGTAATTGCTGGTATCCTACTGCTCTTTTTGACCGATTAGTCACAAACCATGCTGAATACTCACCAATATTGGGCGCTTCCCGATGGCATCAGCGAAGCCCTGCCCGACGAAGCCGAAGCGCTGGAGCAACTGCGCCGCCGCTTACTCGATCTTTACGCCACGTGGGGCTACCGTTTGGTCATGCCACCACTGGTGGAATTCATGGAATCGCTGCGCACCGGTCACGGCACACACCTTGACGTGCAAACTTTTAAACTCACCGATCAATTGACCGGACGGATGATGGGCGTGCGGGCGGATATGACCCCGCAGATTGCGAGAATTGATGCGCATAAATTGCAAACCGAACAGCCGAATCGCCTGTGTTACATCGGCAGTGTCTTGCGTACTCGCAGTTTCCACGACGGTTCACGTTCCCCTTTGCAAGTAGGTGCAGAACTGTTTGGTCATGCCGGATTGGACAGTGATTTTGAAGTGATCAGCCTGTTGCTGGAAACCTTGACACATTGCCAAATCCCCGACTTGCTGCTGGACATAGGTCACGTTGGCATTTTCCGCAGTTTAGCGCGGGCTGCTGGGTTGGATGCGGCGCAAGAAAGTCATTTCTATGACATGCTGGTGCGCAAATCCCTGCCAGAAATTGATGCATGGCTGGCAACAACCAATTTGCCCGCTGACATCAGCACTTATTTGCAGCAATTGCCGCGCTTGAATGGGGCGGTTGATGTACTTGATCAAGCCGCCGCATTGTTTGCGAATGCACCGAGCGACGTTCAGGATGCCCTCACGTATTTACGCACCCTAACCACACGGGTAGCGGCGCACTTCCCCGCCTGCAAGATTCATGTTGATCTGGCTGAATTGAGCGGTTACGACTACCATACTGGCATTGTGTACGGTGTTTATACATCGGGCATGGGGCGCGAAGTCGCACGCGGCGGGCGTTACGACGGCATCGGCGAAGCCTTTGGGCGCACCCGCCCTGCCACGGGTTTCAGCACCGATTTGCGCACCTTGGCAACGTTTGCTTTGCCACAGCAGCAACGTGCGGGCAACGCCAGTATTTTTGCCCCAGCGGTACAAGATGCGGCGCTGGAACAACTGATTCGGACATTGCGCAGTCAACAGCAACGGGTTATCCGGGCGCTGGACGGGCAAACACATGACGCGGCAGCATTAGGTTGCAGCCAACACATCATTCAGCAAGACGGTCACTGGAACGTCGTGGCTGTTTAATCTTTACTAACACCTTTTGGCACATTTGAGCGAGAGAGCGAGACTGACATGGGAAAATTCGTCGTTGTATTGGGCACGCAGTGGGGTGATGAAGGCAAAGGCAAGATCGTGGATCTGCTGACTGAAAATGCCTCCGCCGTAGTACGTTTTCAAGGTGGGCATAATGCTGGGCATACGTTAGTCATCAACGGTGAAAAAACCGTGCTGCATTTAGTGCCATCTGGCATTTTGCGTGAAGGCGTGGAGTGCATGATTGGCAACGGCGTGGTCGTCGCTCCTGATGCCCTGCTCAAAGAAATCGAGATGCTGGAAGCGCGTGGCGTTCCCGCACGTAGCCGTTTGAAAATTTCCGCAAGCTGCCAACTGATCCTGCCTTACCACGTGGCTCTGGATGCAGCACGCGAAAAAGCACGTGGCAAGCAAGCCATCGGCACGACAGGGCGCGGCATTGGCCCGGCTTACGAAGACAAAATTTCCCGCCGTGGGTTGCGCGTTGGCGATTTGCTGAACCCAGAACAGTTTGAAACCAAGCTGCGCGGCATCATGGAATACCACAATTTCATGCTGGTCAACTACTTCAAATGTGACGCAGTTGACCCTGAAGCAGTGCTGGCGGAAGCCATGCAAATGGCAGAAATCATCAAGCCGATGATTACCGACATTCCGAACCGTTTGGCTGAATTGCGCAAAGCGGGCAAAGACGTGATGCTGGAAGGTGCGCAAGGTACGTTGCTGGATATTGACCACGGGACTTATCCGTTTGTGACCTCTTCCAGCACTACCGCTGGCGGGGCTTGCACAGGTTCGGGTATCGGCCCGCGCAATCTGGATTACATCCTCGGTATCACCAAAGCCTACACCACCCGTGTTGGTTCTGGCCCATTCCCGACTGAGTTGTTTGATGACGTGGGTGCTTACATTGCCAAGCAAGGTAATGAGTTTGGTTCGACTACAGGTCGTCCGCGCCGTTGTGGTTGGTACGATGCGGTTTCTTTGCGCCGTGCCATGCACATTAACTCGATCAGCGGGCTGTGCATTACTAAGCTGGACGTGCTGGACGGGTTGGAAACGGTACGTATGTGTACTGCTTACAAATTGGATGGCAAGATTCTTGATGTGCCACCCGTTGACACCGATGAGTTTGCGCGTTGCGAACCGGTCTATGAAGACATGCCGGGTTGGACAGAATCGACGTTTGGCGTGACCAGTTATGATGCGTTGCCTGCCAATGCTAAGGCGTATCTGGCGCGTTTGGCGGAAGCGGTAGAAACGCCTATCGACATTATTTCGACAGGCCCTGACCGCGACCAGACGATTGTTTTGCGCGATCCTTACGCTGGGTGAAGAATACCCCCCCATCCCCAACCCTTCCCCCGCAAGGGGTGAAGGGAGAAGGAGTTGATGTTGGTCGTCGGTTTGGCGGCATCATCCGCACTTACGGTGAGGCGGCATTTAACCGCTTCACCGCCGCGCATGTGTGCGTGATTGGCGTGGGTGGCGTGGGTTCGTGGGCGGTGGAAGCCTTGGCGCGTAGTGGCATTGGCACATTGACGCTGATCGACCTTGATAACGTTGCTGAATCTAACATCAATCGCCAGTTGCCAGCCCTTGGCAGCACGATTGGACGTGCCAAAATTGACGTATTGCGGGAACGTTGCCTCGACATTAATCCTGCCTGCCAATTACATCTCGTTGAAGATTTTATCGACAAGGACAACCTTGCAACTCTCATCAAACCCGAATTCGATTACGTGTTGGATTGCATCGACAATGCCCGCACCAAAGCGGCACTGATTGCGCATTGCCGCCGTAACAAAATCCGCTTAATTACCGCAGGTGGCGCGGGTGGGCAAAAAGACCCGACCAAAATCCGCTTGACCGATTTGACCAAAACCTTGCAAGACCCGTTGCTATCAAAAGTGCGTAAGGAATTGCGCCAGCATTACGGTTTTAGCAGCAATCCCAAACGCCGTTTTGACGTGCCTGCCGTGTGGTCAGAGGAAGCGATGAGCTTGCCGGAACGGGCAGAAGGCGCAAGTGCGTGTGATTTGAGTTGCGCGGGGGGAATTGGGTCGGTGACAACGGTGACGGCGAGTTTTGCCTTTGTTTCCGTCAGCCATGTGTTGGGAAAACTAGCCGCCCACTAAATCGGCGAATCAGCCATTTCTGGTGTATTCTCATTAATGGAAACCAGAGGAGGATTTCACCATGTCAACAGAAGAAACCAACCCTAACGCTCATCAGCCTGAAACCACAGCAAGCGTCCGCTTGCGACCGTTTATTGCCCCCTGCCGTCAAATCTCCCCAACCGCCCCCCTGCGCTGGCTGAAACAGGGTTTTCAAGATTTTAAGCAAGCGCCGCTCCTGAGCATGGCATACGGGGCGATTTTCATGCTCGCCAGTTGGCTGATTGCCTTGTGGTCATGGCAAGTGGGCAGTTTCACCATGCTCATCGTTTTGTTTGCAGCCTTTGTATTTCTTGGCCCTGCGCTGGCAATGGGTTTGTATTCCGTCAGTTGCCAACTGGATCGGGGCATGAAACCACGCATCGGGTTTTGCCTGACACAGGGCAGGAAACGCCTCGGCAATCAGATGGTGTTTGCTTTTGCACTGTTGGTTATCTTTTTGGTTTGGGCGCGAGCCGCCGCCATTGTCAATATTTTTCTACCGATGGCACGAAGCCCTAATCCCTCGGAATTAATGACCTTTCTGATCATCGGCTCTGTGGTAGGTTTGCTGTTTACTTTGGTCGTTTACTGCGCCAGCGTGTTTTCCCTGCCTATGATTATGGATCGGGAGGTCGATGCGATTACAGCCGTGTTGAGCAGTGTCAATGCTGTCCTGAAAAACAAGGCTGCCATGTTGCTGTGGGCGCTGATCATTTTGGGGTCGGTGTTGCTGGGCTTCCTGACACTGTTTCTGGGCTTTGTCGTCACCTTGCCAATCATTGGCTATGCCAGTTGGCGGGGCTATCGGGAAACCATTATCGGTGATGAATGGCAGCAAGACCCGGATACAGCCGCCTGATCCGGGTCTTGATACTCAGGTTTTGGGCAAGGTAACGCCGGTTTGCCCTTGGTACTTGCCGCCACGGTCTTTGTAGGACGTGGAGCATACCTCATCCGACTCGAAGAACAGCATCTGCGCCACGCCTTCGTTGGCGTAGATTTTTGTGGAGAGTGCAAGCTCATATGATTTGAGTTGTGCGGGAGATAGTTAGCGATTCAGCCTAAATAGCTCAATAAATGTGCGAATCATCACAGATGACAAGTTAAAAATTAAGTATTCTAGTCCCACTGTCAAACAACAGAACATAAAAACACATCGTTTTTGATCATTCATCTATAAACAAACATTGGGAAATCATATAATGCTACTCGCTACTCGCTACTCGCTACTCGCTACTCGCTCTAGCTGTCGTTACGCTGTCCGCATGTGCTACTAGACCCGAATCCATCAGTGCTTCTTACGTATCCTATGAAAAATATTCCAATCTTAATTGTGCCGCACTAACCACCAAAATGGCAGATACTCGCGCTGAATTGGATAAGTTCTCTAAAATGCAAAATAGCAAAGCAAATGTAGATGCCGCTGGTGTGTTTCTAGTTGGTATTCCTGTCAGCAAATTGTCTGGCGACTTTCAAGCTGATGTAGCAAGACTCAAAGGCGAAGTTGAAGCTATCGAAACCGCGCAAGTCAAAAAGAATTGTAAATAAAATTAACTTCCGAACAGACTCCAAACAGTGAAAGCAGAAGTTATTTGTCACTGTTTGGAGTAGTTGATCAGTCTTAGGTTTTGGGCAGGGTAACGCCGGTTTGCCCTTGGTATTTGCCGCCACGGTCTTTGTAGGACGTGGAACACACTTCATCCGACTCGAAGAACAACATCTGCGCCACGCCTTCGTTGGCGTAGATTTTTGCTGGCAGCGTCGTTGTGTTGGAAAATTCCAAGGTAACGTGACCTTCCCATTCGGGTTCTAAGGGCGTTACATTCACAATTATTCCGCAGTTGTGGACGAAAACGCCATTATCCAACGCAAAATTTCCCGCTTCAGGAACGGTCAAACAGAACACATCGTGATCACCTGCAACAGGACGAACATGTGTCACTTTATGGTTTTGCTGACCTTCACGGCTCACACCTCGGAACGCATCAATAATATGCGGGAAACGCCGGAATACAGCACGATCACATTCTAATAAACGTGCTGCTCCTCGAATTGATCCCGTTTGATGCAATGCCTCTTTCAAGACTTCATCAGTAATCTCAGTGCGCAAACGCAAATTTCGCGCCAATTCAGCTTGACGTTGATGCCTATCAGGATTAGCTTGCTCCCAAACAGCTTTCATCCGTTCACCTTGCCTCACTCGCTCTGCATGATCCTGATAACGGGCAAGCATCGCCTCACGATGAGCCTGTCGAGTAGCATCCGAAGGATTGCAACGCGCTGCTAATAATTCTGCGCGTTGAACAGCGTAAACATCATCGTGCCAGAAACGGCTAGCTCGTTCACTTTGCAAGCTAGAATAACGTTCTGCCCATTCAGGATTTTGCATACGCTCATGCAATGCGGCACGAATGGATGCACTGTGTTCGTCAGGATCAAATTCCTCACCGTAATTTTCTGCATTGTGCAGCCGAATATGCGCTCCGGCATCCATGCGGACAATGTTCCAAGGGTTATTATTTAAACGGTCAATATCGACATGATGGCGATGGGTATTCGGCGCATCAGCATACAAGCCATTCCGTAAATTCCACTCATCAGCCAAACGGTGCGTAGGGTACAAATGCCCGTTCAACGGTTGGTATACCATTTCATAACCACGCGCCAACTGCCGATATAATGGCATCAACGACGTTCCCGGTGTTAATTCACCCGCCGCGATCCAACGCCCATCACGCAGCATAAACAAATGGTCAGGGGTAGCGAAAATACTTTTACCATTATCTAACCCAACTTCAATGAGGCTATCACGCCCCACATAACGCGGGGCTTCCAGTTGTGTCACAATCAAACGACCGTTTGCACCAATGCTATAACCCCAGAACAATTCACCCTGCTCGGCACGTACTGCCATTTCTTCCAAGGTTGGAGAAGAGCCATCGACTAAAGCAACACGGGTATCACCGCGAAAACAACGCGCATACGTCGATTTCCCCAAACACACCACCAACGTGCTGCGTGGAATGCGGAAATACTCCACCGTCCGCGCCAGAGCAAACGAGTTGGGCGGGATAATGCAAACATCGCCTTTGAAATCCACAAAGCTCTTTTCGTCAAAGTTCTTCGGGTCAACAATCGTGCTATTGATATTGGTGAAAATCTTGAATTCGTTGGCGCAACGCACATCGTAGCCGTAGCTGGACGTGCCGTAAGAGACAATTCTGTCCCCGTTCACGGAACGCACTTGCCCCGACTCGAACGGCTCAATCATGTTTGTTTCGGTTGCCATGCGGCGAATCCAATGGTCAGATTTGATGCTCATTGACGCACCCCCACCCCACCTTGGCGCTGGAACGGCACGCTAATAAACGGCAATTTCACCGCGCCCGTCAAATCGTATTGCAGGCTGCGCGTCTTCATCGCTTCCGGTGCGAGTTGCAGCAATTGCATAAAGTCCAACTTGACGGGGATATTGATCGGCACTTCCTGACGTGCACCAATGCTCATGCCTTGGTTTTGATCGCCACTGGCAACGGGATGCCCGTTCAAGCTCAAACCGTATTGGATGCTCTGCAAAGGAATCGGAAAAGCATTTGGATTTGCGACATTGAGTGTCACCACTGCCGTGCCTTGCGTCAAAGAAATTTCTTGCAAGCTAACGTTTTCGATGGATATTTTGGGCTGCTCAACCACACCGGGAACGCCACTACAGGCTGGTAACAACAGTGTCGTCAACAAAAGAGGCAACATTCGCTTTAGCATAAACAGTCATTCGTCCTATTCATTGGAATACTGAATACTAAACGAAACGCGGTTTCAATACACCTGTCGAGCAAATAAGCGCTCTAACCGATGTTGCCAACGCTGCATCCGCTCCCCACGTTGCACTTGCGGGGTACACAAACGCCGCGAACGTATCCCCTGCCGGAACAGCAGGGGAAATTTGCTATCATCTTTAATCATTGTTGTCAGGCTCATAGTGCGCCACACTCCTACTTATCTTTTAGTTAAATACCTTGATAAGCATAACCGCAAGATGTGCAGAAAATGTGTAGAGCCGATGGAAGGTTTTTGCAGCAAGCCTGCATTAACGGTTGGCTTCGGACTCCAGTGGACGAATTTGCGTCGCCACTTTATCCAATACACCATTGACGAACTTATGCGCCTGTTCCGCGCCGTACTTTTTCGCCAGATTCACGTATTCGTTGACCACGACTTTGTAAGGCGTTTCCAAGTGATTGAGTAACTCACAGGTTGCCACTCGCAATACCGCGTGTTCAATCGGGTCAACTTGCGCTAATTTACGATCCAGATACGGCGTAATTCGATTTTCCAGCTCTTCGCCCCCCTCAATCGCGCAACGCAGCAGCTTGTGAAAAAACGCTGCGTCACACTTGCGGAAATCCGCTGCTAATTCCTTTTCTTCCTGAAAATACAAATAAACATCGTGGAAGCCGTTGCCGGTAATCAACCACTGGTAAGTCCCTTGCATCGCTAAACGCCGCGCCACACGGCGACGCGCGATTAATTGCTGGGACTCCGAGAGGGGTTTGTGTCCTGCCATTTGTATTTATTTCCTAATCTTGCGCAGCAAGGAAACCATTTCAATCGCCGACAGCGCCGCTTCAGCGCCTTTATTGCCAGCTTTCGTGCCAGCACGTTCGATGGATTGCTCAATCGTATCCGTGGTTAACACGCCAAAAATAATCGGCAATTCATGGCTCAAACCCACTTGCGCCAAGCCTTTGGAGGCTTCGCCCGCTACGTAATCAAAATGCGGCGTACTGCCACGAATCACCGCACCCAAGGCAATAATGGCATCGTAATCACCGTTTGCCGCCATCGCCTGCGCCACTAACGGGAGTTCATACGCCCCCGGAACACGCACCACGTCGATGTCTTCCTCTTTCACACCGCCATGACGCTTGAGCGCATCCACCGCGCCCGCCAGCAGGCTTTCGACGATAAAACTGTTGAAACGTGCTACGACGATGCCGTACTTGGCTTCTTGGGGTGCAAAATCACCTTCGATGACATTGAAGCTCATTGAACCATCCTAAACTCATTATTAAAGAACGATATAAGAATTCCTTCGACTCCGCTCAGGGAGCAAAATGACACTTAATCCTGAACATAATCCACAATTTCTAAACCGAAACCGGCAATGCCATGCAAACGGCGCGGCGCACTCATGACACGCATCCGGTGTACGCCCAAATCCGACAAGATCTGCGCACCAATACCGTAGGTTTTTAATTCAGCCGGTGAAGAACGGGTATTGTCCTGCACTACTGCTTGAGATTCAAACCCTTTCAAACGTTTCAGCACATCTTGCGTCTGAATCGGTTCGCGCAAGATAACAATCACGCCCTTGCCTTCACGCTCAATCCGCTGCATCACGCCGCGCAATGGCCAGCCGCAACCCGGTTCTGCCAATGCCAATAGATCGCACAATTCATTTTCCAAATGCACCCGTACCAGCACTGTATCGTCGGCACCAATGTCACCTTTGACAAGTGCCAAGTGAATGTCATGCTTGGCTTGTTCCTGATACGCGACTAAATGGAATGCGCCGTATTCGGTTTGCACCTCTTTTTCAAACACGCGCTCGACCGTTTTTTCATGTTGCACGCGGTAGCGAATCAGGTCTTCGATACTGCCCATTTTCAAACCGTGCTTTTCGGCGAAAATCTCCAAGTCAGGGCGACGTGCCATCGTGCCATCTTCGTTGAGAATTTCAACAATCGTTGCCGCCGGTTCAAACCCTGCCAAACGCGCCAAATCGCAACCTGCCTCGGTATGCCCAGCACGGGTCAATACGCCACCGGGCTGTGCCATTAACGGAAAAATATGCCCTGGCTGTTCAATATCGGTAGGTTTCGCATTCGGTGCCACCGCAGTACGCACCGTGTGCGCCCGATCATAAGCCGAAATGCCGGTCGTGACGCCTTCAGCGGCTTCAATCGACACAGTGAAATTGGTACGGTGTTCTTCATCCGTCGCGGAAATCATCAGCGGCAAATTCAATTGCTTGCAACGTTCACGGGTCAAGGTCAGGCACACCAAGCCGCGTCCTTCCTTGACCATGAAATTAATGTCTTCGGGGCGGGTGAGCGACGCCACCATTAACAAATCGCCTTCATTTTCGCGGTCTTCGTCGTCAACGATAACGACCATTTTGCCTTCTGCGAGGTCTTTAAGAATCTCTTCTGTGGTGTTGAATTGCATGGTTTCTCACTTCATAAAGCCGTGTTCGGCAAGGAATGCTTCGGTAATGTTGCCACCGCTGGCGCTGGAATACGCGGCTTTTTCACCTAACAATAAACGTTCGAGGTAGCGGGCAATGACATCGACTTCCAAATTAACCGCTGTGCCGCTGCGGTAATCAGCGATAATGGTTTCACTCAAGGTGTGCGGCACAATATTGAGTTCAAAGGTGCTACCTTCGACCTTATTAACGGTCAGGCTAGTGCCATCCATCGTGATCGAGCCTTTCGCGGCAATGTACTTTGCCAACTGTGCAGGAGCGCGTATTCTGAAACGTACTGAACGCGCATCGTCATGGCGGCTAATCACCTCGCCCAAACCGTCCACATGCCCGCTGACCAAATGCCCACCGAGGCGGGTTTGCAAGGTTAAGGCTTTTTCCAGATTGACCTTGGAACCGCGTGCCAAATGCCCAAGACTGGTTAGGGACAAGGTTTCGCGGGAAACATCCGCGCTAAAACTGCCACTATCCAACGCCACTGCTGTCAAACACACGCCATTGACCGCAATGCTATCGCCCAGTGCCACATCGTTCATATCCAACTTGCCGGTTGCAATCGTTAGGCGCATATCGCCACCTTTGGGCTGCATGTCGCGGATTGTGCCGATGGATTCAATAATACCGGTAAACATCAGTTTTTCACCTCTGGTTTCAGGCTGGCAATGATACGCCAATCTTGCCCGACTGCGCGAATATCGCGAATTTCCAGCGGGATACGTTCGCTCATTTGGGCAATCGCCGGTAAATGGAACAAAGGACGGGCGCTAGACCCCATCAGATGAGGCGCAAGGTAGATAACCAACTCATCTGCCAAGCCTTCTTCCACTAACGCACCTGCCAGTGTTGCACCTGCTTCGACATGAACTTCGGTAATGCCATCCGCCACTAAAGCTGTCATAACGTCCGGCAAATGCAACTGTTGACCGGCAAAATGGCGGACAACCACCCCAGCCTGTTCCAACAGCGCTATCTTTTGCACGTCATCACTACACGTATATACCCGAATTTCACCCGGTAATTCGAGCAACTTGGCATTCAGCGGGAATTGTAACGCCGAATCCAGCACTACCCGCAACGGCTGACGCACCTTGCCCGCAATACCTAACTCGTCCGCAGTCAGGCGTACATTTAGGGAGGGATCATCCGCCAACACCGTGCCAATGCCGGTTAAAATAGCGCCAGCCTGCGCCCGTAGTAATTGCACATCACGCCGCGCCTCTGCGCCGGTAATCCACACGCTTTCACCGGATTCCATTGCGGTACGCCCATCCAGACTCATCGCCATTTTCACCCGCACATACGGGCGATTGCGCTCCATACGGGTAATAAAACCGGGATTCAAAGCCCGCGCCTCGTTTTCCAGCAAACCGGAGGCGGTTTTGATCCCCGCTTGCGCTAACAAATGCAAACCATTACCTGCGACCAAGGGGTTCGGGTCGACCATCGCAGCAACGACTCGCACTACCCCCGCTTGCAGCAAGGCATTGGCACACGGCGGAGTACGCCCATAATGCGAACAAGGTTCAAGTGTGACATAAACATCGGCATCACGCGCGGCATCGCCTGCCATGCGCAAGGCGTGGATTTCGGCGTGGGGTTCACCGGCACGCTCATGCCAACCTTCGCCGACAATTTGCCCATTGCGCACAATGACACAGCCAACACGCGGATTCGGCTGCGTGGTATACCAGCCGCGCCGCGCCAGTTGCAGCGCGTGTGCCATGTAGCGGTGGTCGTCAGGGTTAAAATTCATGCTTTGGTGGGAATCGGCAGTAAATTGATTTGGCGATTACGTTGCTCGGAAGTGGGGTCACTTTCCAGATGTTCGATCATGCTGCGGAACTCTTCAATGGCATCAAAGCGGCGGTACACCGACGCAAAACGGATGTAGGCGACTTCATCCAATTGACGCAATTCATCCATCACCAGTTCGCCGATCATGGATGACGGCACTTCGCGTTCCCCGCTAATCAAAATGCGTTTGCGAATATGCGTTAATGCCGCCTCGATACGGTCAATCGACACCGGACGCTTTTCCAACGCCCGCATAATACCGCCGCGCAATTTGTCGTCGTCAAAGGGCTCACGCGCCGCATTGGATTTAATCACACGCGGCATGGTCAATTCCGCCACTTCGTAAGTGGTGAAACGCTCATCGCAAGCCGAGCAACGCCGCCGACGGCGCACTTGGTCGCCGTCATTGGCTAAACGCGAGTCAACCACCCGCGTGTCATCTGCACCGCAAAAGGGACAACGCATCCGTACTTACGCCGGGTGGTCGCCAAATGTGCTGGAACCGTAGACGGGGAAACGCTCACAAATGCTGAGTACTTGCCCTTTCACACGGCTGATGGTGGCGGGATCTTCCAGGTTATCTAACACATCCGCAATCCAGTTTGCCAATTGGGTACATTCCGCTTCCTTGAAACCACGAGTGGTAATCGCAGGTGTACCAATGCGGATACCGCTAGTAACAAACGGCGATTGCGGGTCATTCGGTACCGAGTTTTTGTTGACCGTGATATTCGCTGCACCCAAAGCCGCATCTGCCGCTTTACCCGTAATGCCTTTGTCGATTAAATCAATCAGCATTAAATGGTTGTCCGTGCCGCCCGATACAATCTTGTAGCCGCGCCCCATCAAGGTTTCTGCCATGATTTTGGCGTTTTTAGCCACTTGCTGCTGGTAAACGGTGAATTCAGGCTCTAAGGCTTCCTTGAACGCCACCGCTTTTGCCGCGATAACGTGCATCAAGGGGCCGCCTTGAATGCCGGGGAATACCAGCGAGTTGAATTTCTTTTCCAACTCAGGGTTAGCTTTTGCCAGAATAATGCCGCCACGCGGCCCCCGCAGGGTTTTGTGCGTGGTAGAAGTGGTCACGTCAGCAATTTGCACTGGGCTAGGATAAACGCCAGCAGCAACCAAACCCGCCACGTGCGCCATATCGACCAGCAAGTACGCGCCGACTTTATCCGCGATTTCACGGAATTTGCCCCAATCAATCACACGAGAATACGCCGAAAACCCCGCCACGATCATTTTAGGCTTGTGCTCCAAAGCCAAACGCTCGACTTCGGCATAATCAATGTAGCCTTCGTCGGTAATGCCGTACTGAACCGCGTTGTAAATCTTGCCGGAGAAGTTGACTTTTGCACCATGCGTCAAATGCCCACCGTGCGCAAGACTCATGCCTAACACGGTGTCGCCGGGGTTTAGCAGCGCCATATAAACCGCTGCATTGGCTTGTGAACCGGAATGCGGTTGCACATTGGCATAATCCGCGCCAAACAATTGCTTAGCACGCTCAATCGCAAGCTGCTCGGCAATATCGACGTATTCGCAGCCGCCGTAATAGCGCTTGGCAGGATAACCTTCCGCGTATTTGTTGGTCAGCACCGAACCTTGTGCTTCCATTACACGCGGGCTGGCGTAATTTTCGGATGCAATCAGCTCAATGTGCTCTTCCTGACGGCGCACTTCGGACTGCATGGCACTCCACAATTCATCATCGTAACCTGCGATTGTCATCTGGCTGGAAAACATGTCGCTTTTCTCCTGCACGTTGAAAGCTAAAAAAGCGTTATAGCATACCACTGTTTTCGCCCTCAACCTATGCTGTTTTAATCGCTGTGGCTTAATTGGTAGTCGTTGCCGGTTTCTCTTCAGCAGGTGGTTCAACGGCGGGGCTATCGGCATCCGTACCGCCGAACTTCTTACCGAAAACCACCGAAGGTTCGCCGCTGCGGTTATAAAAATGCAGGGTATTGCCAATCGTCTCTACACTGCCCGCCCGTTGTAAAGTGCGCAAATAAGCGCCTTCCCAATCCCCTACATTAATGGTTTGCTGACCTGCACCGGGGCGTAAAATCGGACAACCCGCACGCCCTTTGTCAACTTCTGTGATCATAAAGCCGGTATGCCCAACCCGTTTGAAATCAGCCTCGTATTCATTGCACCCGCCTGAACCCGTCAGTGCTAACTCACCGACCTTCATGCTGATAACTAACTCACTGGGAACTTTATTGCCATAAACAGATAGCAAACGCCACTCTGTATCCAGCAATGAAGGCCCACCACTGTTAAGTGGACAAGCGCCCGTCGGGAGTGGCGTTACTGCACTTTCAGGGGGTGTAGCCGTTTCTGCGCAAACAGCAACACTGCTCAACAGCAAAGGGAGCAGTAACAAAGTGCGGCAGAGCTGAACAGAAAAACAAGACTGTGTAGAATTCGTTTTCATGGGGTTCCCTCAATTAGTGATGGTTATGTGGGGCAAGCAATACGTCATATGCGTGTGACACCTCCTCAGTATAGGAAGAATGCTAGGTTTTCACCACATTGAATATTTTCTACCCCCAAGTGTTGGATTTATACAACACCTCACTGGCAATATTCAGGCAGGCAACACCACACCCAACGCATCACTCAAGCGCCTCCAGTCAAAAAATGGCCCCGGATCGGTTTTACGCCCTGGCGCGATATGTTCATGCCCCGTAATGTGTTCCAAACTTAATCCCGGATAAGCGTCAACCAAAACGGGCAGCAACATTTCCAATTGCGTGTATTGTGCCGCCGTAAATGGCTCAAAGTCTGACCCTTCGATTTCAATACCTATCGAAAAATCATTGCATTGACTTCTTCCTTGATAGTTTGACACACCCGCGTGAAAAGCGCGTTTATGGAAGGGAACATACTGGACAAGCTCGCCATTTCGCCTGACTAACAGATGACTGGCTACCCGCAAGTGACAAATTTCGGCAAAAAATGGGTGCGCCGTAGGGTCAAGTTGATTGGTAAATAAGTGATCAATCCACGGCCCACCAAATTCGTAGGGTGGCAGGCTAATGTTGTGCAAGACAATTAATTCAGGGATGCAACCTTGCGGGCGTTCGTCGTGGTTAGGGGATGGGCATTGGCGAGCGCTGTCCAATAAGCCAGTTTCTAAGTCTATGTTCAAGGTTCATCCTCGGCAGGCCGCGCCAATGCAGTTTGAAGCGCCGTGTGAATCCGGGCGGGCAAGGGTTCACAATGCAATTCACAGTGGTAATGACCATCAACGTACAGAAACATTGCAGGCAGGTGAAAAATATCCAGCGCGTTGACCAGCCCACCGTTGTGAACAGCATCCACCTCAAACATTGGCAAAGCGGGGTATTCATGCAAATACCGGCTCAGTGCCAACTTGAGATTGCGGCACGCGCCGCAGTTGGGCGCAGTAAAAAATACCAGTGCCGCGCCGGGCGTTTCCGCCAACACATGGTGAAAGTTCAGATCAGTCAGGTGGGTAAGATTTTTCATGCCGCGCATTATACATCCACTTGTTACCGTGCCTGCACGAAACTTGCTATAGTTTGGGGACTTATGGATGAAGGATACACGCCATGCTCGACAGCCTGCACATCAAAAATTTCCGCTGCTTTGAAGATTTGATCATCCCCTCGCTGGGGCGGGTGAACCTCATCGTGGGGAAGAATAATAGTGGGAAGAGTACATTTCTGGATGCTATATATATGTACGCTGCATCAGGAAACGCAACGATAATGCACTATATTCTTGGTTCAAGAAATGAACTACCTTATATTGATACTACTATCCCCCCTATCCAATATTATATTTTAAACAATGAATTCACAAAAGAAAAAGAAATATTTGATTCACTTAGGAACATATTCAACATTAATGCAATTAAAAAATCAAATGAAAAACTAATCATCAAAGGTTGCGACAATCGGAGATGTCAAACAATTTCTTTAGAGTATTCAACGAACAAAAATGACATAGAGAACATTCAATCCTCAAATGCAGTGCAATTTTCAAATTCATACGTCAATATAACTGAAGGATTCATCATATCACGTCATATAAATGATAACTTGACAGATAGAAATATCATTACGCCATTCTCAGTAGTAAATGACATAAAAAAAATCACAAAACAACTCCCATGGCTTAATGCTTGCTATAAAGTAGTTTCAACGCTCGAACCAGAAAATAATTGGTCTACCCTATGGGATAATCTGAAAGCAACAAGAAAAACAGATGCTATTATTAGCATGATAAAAATAACGAACCCTTTAATTGAAGATATATATTTTACGCATAATGGATTAGCAATGGTCGTACTTGCTGACGAAGAAAGAGCAAGACCATTACGGAGCATGGGAGAAGGAGCAAGTCGTCTACTACAACTCTTCATTTATGCTTTTCATGCCAGAGATGGGTTTCTACTAATAGACGAATTCGAAAATGGCTTGCATTACTCTATTCAAGAAGAAGTGTGGGATAAGTTGTTCAAGTTAGCAAAGGAGCTTGATATTCAGGTATTTGCGACGACTCACAGTGAAGATGCTGTGAAAGCATTTTGTAAGGTTTCCGTAGCCGATAAAGAAGTGAATGGTAAACTAATTTCGCTAGGACGCAGTATTAGCAAATCAGACAATGGAAAAATCATTGCTGATGTATACGATGAAGACACACTAAACTGGCTAACAACTTCCGGCATGGAGGTTCGTTAATGAGCGTATCTAATCGTGTTCTGTTAGTCGAAGGAGAAGGGGATAAGGAGTTTATTCAACGTCTTATCTGCACTTTAAAATTAGACATTAAAATCATGCCAGAAACGCCCAGAGATATATGCAACACTCAAAGCGATGGTATTGATGTATTACGCACTCGCGCACTACCTTTTGTGTTAGACAGAATAAGAACAGAAAACATAACGCATTTAGGCATCATCATCGACGCAGACTCGTCTAATGATGGTTATGGCTTTGAAAAACGGCGCAAACAAATTACTGATATTTTGATTGCTAGAGGTTATGAAATTCCAGCATTTACAGCAAACATCAATCAAGGTGAAATATTCCCCACAAACAAAGAAGACTGGCCACCTATCGGTTTATGGATCATGCCCACACATAGTACTGATGGAATGCTAGAAGATTTACTCCTCGATAATTTAGAAAACTCTACACAACAGTCTTTACTAAACAAAGTCGACGCGGCTATCAGAGATTTAGGCGATCTACAAGCCTTCAAAGAAACTCACTTATCCAAGGCACGCCTCTCCACCCTACTTTCTTGGCAAAAGAAACCCGGCATGTCCGCTGGCAAAGCCTACCAAGCCAAAGTATTCGATACTAACCCAAAGACCAGCACCATCATTCCTTTCACCGCTTGGCTAACCCGCGTATTCCAATAACATGAACGGACTAAACTCCCAACAACAAGCCGCAGTCACCCACCTCGGCTCTCCCCTCCTCGTCCTCGCTGGTGCTGGCAGTGGCAAAACCCGCGTCATCACCCAAAAAATTGCCTGGATGATCCGCAAAGGCGTGCATTCCGCCGATCAAATCGCCGCCATCACCTTCACCAATAAAGCCGCCCGTGAAATGCGCGAACGCGCCACCCAACTCTTGACCAAGGAAGAAGCCAAAGGGCTGACCGTTTCCACCTTCCACACCCTAGGCTTAAATATTATCAAGCGCGAAGCCAAACGCTTAGGCTACAAAGCCAATTTCAGCATTCTCGATGCCCAAGACAGCGAAGCCATCCTCAAAGAACTCGCCCAAAAAGAAGACGTGGAAGAAGCCGACAACCTGCGCTGGATTATTTCGCGTTGGAAAAACGACTTCATCTCGGTCGAACAAGCCGCTTTACTGGCAAATACAACCGATGAAAAACTCGCCGCGATTTTATACGAAAAATACCAGCGCCAGATCAAAGCCTACAACGCTGTCGATTTCGACGACCTCATCGTCTTACCCGTGCAACTTTTCGAGCGACACCCCGATGCCCTGCAACACTGGCAACACAAATTACGCTACCTGTTGGTCGACGAATACCAAGACACCAACGCCTGCCAATACCGCCTGATTCGCCTATTAGCAGGCATTCGCGGCGCACTCACCGCCGTAGGGGATGACGACCAATCCATCTACGCTTGGCGCGGCGCACGCCCCGAAAACATTGCGCAATTGCAAACCGATTACCCAATGCTCAAGGTGATCAAGCTGGAACAAAACTACCGTTCCACCAGCCGTATTTTGCAAAGTGCCAACAAACTTATCGGCAACAACCCGCATTTATTTGAAAAAAATCTGTGGAGTACCCTCGGCGAAGGCGACCCAATCCGCATTATGCCCGCCCGCACGCCCGAACACGAAGCCGAAAAAGTCATCGGGGAAATCCTCAAAGCCCGCTTCCGTGACCGCGCCGATTTCAAAGATTTTGCCATTTTGTACCGTGGCAACCACCAAAGCCGTTTGTTTGAAAAAGTGCTGCGCGAGAACAATATTCCCTACAAAATCAGCGGAGGCACCTCGTTTTTCTCCCGCGCTGAAGTCAAAGACATTCTCGGCTACCTGCGCCTCATCGCCAATCCCGACGACGATGCCGCTTTCCTACGCATTATCAACACCCCCAAGCGCGAAATTGGCACTTCCACACTGGAAAAACTCGGCGAATACGCGCACGAACGTCACGCCAGCCTGTTCACCGCCGCTCAAGAACTCGGCTTTGCCCAGCGCATTTCCGCCAAAGCCCAACAACGGGTGGAAACCTTCGGCTTCTGGCTACACGAAATGATTCGTGCCGCTGAAAACGCAGACCCCACACAAATTGTCAAAAAAGTCATCAACGACACTGGCTACGAAGACTGGCTCAAAAATACCTGCAACACCCCCAAACAAGCCGAATCCCGCATGAAAAATGTCTGGGAAATTGTCGAATGGGTACGCAAACTTCACGACGACGGCGCTGGCAAAGAAACACTCAGCGATATTATTGCGCACATGAGTTTGGTCGATATGCTGGAACGTAATAGTGAAGAAAAAGAACAAGATGCGGTTTCCCTAATGACCTTACACGCAGCCAAAGGACTGGAATTTCCCAACGTGTTTTTGGTCGGCGTGGAAGAAGAACTGCTCCCACACGCCAACAGCCTCGACGAACACAGCATCCAAGAAGAACGCCGCCTCGCCTACGTGGGCATTACCCGCGCCCAGAAAAACCTCACCATCAGCTACGCCAAAGTGCGCTCACGCTATGGCGATACCGCCACCGTTGAACCCAGCCGCTTCCTCGACGAACTTCCCCCCGAACATCTCGAATGGGAAGACAAAAAAATCGTGTCGCCGGAAGAACGCCAGGAAACGGCGCGAGCGTATATTTCTAACTTGCAGGCTTTGCTAGGTGATTAAGTGAAAATTATTGAGACAAAGCGCTCCATTCCATCCATTTTTCCACCCGTTTTTTGCCATCAAAACGTACTAAAAACCACTCCACGCCGTCATCACCCTCGCGATGATCCAAGAGCGTCACTTTGTCGTCCTTGATCAAGTACATTTTGGTTTTCGTTTTGGCATCCGGCTTATCGTGCAAAGCCGCTTTGTCGACGGTTATTTTGCGGGTAGCAGCAGGCGTTTTTGCCGTCACATCGGAGGAATCTTGTGTATCAGCGATGACTTTCGTCAGCATTTTTCCTGCCGCATCGTAGATTTTGACGAAATACAAATCGCCATCCGTGCCAACCATTGAACCCTCCGACCACACATAGGGTTTGCCTTTATTGAAACGGTAATCGGTGCTGTACCAACGTGGCCCTGAGCGTTGCGCTGTGCTCAGTGTTTTGGTTTCTGGGGTCAACGTCGGGTTGCTGATTGGCTCTTTGTATTCTTGAAATTTACCCTGCGCTTTATTCCACAAGTGCAAGCGGTAGAACAGATTAACGCCGCCATAACCCACGCCTTCTAGCACTGCCACATCACCGTAGCCGTCAAAATTGAAATCGGCTTGCAGCAACAAACCGTCAATGCTTTGGCTACCTTCGGGAACGTCAGGCATTTCCCCCAATTGTTGCGTTTTGCCCTTGGGAAGTTTGGCAATAATGGTATTGCCTTGATGCTCTACCACCACGTTCACCTTGGTTTCGGGGGAAAATGTGATGGGTAATTTGGCATGACCTTGGGGTTCGGTGAATGCCGCTGCATTCAAGGAACACAGGCTTGCGCCCAATAAAAACAACCCGGCTGGAATGGGCATGTGCATGATTTTACCTCGCTGATTTAAACACCTACACGTTAGACCCTTATACCCGATTTCGTTCGGATTAGTCTGGGTAAAGTGAAGCCAGTTCCGAGGTTTTCACCGCTGTCTGCCCGTTGGATAGCTTAAATCCTTGCAGTGCTTGCCACAAACTTGCGCCGCGCCAGCCACCGCTGCTGCGACCATAGAGCACCGCATTGAGCGCATCAATTTCGGCTTGCAAAGCTGGAGGGGCTTGTTCGCGCAAATTTGCCAGCAACGCAGGGCGTAAATGTAAGCCGACTTCCATCCATTGCAGCAAGGCATCGTGAGCGGCTTGCGGTTGGTTTTGCTTACACGCTTGTTCCAGCCGTTGCCACACAGTTTTAGCGTCGGGAGGACGTACTGATGCGGGTGCATAGGCTGTTTTGGCTGATTGTTTAGGCGTTATTTGGGCTTTTTTCCAGAAATGCCACAGCAACCAACCCACGGATAATGCGCCCCAAATGATCAATAATGCAGTGGCATACCAGTCCCACGAAAACCAAGCAAACCAGCCAGCAGCTTCTGGCGTATCAGGGGTTGTGGCGGGCGGTGGTGTTGCTGGATCTGCCTGCTTAAGTTCTGTTGCGGTGGTCGTATTCGCAGCAGCAGGGGCGGCTTGCCCGCCTGTTACCACCAGTTTCACCGGATCAAGTGTGGTGGTTTCCTGTTTACCTGTTGTGGTATTCCACCAATCAATGCTCAAGCCGGGGAAGGTATATTCACCGTTGTAAGGAGCAACCACTACCCACTTTTCCTGACGCACGCCCACGACACCGTTGCTACCGGGGTCGTTGCGTAATTCGGGTTGATCGGTGTATGCCTTGATGCCCGCAGGTGCTTGAATGTCGAGTTTGGGCAATTGTTCTGCGGCTAAACCATCCGCCACAATCGCCAAAGTCAACGTAACGGGTTCACCCGCTTTCAATTTGTCAGCGGGTGTCTGCCAATGCGCATTCAGAGTAAGGCTGTTGGCAGGCAGCCATTGCTTGCCGGTATAGCTGGCGGGTTGACCTTGAACCTGCAACGTCAAGGGTTCGGAAAAACGCCGAATGCGCTTGCCACTCATGCCAAATGGGTCAAATTCGTAGTTATTTTTATCATCAATAATACCGTCAAAGGTAGTGCGCCCCAAAGTCAGCGTACCGCTTTGCTGCGGGGTAAGCGCGTAACGGCGTTCAATCACTTGGTAATTGCGCCCGTTGCGCATCAAGGTCGTATTGCGCGTTTTACCCAATTGCTGGATATTGCCTTTGCCCGCCTCCACTTCGGGATGGCTGAGGCTGGCCTGCGGCTGCAAGGGCGTGATGTGCAACATGCGTTGGGTAATCACGGTTTGCTGCTGCACATACGGCTGCTGCGGTTCAGCGGTGAGTTCAATGAGAATATCGGACGAGTTCCCCGTATTCGCCTGTGGCGGTGGCTGATCCATGACTTGCAAATCCAGCGCCTGACTTTGATCCGCCCCAAAAGCAATGGGGGGAACAGGCACAGTGCCGGTGCGACGCGGGTATAAGCGCAATTCCCACGTGGTGGTGATGCTGCTGACACCGTTCACCATGCTGAAACTGTTGCTTTGCGAACGCCCGCGTATCTCAAAATCTTGCTCTAACGGCGAAAAATCCGGGTCGCCCGCTACTATTCTATCCGCCGTAAAAGTGAGTACCACCGGGTCGCCTACCGCCACTGGATTGCGGTCAAGTTGTGCCATAATCGCGGCGGCTTGCGCTCCAAATGGCAACAGCCACAGCCATGCTATCAAGAGTAATCTCACCATTCATCACCCCTTGCCTGCGCACCACGTTGTTGGTATTGGTACTGAAACTTGCGCCGCCACAGACCCGATGGGTCATCAGGAATACGCCGCAACCATTGCTCAGTGGCTTGTTCTTGTTCGCGCTGTTGCGGGTCATTAGCTTCGGTTTCTTGCTCGCCTTGTTTGGCTTGCTCGGCTTCCTGTTCAGCATGTTCGGCCGCATTTTCTTCTTGCGCTTGCTGCTGTTGATCCGGTGAGTTATTGGGTTGCGGCGTTTGCGAGTCTTGGCCTTGCGCTCCTTGCGCTTGCTGCTGATCTGCACCTTGCTGGTCTTGTGGTTGTTGTTGCGGCTGATTTTTCTGAGAATTTTTTTGGTTCTGCTCTTCCTGCTGTTGCTGTTGCTGAAGCGCCTCTTCCACTATTTTCAGGTTATGACGCGCATCCTCATGGTTAGGGTCGGCTTCCAATACCCGCTTATAGGCAATAATTGCCTCCTTAAATTTGCCCGCTTTCGCTTGCGCATTGCCATAATTATACTGCCCGGTAATGCTTTGTTGCGCGGCATACTGTTGTGCAGCAGTTTGATAATCCTTGTTTTTATACGCCGAAGCGCCTTTCCACTCAGGGTTATGGAAAAGTTCTGAAGCACGGGCAGGTTGCCCACTATCCAGCGCTTCTTGTGCTTGTTGATCAGGCGTTAACCATAGATCATCCCAACTGAATGCCGTCGCGGTTTGCGGTTGTGGCAACAGAATGCACACCAATACCGCCCCTAACCAGCCGCGTCTAAACGTCAATGCCGCCAGTGGCAAGAGCAACAACACCAGCCAATAGCCTTCATTTACCCACGCATCGGTTTGGCGGCCTTGGCTTTTGCTTAATTGCTGTTGGCTAAGCGACTGCCATTGCTGACTTAAGGCATTGACATCGGCATCACCCAAAGCCGCTTGCATGAAAATCCCACCACCGGCTTTAGCAATACGCGCCAAATCATCCAGATTCACGGTCGCAATCACGGTTTTACCCGCGCTATCCAGCAAAAAGCCCCCTCTAGGGCGAGGTATTGCCGCACCATCCGCCGATCCCAATGACAATACGGACACGTTGTAACCCATGCCCCAAGCCTTATCCGCTGCGGCAACGGCAGATTCTGTATCCGCCACGCCATCCGTCATCAGCAAAATACTGCCGGTTTTCATCCCCGCTTGTTGCAACAATTCAATCGAGCGTTCAATCGCCGGAGTCAATAAACTGCCGGGCGCTGGCATAATGTCGGGCGCAAGGTTTTTCACCTGCTCCTGAATCGTGGCAACGTCATCGGTCAATGGCGTGACCACAAACGCATCACCGGCAAACACCACCAACCCGTTTTGCGCATCCTGACGCGCATTGAGAATGTCGAGCAATTTGAAACGCGCCAAGGTAATGCGGTTGGGTTTTTCATCATCCGCGTACATCGAGACAGAAAAATCCATCGCCACCACTAGCGCTTGCTGATCACGAAATACCGGCACTTCGCGCTTCTCCCACGCGGGGCCTGCCATTGCCACAATCGCCACCAGCAACGCCAGTGACAACCAAGCCAAGGGCAACCATCCCCAATTGCCCGCCGTGCCACTCAACACAAATGGCATTAATTGTTTATCGACAATGCGCTCCCAGCCACCTTGCTGACGCGCCTGAAACCATTTTATGCCCAACACCAGCGGCAGCACCAGCAATAACCACAGCCATTCCGGGTGGAGAAAATGCAGATTATTCAACATAAAGCCCTCACTCCCGCTCTATCCGCAATACTGCGGCTAACAGCGTCAGCACCAGTACCGCCAGCAATGGCCAACGGAACAATTCTTGCTGCGGTCGCCATTGCTGCGCTTCTTTTTCCACGGGTTCGAGTCGATCCAGTTCGGCATAAATCTTGTGGAACTCTTCGGTATCACGCGCCCGGAAATACATCCCACCCGTGCCTGTCGCAATCGCTTTCAACGTGCGCTCATCCAAATCCGCCGACGGATTCATCAACTGAAACCCAAACACGCTACGCATCTGGTCGCTTTCCGAGCCGATTCCCACCGTGTAAATTTTTAAACCCACTGCTGCTGCCATTTCCGCCGCTTCCAAGGGGCTGACACTGCCAGCGGTATTCGCGCCATCGGTCATCAGAATCAGGACGCGGTTTTTTTCCGGGCTATCTTGCAAGCGTTTCAGCGCCAGCCCAATCGCATCGCCAATCGCGGTGCGCTCGCCTGCCAAACCAATTTGTGATTCATTCAACAAGCGCAGCACGGTTTGACGGTCAAAAGTTAACGGCGCTTGCAAATACGCCTGATCACCGAATAACACCATGCCGATGCGGTCGCCGGTGCGTTTGCGCACAAACTCCCCCGCCACCGCTTTGGTTGCGACCAAACGGTCAACCACCTGCCCATTGAGGATAAAATCTTGCTCTTGCATACTGCCTGATAAATCGACAGCCAGCATCAAATCGCGCCCCGACACCGGCATTGCCACCGTATCGCCTACCCACACCGGACGCGCCGCTGCCGCCACCAATAAGATCCACGCGGCACTCGCCAGCAACAACGCCAACAAGCCAAACCACGAACGCCCCAATACCTTGCCGCTCTGCTGAAAATCCTCCAAAAACGGGACTTTCAAGGCAACCCCTTGTTTGGGTTCTGCGGGTTTCAACCACCAACGCACCACCAGCGGCAACGGTAGCAAAATAAATAGCCACCACCAGAGGAATTCATACATGCGCTTTCCCCCGTTGCAATTTTATCCATTGGCGGGTGGCTTGCAGCACGGCTTTGGTTTCGGCTTGCGTCTCTGGGCGATAGGGAATTTCGGTGAGTAAATGTGCCAACTTGCCGCTAAATAAGGGCTTACCTGCTTTATCGTCCAAAAATTTGACCCACGCCGCGCCGGTCAGCCCCGCCACGGTTTGCCGCCCGTACTGACTGATCGCAACCCGCCGTAGCAAAACGGACAGTTCGCGCAATAAGTCTTTGGTATTCGTGCCGTATTGACGTTGCAAGCGTTCCAACTCCAGCAAAGCGCTTTCCAAGCCTTGCTCAGCACGTTTTTGCTGCTGCCAACGCCAGAATAACCACGCAATCACTGCCAACATCAAACCCGCAAGCATCCACCAGCCCGGTGCTGGCGGCCACCAGCCAATTGGGTCGGGCAAATGAATATCGCGTAACGGTAGTTCTTCTGGGTTCATCGCAACCCCCGTGACAATTTCAGCAAGCGTTCGTTGTCGCTGTCAGCGGTCGACAATTGCACCAATGGAATCCGGTAGCTGCGACTGAATTCCTGCAAGGTTTTTGCCGCTTGCGCCACACGATTGCTATAACGGTCGCGCCACAGCCGTAAACCCAAATTCAGTAATAAATGCCGTTTACCGTCAGTCAAACGCAAGCTGCCGTTATTGGGCAGTTTCTCTTCAAATGGATCGTGAATTTCCACCAAGGTTAATTGCGAATGTTGCGCAATCATTGCCAATTGCCGCAACGCTGCCGGTGTCACTTGCCGAAAATCACTCAGAATAAACAATTGACTGCCCGGCTGTGTCACCCGCCGTAAGCGCGTCCAACTGGCTTGCAAATCGCTGCGACTCGGCTCAGCAACCGTGGGGCGAGTCATGTCGCTTAACTGCCGCAACAAATGCAAAGCCGCCGAACGACTCCGCGACGGTTTAAATTCGGTATGCGTGCCATTTTGCAAAATACCGCCGATGCGGTCGCCATCATCGAGGGTTTTCCACAGTAGCAATGCCGCAATCTGTGCTGCCAACACCGATTTAAAGCGCCCACGGGTGGCAAAAAACATCGACGGGCGTAAATCCACCCACAATAACACCGGCTTTTCGCGCTCTTCCTCAAACACCTTGGTATGCACCCGCCCGCTACGCGCCGTTACTCGCCAGTCAATGGTGCGAATATCGTCACCGGGCTGGTACATGCGCGATTCCGCAAAGTCCATGCCGCGCCCTTTGTGAACCGAACGGTGCAAGCCTGCGTGACGCGCCCGAATGTGCTTTTTAGCCAAATGCAAAGTGCGCACCTGTCCCTGTAAACGCAGCAAGGATTGCAGGGAACTGAATACAATCCCTTCGCCAGCGACACCTGCCATCAAGGGACTGCCACCAATGCCAGTAATTCATCAATGATATGGTTGGCGGTCATGCCATCGGCTTCGGCTTCAAACGTCAGCAATAAACGGTGACGTAATACGTCATGCGCCACCGCCTGCACGTCTTCGGGGCTGACGAAATCACGCCCCGCCAACCATGCATGAGCGCGGGCGCACCGATCCAGTGACAAGGTGGCACGCGGGCTGCCGCCATACGCAATGCTGCCCGCCAAGGATTTACCGTAACGTTCGGGGTTGCGGGTTGCCAACACCAATTGCAACAGGTAGGTTTCCACCTTGTCGGTCATGTAAATATTCAGCACATCCTGCCGCGCCAGTGCCACGTCATTCCGGCTGACCAGCGGCGCAACGGCTTCTTTCTCATGGCGCACTTGCTGCATGGCTTCTTTACGCCCCAAATGCAGAATGACTTTTTCTTCGGCAGGCGTTGGGTAATCAACCATCACGTGCATTAGGAAACGGTCGAGTTGCGCTTCCGGCAAACGGTACGTGCCTTCCTGCTCAATCGGGTTTTGGGTCGCCATCACCAAAAACGGTTCGGGCAATTTCCAAGTCGTACCTGCAACGGTAATTTGGCGTTCTGCCATCGCCTCCAACAGCGCGGATTGCACTTTGGCAGGCGCACGGTTGATTTCATCCGCGAGGATCAAATTGTGGAACAACGGGCCTTTCTGGAAGTGGAACGAGCCATCATTGGGGTGAAATACTTCAGTGCCGGTAATATCCGCTGGCAATAAATCCGGCGTGAACTGCACACGGTGAAAATCGCCCTCGATACCCTGCCCCAATACCTGAATGGCGCGGGTTTTTGCCAAGCCTGGCGCACCTTCCACCAGCAAATGCCCGTCTGCCAGCAATGCGATCATCAGACGATTGATCAGGGATTTTTGCCCAATGATTTTGCTTTGCAAATACTGGGACAACTTGTCAAAGTTTTCTTTTTGGTTCATGTTCGCAGCTAGTTATGTGGGTGTAGGGCGGAATATACGCGCCCCGTTCCCGTGGTTTCAAGTTAATCATCGTTAATTCAAGTGTAGAGAGTATGACCATCCAAACCCAAATTGAACAGAAAATCCAACAGGCCATGCAACCTGACTTCCTCGAAGTCGTCAACGAAAGCCACATGCACAATGTGCCGCCCGGTTCGGAATCGCATTTTAAGGTGACGGTTGTGAGTGAACAGTTCAATGGAAAAATGCTGATTGCACGCCATCGGCAGATTAATGGCATTTTAGCCGACGAATTAAATGGCAAGATTCACGCGCTGGCATTGCATACGCTGACGCCGGAAGAACATTTCGCGAAAGCAGGCAAAGTGGCGGAATCGCCCTTGTGCATGGGCGGCGGCAAGGCATAAAAAAAGCGGGGTTGTTGGCTCAGGACAACCCCGCTGGGAGATGCTGCCCGAATGTTGGAGGAGTCTAGGCAGCCGTGCGAAAACGTTAGCGTTATCTATTATCTTTCAAGTTACATAGCCATTTGATGGCTCATGCTCGGTCTTAGTTCCCTTGCTGGGAACATTCTGGCAATTAAACTGGCGGTTTCGCCCATCCGGTAAGATTTACGCGGCAGTTCATGGCCTTCCATTAAGCTATCCAGCGTAATGTCTTCCATGAAGCGGTAAAACTGACCGCTCAAATCTGACCACATGCGTTGCACCAAATCCTGACCGCGCAGCGTCGCGCTGTTCGAGGCATTCATGGCGACGACGGTATCGTCTTCAGCGGCCTGAATAATTTCTGCTAAGGTAATTTCGTCGGCATGACGGCTTAAACGATAACCACCGCCGGGGCCGCGAATGCCTTCAACCAGCCCTTCATGGCGCAAGCGGGCGAATATCTGTTCCAGATAAGACAACGAAATTCCTTGCTGTGCTGCCAGATCACCCAAGCGCACCGCACCGTCGTCATCGTGGATAGCCAATGCCAGCATCGCCATAATCGCGTGTTGACCTTGTGTGGATAGTTTCATGTCTGTCTCCTAATGAGTACTTGTCATTGATCTTTAACAAGCACTATACGGAGACAGCACACTAAGGAAAAGTCGAAATTTTTATTCAAATAGTTCGTAAAAAACGAATATTTCTTTTGAAAACATTAAAATTATTTAACCTTTCCGTAACATATCCAGATTACGCTGCGCATCGGCATTGCCTTTGCTGGCGGCATCAGTGAATAATTTTTCAGCTTTTTTACTGTCTTTTTTAACGCCTTTTCCCAATACAAACAGTACGCCTAGGTTGTTTTGGGCTTCAGTGAATCCCGCTTTAGCGGCTTTATCATACCAGTAAGCGGCTTGTTTATCGTTTTGCGTGACACCGCGCCCGTCTTCATATAACAATCCAAGGTTATATTGGGCTTTAGGGTAATGCTGCTTCGCGGCTTGCTCATACCAATACGCCGCTTCACGCAAATCCGCTGGCAAACCGCCAAGACCGTCTTCGTACAACGTACCCAACATCAATTGCGCTTGCTTATCCCCCGATTCGGCTGACTGACGCAACACGTCAGGTTCAATCCCCGTGAGATCGAGCTTATTTGGCGCATCGTCGCCCTGATCAGCGGGTTGCGCCATCATCGGCAGAGACACGGGCGTGGAAACAGGTTGCGGGCGACTAGCAGGATTCACCACCGGAATTTTTGGCATTAAAGCCGGTGGCTGCTGTTGGGGTGATGGTGGTTGTAGAGACGCAAGATTTTGCGTCTCTACGGTTTGCGCCGATACTTGCGTTTCGGCACGTTGCCGAGGTTCTTGCATTTTTAGATTATTAGAAGTGGCAAGCGCTTGTGCGGGTGCACCATTATCCAGTGAAAGCAGCGCTAAGCGTGCAGCAACATGCCCTTGTGATGCCGCTTGATCAAACCAGTGCCGCGCCTGTTGGTCATCAGCGGGTACGTATTGCCCATTCGCATACAATAAACCTAAGCCGTATTGGGCTTCCATGTATCCGGCTTGAGCAGCACGCTGTTGCCAAGTGAGTGATTGTTTAATATCGGCTTGCGGATTTTCCTCATTGCGGTACAACATGGCTAATTTGTATTGCGCTTTGGCGTCACCGCTCTCGGCTGCCGTCTTTAATGTAGCCAACTCACCGCCCATATTAGCGTCTGTTTTGCGGCGATTACGATACCAATTTTCCACGCTAGAACCCTTGGATGACTCACCGGCGAGCGGCGCAGTGGCGCTCGCGGGGATGTTCCCATTCCAAGGGGGTGGCGCTTCATTCATATGAACAGGCTGTGAAGGCTCAATCTGCGGGTTAGCGGCAAGCGGCAATGCTGCACTCGCCATCCCCAGCAGCAATAGTGGGGAGGTGAACAGAGAATATGTCCAACGCTGTACTTTTATCGTTCTCATGGCAACACCGATACTCAATAGAAAATTATGATTATGGATTTTTTATAGATAATGATGATTCTGCCAATCAGCAACCTAACCCCAGATGAATATTTTTTTTCAAGCACCTATTGCTATAGTATTAGTCTGGAATAAGGGGTTTTAAGGGGAAACGTGAGTGTCTGCGCAGGATCTAGCTAAATACATCAAAAATCGCCTGACAGCGTTAAACATGACCATGGTAGCCGCCGCCGAACGCTCTAACATTTCACGGCAAACATGGCACAAGCTCCTGAACGCGGATATAGACGAGGCAAGGCTTTCCACCCTTATGAAGGTGGCAGACACGCTGCAAACACACCCGCTCAGCATGTTGCGCATCTATTTTCACGGCAAACAACTCAGCCATTTTAGCGCCCAGTACAGCGGCAATAATAAATTTGCCAGCGGCTTTATTGCTGATGTTACTTACCCTGATAATAGCATTGTGCAAACCGGGCAAGTTTTTGAAAAAATCTGGGAAGTCGAAAATCTTGGTACTCAGGCGTGGGTTGACTGGCGTTTACAATGCGTGGATGAACACTTAAGCGTGCAAACCTTAATAGGCTCAGAACACTATAACGGCAATGGCTCCCAATACAGTTTAATGCCATTGGTTGACAGCATCCCCATTCCTATCACCCAACCGGGTGAAAAAGTACGATTGCACGTGCAATTTCGGGCGCCCGATTTTCCTTGTACTACCATTTCACATTGGAAGAGCACGGATGCGGCAGGCAATATTATTTTTCCTCATCTGACTGGATTGTATTGTCTGGTCAAAGTTATATCACTCTAAAACCACTACAAACACCATGGAACTACCCAATCACGACGTCTTAATCGTTGACGTGCAACGTTCGCCACCACCTTTAGCCATTTACGGGCAAGCACCCGACAAACTGCCCCAATCCAACACCCGGATTAACCCGCAACAAACCGGCAATAATGGCAGCAACCGCTTGGAAGATTTCGCCGATTACACCCCCGGCGTACAGCTTGGGCGCAATCAAGCGGGGATAGGCAGCGACGTTTACCTGCGCGGCTATCCTCTCAATGGCAATATGCAACTCGATGGCTTACTCGATGTGCAAGGCTTTTACCTGCGCGACCCCGCCACCTTGGAGAGCATTGAGATCAGCAAAGGCTTGAACTCGGTGTTATTCGGCTCAGGTTCACCCGGTGGCACGCTCAATTACGTCAGCAAACAACCGTATTTTTCACCGCAACGTAGCGGGCAGTTCACCGCAGGTTCACCCGACAGTTTGCATACCGTGCTGGACGTGAATCAACCTTTCGCCCAAACCAACTGGGCCGGGCGTTTGCTCATGGTCGGGCAACAAGGCGAAACCGGACGCGCCAACGTCGGCGACGACCGCTTTACTTTTCTGCCATCGCTGTTGTGGCAAACCGCGCAGCAATCGCTATTGCTGGAGCTGGAACACGGCTGGCAAAACCGCGAATACGATTTTGATAACGTCTTTTATCAAGGCAAACCGATTTATAACGTTTCCTACGTTGACCCGCGCTCCTACGCCCAGCGGCGCATGAATCGCGTGAGCGGCACGTACACCCGTGACTGGGGCAATGGGTGGGAAACACTGCTGCAAGCTAACCAGATCGACGCCAAACGCGATGAACGTTGGATCGGTTTTGCCTATTTGCCCGCCAGCGGCACGGCACTTCCCGGCTATTACCGCGATGCGCAATACGCGCAAACGCAACAAGCGTTACGTGCCGAACTGTCGCGGCATTACAACCACGGCATGAACCAACACCACACCCGCCTCGGTGTGAGTGGGCATTCGGTTGAAATTGACCTGAAACGCCAATTTCGCACAGGCTTGTTCAGCCTTGATTTGTTTAACCCCACCTTTGATTTTCCGCTGCCAGACGCTGATAAGCTCACCAAACGCGAAGCCGTCACCTTGCGCAAAGAGCGAGCCGTTTATTGGCAACACCATGCTGAAATTGGCGACCGCTGGGGCATTCATGCCGGGGTGCGCAATAGCCAATACCAAGCGGATTACGCCTCGCCGACCCTCGCCTTTCAGGAAACCGATGCCGCTGACACCTCCACCGCACTGGGGCTGACCTGGCAAGCCACTCCGCATTGGCAAGCGTTCGCCAGCCGCAATGAATCGTTTGCTCCCAATATTGGCATGGACAAAAACGAGCAATTTCTTGCCCCGCTCCAAGGCGTACAGCATGAAATCGGCGTGCGTCATCAACATGAAACCCGCCAGGGCAAGCCACTCAATAGCAACCTGAGCGTTTACCGAATTGATCAGGAAAACGTCACCACCCGTGACCCTAGCGAACCGGGCGCATTAATGCTCACCGGCAAAACGCGCTCACAGGGCGTGGAAGCCAACGTCAGCATTCCCGTCAGCAAAAAACTGACCGTGAACACGGCATATAACTACAGCGATGCCCGCATCACTGCCAACAACGACGGCAACACCGGCAACCATTTACACAATATTCCTCGGCATAGCGGCTCGCTGACGCTGGATTACACCCCCAACGCCCGCACACACCTCACACTGGGCGCGGTAAAAGTCGGCAAGCGCCCCGGTGACGATGCCAATAGCTTTGACGTTCCGGCATACACGCGCTTGGATGCGGGAGCGACTTGGCAACTCAACCGCAACACCACGCTCAAAGCAGGCGTGCGCAATTTGCTGAATGAAGATTACGTCGCCGCCTCCGAAGGCGTTGATTTTATTGTGCAGGGGCGCAAACGCACCGTGACCTTGGGATTGGAGGTAGATTTCTAAATGGACGACACACAACTGCTGCGCTACAGCCGCCAAATTCTGCTCCCTGAAGTCGACATCAACGGGCAAGAACGCCTGTTAGCCTCAAAAGTGCTGATCATTGGCATGGGCGGCTTGGGCGCACCCGTCACGCTTTACCTCGCCGCCGCTGGGGTTGGGCAACTCACGCTGGTCGATTTTGATACCGTGGATTTGAGCAATTTACAACGCCAAGTGATCCACAGCACCGCCACGATTGGGCAATTGAAAGTCGACTCTGCCGCACAAACTGCCCGCGCGTTGAATCCAAACATCCAGATTAATACGATTCAACACAAACTCGACGAAACTGAATTACTTAGCGTGGTTAGCTCACACGATGCCGTCGTCGATTGCAGCGACAATTTCCCCACGCGCTTTGCGCTCAACCGTGCGTGCAAAATCGCCGCCAAGCCATTGATTTCAGGCGCGGTGATTCGTTTAGAAGGGCAAATCACCACCTTCGACTTTCGCCAGCCGCGTACCGCGTGCTACCGCTGCCTTTACACGGAAGACGGCACGCAGGAGGACACCTGTAGCACCACCGGCATTCTTGCGCCATTGGCGGGCATTATTGGCAGTATGCAAGCCGCAGAAACCCTCAAAGCGTTATTGGATTTGCCCACGCTCAGCGGGCGGCTGTTATTGCTGGATGCGAAGCAGATGCGCTGGCGTGACATGCGCTTAACGCCAGACCCCGATTGCCCGATTTGTGCGCTCGGCAATAAAAAATAACGCGCTCATACCCAAAATTTTGAACATTGTCTTAAACTACTGGTTCGGTGAAGTCTTTAGCGATACGTTGAAAATGGTGAACCAAAATCACACTTATGTCGTCAGATAGACAGTTTTTTTACAAACATTGGAGGTATGTATGAGTTTCGTCAGTGAATTCAAAGAGTTTGCCATGAAAGGCAATGTGGTCGATCTCGCCGTGGGTGTCATTATCGGCGCTGCCTTCGGCAAAATCGTCTCCGCCTTCGTGGATGGTGTCGTGATGCCACTGCTGGGCTTGTTGATCGGCGGAGTCGACTTCAGCAAAATGGGCATTCTGCTCAAAGCAGGCGACCCCGCGGCTGTCCCGCCTATCCCCGATTTAGTCTTGGCTTATGGTGCGTTTATCCAAACTGTTTTTGACTTCACGATTGTGGCACTTGCGATTTTTATTGCGATTAAAGCCATGAACAAGCTAAAGCGCAAAGAAGAAGTCGCACCAGCACCGGCAGCACCGTCTAATCAAGAAGTGTTATTAGGCGAAATCCGTGATCTGTTAAAGCAGAAATAAAGCCTCTGTTTTCACGAGGATGTGGGCAAAGCTCCCCTTTGTTCACATCCAAACGCTCAACACACGGCTTAATTGCCGTGACAAAGCCAGCCCTTCACTGCACAATGTTACCCGACTAAAAATTCAGTCTGGTAGATACACAAACGCAATGCATTTGAAAACTAAACATCTCGACTTACTGGCCGATAACAACCTCCCCCCATCCGTCCTATTCAACGTATTCGACACCGTGACGCTGGAGCGGGGTATCGACTATTACGACACGGGCAAAGTCACCAATTTTCGTGCAGAAAAAAGCGGCAATGGCAATGTATCCATCACCGCGAAAGTACAAGGCAGCAGTAAAGAACCCTACGTCACCGTCATCAATTACAACGAACAATCACCGCGTTGGATCACCGGCGTTTGCACCTGCCCCGTCACCATGGCCTGCAAACACGCCGTCGCCGCCCTGTTTGAATACCTCGAACACGCCCGCAAACAAAAAGCCAGAGAACCGCAACGCAAGCCCGTGCCAGCGTTTACCGCCGCCACCATGCCCACCACCGCCAGAGCAGCCGTCACACGTTCGCCGGTCGATGTATGGTTGCAGAGTTTAAGAACCGCCAGCGACACCCACGACAGCCCACTGTTTAGCCCAGAAAATGACGTACCCGGTGCCGACTTACTGTATTTTTTAGATGCCGATAGCCACCAGCAACTTACCTTGAGCTTGTACAAAGCCAATACCCTCAAAAAAGGTGGCTACGGCAAACCCTCACACGTACAACTCGAAGCCCTGCTAACCCCGTACCGCGCCCGCAATTTCGCGTATGAACCCCACGACTTAATGATCGCGCAATTACTTGCCATGCCCGGAATGCGCTTTTTGCATCACTGGAACAAGGGCAATTTAAGCGGCAAACACGGCGAACAGGCCCTGCTGGAAGTGCTAAAAACCGGACGCGCTTTTTGGGCAACCGTCGACACTTGGCAACGCGAAGCCCAACCCTTAAAGCATGGCGCACCGCTCGGCTTACAATTCATCTGGCAAGCCAACGATAAGCAAGAATTCACCGTTGAATTACAAACCGACCGCCCCATTACCGAACATTTTTGGCTCAACAACAAATTCTGGTATATCGACACCGCCACCCGCACCTGCGGCTTGCTGGAGCACCCCGACCTTAGCCCCACGCAAGTCGAAAAATTCCTGAATGCGCCCCCGATTCCCGCCGCGCAAGCCGAAACCGTCAGCGAACGTTTGCTGGAAGCCCTGCCGGATGTGGATATTCCCGCGCCCTCACCGAAAATCCGCCAACACATTGACGATTTACACGCCGAACCCACCCCGGATTTGTACTTGCGCTGCACCCGCCTACCGGACACGGGTCACGATACCCACATTGCCAGTTTGCGCTTTAACTACGCAGGGCATGTGTTGCAACCCGCGCAACACAAACCCAGCAGCTTGCACAAAGTCGGTGCCAACCGTTACCGCATTCACCGCAACCTTACGACGGAACAGGACGCGCTCGACACGCTTGCCGATTACGGTTTTGAAAGCGTCAATACCCGCTTTAGCGACCTGCACCGCCTCGAATTGCTGATGCACCCCGATACCCCGTCGCTGACGGCGTTACGTTGGAATGATTTCCTCGATCATGGCGTGACCGCACTGCGCGATTCCGGCTGGAATGTCACGTTGGACGACAATTTCGACCTGCATTTTGACATCGTTGGGGATCTCGATGCCGCGTGGGAAGAAAGCGCGAATGGCAACGACTGGTTTGAAATCAGCCTCGGTTTTGAAGTCGACGGACAACGCATCAATCTGTTGCCGATTCTGGTGGAAATGCTGGGGCAAATGGAAAGCCCGCAAGCCTTGCGCGATTTGCTGGAACGCCAACCGTACATTTTCGTGCCGCTTTCCGGCAATCGCTGGGCAAAACTCGAATCGCATCGCCTCGCCGGAATCCTCGAAACACTGGTGGAACTCTACGACCACCAACCCCTGAATGCCGATGGCAATTTGGAACTCAGCAAATACCAAGGCACGAATCTAGGCGCACTGCTCAATGCCCCCGGCATGAAATGGAAAGGCGCAGAAGAATTGCTGGCGCTCACCCAAAAGTTACGGGATTTCCAAGGGATTCAAGCTGTTAACTTACCCGAAGGGCTGAATGCCGACTTGCGCCATTACCAACACGAAGGCTTGAGCTGGCTGCAATTCTTACGCGAATACCAATTCAATGGCATCCTCGCCGATGACATGGGCTTGGGCAAAACCTTGCAAGCCCTCGCCCATTTGCTCATCGAAAAGCAAGCGGGGCGCTTAACCCAACCCGCCCTAGTCATCGCCCCCACCAGCTTAATGGGCAATTGGCGACGCGAAGCCGCCCGTTTCACCCCCGATTTGCGGGTGCGAGTGATTCACGGCAACGACCGCCACCAGCATTTCGACAAACTGGGTGAATACGATTTGCTGCTCACCACTTACCCTTTGATTGTGCGTGACGAAGAACAGTATTTGCGCCACACCTTCCACTACCTGATTTTGGACGAAGCGCAAGCGATTAAAAACGCCGCTTCACGCACCACCCAAGTCATTTACACCCTCAAAGCCAAGCATCGCCTATGCCTGACAGGTACACCGCTGGAAAATCATCTGGGTGAATTATGGTCAATGTACCATTTCCTGATGCCCGGTTTTTTAGGTGCGCACGACAAATTTACGCGCCTGTTCCGCAATCCCATTGAAAAGCAAGGCGATGCAGGCAGGCAGCAGCAATTACGCCAGCGCGTCCTGCCCTTTATGTTGCGCCGCACCAAGGAACTGGTCGCCAGTGAATTACCGCCGAAAAGCGAAATCATCCGCAGCGTGGCGCTCGAAGGCAAACAACGCGACCTTTACGAAACTGTGCGCTTGGCGATGGACACCAAATTACAGGAAGAAATCAGCCGCAACGGTTTCGCTCGCAGCCACATTATGATTCTGGATGCCTTGCTAAAACTGCGCCAAGTGTGTTGCGACCCGCGTCTGGTTAAGCTCGACAAAGCCAAAAATGTTGAGCAATCCGCCAAGCTCGAATTGTTGATGACCTTGTTACCTGAAATGTTAGAAGAAGGTCGTAAAGTACTGTTATTCTCACAATTCACCTCGATGCTGGCACTCATCGAAGCCGAATTGGTCGCCGCCAATATCGTTTACGCCAAACTCACCGGGCAAACCAAAAATCGCGAAGAAGTCATTGCGCACTTCCAAGAAGGTGATGCGACAGTGTTCCTGATTAGCCTAAAAGCTGGGGGGACTGGGCTAAACTTAACCGCTGCGGATACCGTGATTCACTACGACCCTTGGTGGAATCCGGCAGTGGAACAACAAGCCACCGACCGCGCTTACCGCATTGGGCAAGACAAACCCGTCTTCGTCTACAAGCTGATTACCGAAGACACGGTAGAAGAAAAGATTCTCAAATTGCAGGAAAAAAAGCAGATGCTCGCCAATGGCTTGTATTCAGAAACCGGCGCACAAGAAGGCGTGCGCTTCAGTTCCGAAGATTTGTTGGATTTATTAAAGCCCTTGGAGCAATGATTCGGTAAACAATAACTTGCCGACGTATTTCGCCCCGGCGGGGGTTAAATGCCCGCCGTCATACGACAACAATTCCCCCGCATCGGTGAACAGGCGGCAACTGTCGCCCTCACCGCAAATCAGGCGCTGCTGATCAATAAACACCGCCGCGCCCAAGGTATCGCGTAACCATTGGTTACTTGCCAACGGTTTCGGATCAACTTTGTTACGCAAAGCCAGCCGTTCATCAGCAGACAGCTTCATGTAATTCCTAATGGAAATTTTGCCGAAATCCTTTGCCCCAATGACGATCAATTGCTGATCCGCCCGCAGCTTCATCTGTTGAATCGTCTCCGGTAACAATGTTGCTGCCCACTCTTGCCAACGCGCCACCATAATGACCACATCCGCCTCGGCAATCTGCGCGGCGGCTTGCGTCACATTATCCGATTCCGCACACAGTGCCGTGTCTTTCGACTGAACAAATTCAGCACCTTTATCGCCCCATACCATTTGGCAACGGGTCGGAATGTAGCGGGTACTCAGTTGATAAGCGCTCAAATAACCATTTTCCAGCACACCGTTAAAAAAATCCTGCGCGTGACTATCGCCAATGATTAGCACTTTTTTACGTGCATCCGCCGCATCAAACGGTTTTTTCTGCACCGCGAGAAAGCGCTGGCGGGTGTATTCACCACTGGCTTCGGTATCCGCCGCCTTGAGTAAAGCCTCAGACGACGCATCCGCCCACACCGGCGTCATGCCACCGATACACAACAAACCTAGCAATAACGGCACGTAAATTTTCATCATAGGTTCTTCAATCCGCAAAACGCCCCGCAAAGCCATCGGTCAACACCAACACTGCCCCCACTGCAATGAACAGCACACTACCAACCAATGCCCACGCGAATACTTGGGTTCGGGTAAAACGCTGCCGATTGCGAAACGGTTTTTCCACAAAACGCCAGCTAAACCACGCCAGCCCCAAACTCAACGCTATCAGCGCTGCCATGACACTTTGGCTCGGTTCTTCCAACGCTTGCAGCCGCGCAAACACGAATACCGGCTGATGCCACAAATACGCACTGTACGAAATCAGCCCCACCCGCACCAACGGCGGGAATGCCAGCAATTGACCAACCCATGTCGCGGGCGTTGCAAACACAATCAACAATACCGCGCCAAGCGTCGGCACTAGCGCATACAGGCTTGGAAACGGCATCCCCTCATTAAAAAACAATACCGCGTAAGCCAATAAAGCGATACCCAATAGACTGCCAATTTGCGCCAAGATTCCTTGTGGAAACGGGTGTTTTTGCCAATAAAATGCCGCCAATGCCCCCACCAATAATTCCCATGCACGGCTGGGAATCAAATAGAAATTGGCTTCGACCGAGTTCCGCCACAACCATTCCGACCAGCCCAAACTCAGTAGCGCAATCACCGCCAACAAGCCCAGCAACCAGCGCTTACCCAAGCCCCACGCCAGCAACATCAACAGCGGGAACACCAGATAATACTGCTCCTCAACCGCCAAGCTCCAGGTATGCAATAACGGAATCTGCTCTGCCGTCGCCGCAAAATAGTCGGTTTGCAACCAAAACAAAATATTCGATGCAAACACCGCCACCGCGATCAAGCTTTCCCCAAACGCGACCAATTCATGCGGCAATAGCCACCACCACGCCAAAGGCAAACACGCCAGCAATACAAAGAATAACGCGGGCAAAATCCGCCGCGCCCGCCGTTCGTAAAAGCCCGCGAGACTGAACGTGCCTGTCTCCAGTTCAGCCAGAATAATTGACGTAATCAAATAGCCACTGATGACAAAAAAGACATCCACGCCCACGAATCCACCACCAAAGGTGCTGAATCCGGCATGAAACAACATCACGGGCAGCACTGCTAGAGCGCGTAACCCGTCAATTTCCTTGCGATAAATCACGGCTGCCGTTATTCCACTAAACCTAACACGCCCGCACCACGATCTTCCGGCACGTCGGTAATGCCACGCAATTGGCGGCTGTCATCAATCAGGTTATGAATAATCGGCATCAACACCAGCTCAATCGCCATCAACATCTTGCTACTTGGTACTACCAGCGTATTGCGGCGTGACATAAACGCCCCCGGAATATCGTGCAGCAACGGGATAAAATCAGGCAAGAATTTCGGCGCAAACCGCATCACCAAATAACACTCATCCGGGCTTGGCACGGCTTCTGCCCCAAACGGGTCGGACGTATCCACCAAAGGAATAAGCTGGAAATTAATGTGGGTGCGCATGAATTGCGGAGTAATGTGATGCACATAATCGTGCAAACGGTTCAGCAATGCGGTTTTCGCATCTTCCAACGCCACGCCTTTTTCTTTGATTTCGTGCTGGATTTTTGCCATCCACTCCAAATTGGCGTTCGGTGAAATTCCAATCGACAAATCGGGGTATTGCGCAATATCAATATCATCGACCAGCGCCGCCCCATGCAAGCCACGGTACAACAATAAATCACTGTCGGGATCCATCGGCTCCCAAGGCGTAAACGTGCCAACGGTTTGCCCGTACTTGGCGGCTTGCCCCGTTGTGTGTAAATAGTGACGGTACAAGCCTCTGCCGACAGCGGCATACTCGAAAAATAAGCTTTCCAGCTTATCCAGATGATTACCTTCGGGGCCAAAATGCCCTAGAACGCGCCCCTCTTCCTGCGCTTTACGCACTTCATCGCGCATCGCTGTGCGATCATAACGCCGGAAAGCGCTGCCGTCGATATACACGGCCTTGACCCGTTCACGGTAAAAAATCCGCTCTAATGCCTGAATAACAGACACAGAACCGGACTCCATCGCGCCGGTAATCGCCACAATCGGGTGTTTTGCTGACATGAAACCTCCTTCCTAACACTTGGTGGCGTAGAGCATAACACCACCCCATTCTGTTGGGATAGCTACCCAAGCAGTAGGGCAATCCGCCTAAAGCCTTGTCCGTTCGCATTTCTGTCTTATGCGATCAATCACCAGCATCATTTAATATTTAAATTACCAAGAAAATCAGCTTTATGCTTTTTATCAATAAAGCTCAATATTGAAACAACTACATAATAACATATGCAATAATATTAATCGCATTAGAAATTCCGTAATAATCTTTAATATCATTCACAAGATTATTTTCGTTTTCATGCTTTGTATATCCAAAAAACATTAACAGAAATGCAGCAGTTGCTAAAATAAAAATAGATTCAAAAAAATTATAAACAACTTCTTTAATATCAAAAGAAACATTCGTATAAAGAATATCACTCAATTGATTAATAATTCCATATATCACTAATAGAATTGCAGTATTCATGAAAATGATAAAAAAACTTCTTAATATTTTTCCAAAAAAACTACTTTCTGTTATTTTTCCAATACGGAACTGATTAACAGAAATTTCTTTATTTATTATTTCATCATTAAAACACAAACATGGTGGGTCAAAAAATATCGTATTTTTATCTTTTTGATGATGACTTTTGAAATCTGATAAATATAAAAAATCTATGCGTATAAAGTCATGTTCTTGTAATTCAGCAACATGAATGCTCACTTCCTTATCTTTTAGTAAAATATTATTTTTTATATAAGAAGGATTACTTGAAATTATGGATTTGAAGCTAACACTGTTCTCTGTCGTAATTTTTATTGTTTTCAAACTTTCATAGTTTAAAATATTTTTCTTTTTGCTGTTTTTTATAAAAATCGAATAAACATAGAGATTTTTATCATTTGAGTATATTTTTATATCTTCGTTATTTATCAAAAAAGCAGGAAATGCGGTATATTTTATGGATATTCTATCATCTGGTCTATAAGCTATAAAAACCAGTAATAAACATAAATAAAGACTTACGGCAATAGAAGTTATAATCATAAAAATTAAGACTTAAACTAAATGGATTGGCTTATCCTGCTCTAACTATAATTTAAAGATAAATACCTTTTTATGGTTTTTTAGGATTTGTATGCTTATTTATCAAATAAGTTAATCTATTAATCCGCCAAAAAATTTCGCATGGATGCTTATATAATTTGACAGATAAGAATAAATTTTTATGTATTATCACTCATTTCTCTGCCTCAACATATATTTTGTTAACGTCAAGCAAATCAGATAATTTGTAGTAGGCTCTAAAAGAATTATTAGCTTTTGGTCTGGGCTTATGCGAAAGATTAATTTGATTTGATGAAGATAAAATAAAAAATTGCTTTTCATCATCGCTATATTTTTCCTCTCCCCAAATATTGTCACAATAGTTCTTTATTCTCTCTTTTGTTGTGTCAGAATATGAGGGATCATCTAAGAATGATTCAAAGTCCTGATTAGGATTCAAGATAATAATTTCTTCAACCCCAAATAGTTTTTCCATTATACCACCATCCTTCTGTCGGAAAGCAAAATATAGTGGTTTTTTTATTGATTTATAATTTTTTCCAGAATTAGGGCATTCGTATATATGTGGATAACCATATTGATATATAGATGTTTCACCAGCAGGTACTGAGTAAACTTCTTTCTCGTAGAAATTCATAGAGCCATTTATCCTTGTCAAAAAGGTTAAAAAATCTTTAGCTAGACCAGCAGACTTGTATAAAATATTTATTATATCACTCCAAAATATTGAGACTATTTTTTCTGATTTAAATATAAAATTGTTTTTTGATAAAATACAGCCATACAATACCTCAAAACCATGTAACTCTTTAAACTCTTCATTCTCTAAGTATTTAGTGATTTGATTAACGACATTTTTAGGCGAGATGTTTAGTTTAATGTTCTTGGCTTCTATTATTAATGCTTTTATTGGTTTGTTATTTTTATAAAATTGAATTGATATGTCGATTCTTTTGTCATTTTTTGAGGTCAATTCAGTATGTATTATAATTTTTGAAAAATCAGTTTCTTTATATTTCCCCATCACAGAAACAATTGGCTTTAGGCTTAAAAATTGTCTTAGTATATTCTCATCTTGAGATAAAAGATAACCAAGGGCTATTGTTTGTTTTACTTCTTTGTCACCATCTATCAAGTCAAAAATAGAAGAATTAACGTATTTATAATTTCTGAAAACTTTTTCCATTGATGTATAACCGTTCGGTAAAAATATAACGCTCGCAACAGCGGAATATTTGGAGTGGATTGTTTTGCGGTAGCGTAGCGTAGACCGCAAAATAAGGAACGGAAAATATTTCCGGCTAGTTGCGATTGTTAGGTAAGTTCATAACTAAGCCGATAAACCATTTTACCCTCTTCCGACACAACAAAACCAATACGCCGATAAAGATGCATTGCGACGCTATTGGACTTAAAGACGGACAGTTTTATAGCCATTAAACCCAACGATGACGCAATGCCAATAATATACTGCATTACAGCACTACCCACACCCTTATTTTGGTGCTCTGGTGACAATTGCAGATCGCAGACATAAATATAATCTTCTTCTTTGAAGAATGCGAAAAAGCCAATAAAGGAGCCATTATTCAAAATATGGAAATGCTCCACTGAATCTAAAAGCTCCCTACGTTTGCCCCTATCCCAAACGAGGCCATATTCTCTGTAATAGCCAAGCATCAATTGCTCAGTTAAATCTAGCGATTTCTCAACGTCATCGGAGGGTGTATAGTCCATGGAATACCTAACGTTAATATGACGGGTGCGGGGGAGAATAGACGAAGACGCGGGCTGTCACCGCGTCCGTCGTCGATGTATTCGTTAGATGATTTTTAATTAGTTTTATTGGCTCTTAATTGCATTGCTTTTTTGCTAATACTCTCGATGCTATCATCATCGTCTATATTTTGTCGCCATTTAGTATAATCAAAGGGTTCTCTTTGAATGAGAGCTATAAATCTTTCCATCTCAATATCACCTAGATATTGAGCAAGAACTTGAACCCCTTTTACTCTTATCTCTGTATCAGTAATCATGCGAACACCTCCCGGATAAAATCAATTGGGTCTTTTATCTTAATGGTTTTAACAATGTTGGCTTTTTTAATTATGCCAATATCGGTGGTTAGAAAATAGTCTGAATTTGCTTTAATGGCACAAGCGATATGTAAAGAATCAAACTTTTTTAAGCCAAGTTGATTTATTGACTTTGCAAGATTAATTATGGTTTCATCTTCTTCTATGTCAGTGTGTGCATATAGTTTCCACTTTCCAATTTGTTCTTTTCTTTCTAAGAAGGGATTTTTATTGTTTTCATAATCCAATATATAAGACCAAACAAGTTCATATATACCTGAACGAATATTTTCTTGTATTCTTAATTTTGCCTCGGATTCTAGCAATACTTTAAGGTTTGATTGATCATCAAACGGTCGATTGAACATACAATTGTCAAGATACAGCTTCATTTTTAGCTTTTCTCTATACGAAAACCAAACTTAAGTGTATCACATCAAATAAGCAAGTGTTGTTATATGATTGATCAGTTTACTTTATTGAATTGGTGGTTTTTTGTGCTTCTTGGTCATTTAACAGTTTGTTAGGCGGCGGAGTTTCGCAAAGCCGAATTAGGTGCATGATCATCCTTGATCGAAGCTCACGTAGTTTAGGTGGGTGTTATTGCGCCATACAACGCACCACGAATTCACATCACTTTCGTTGGAGAAGAAGACTTCCCAGCGCTCATCAGCAATATCTTGGAATTCGAGCTTCTTATTGTTGATGAACCGGTGGCTGTGAATTTCAAGTGATTTTTCGATGTCTTCTGCATCTATCAACCAGCGAAATGCTTCTTCCCAATCGGGGTCGCTGGACACTTCACTAACTCTCTTGAGCCGAAGTGTGCGGGCTATCGAAGGCCAATCAGACGCGACATATAGACAACGAATGGCTAAACGATCATCTATCCCTGAGCCCCCGGCATAAAAATTCAGGGCGTAACCCAGATCGGTTGCTGAAGGCCGGAAACCCAAGATGTTTGCAATGACTCCGATGGCTTCTTCCTGTTCAGGGTCATTGTTGCTGTATCGATAGTCAATTCCGTCGTAAGGGCGCATATGTGATCTGCCTTGCCGCCTAACGTTTTGTCTTGGACGGGCGCGGCGGGAAATAGAAATTAAGAATCGCGGGCTATCACCGCGTCCGTCGTCGATGTAATCGTTAGACTATTTTTGGATACAGATATTTTCTAATTTTATTGACATCGTGAATATGATCTCTCAATGAGCCGATCAATAGTGCCATCAATAAAAAACAATCATCAACAATTTCTTGGGTTAAATCATCTTTATGTTTTCCATGCGCTATGTCATTTCTCATATCAACGGCCTTCTTTATTAATTTAGAACCTGAAAGAGTAGACCAGAATGTAGACTCATCTAAGTTTTCAATATTGAATTCTTTTTTGAAAAGGATACTGATTTTATCTCTAAGACTTAAATTTTCAATTTTTTCATGTAATTCTTTATATGTATTATTCTTTATTTCTTCCAATTTCTCTCTTACGAAACTTTCAAGTGCTGTGAAATATGTGAAAAAGCTCATTCTATAGTTATTTTCTAATTCAAGGAGATGCCCTTCTAGCATAAGTTCTTGATATAAACTCAATTGATTAGCATCGACTTTTGTTAAACCAATAACTTCAATATCTGCAATAGTTTTGTAGAGTTCTCCTCCAATGTCAAAGCCATCTCCTAGTAACTGCCCTTTAAACTCTATCTCCTTTAATCGTCTATCAACCCTCTTGATAAAATATTTAGAAGATATATCACCTATCTCTTCATTATCGTAATAGTCAATTTTTTTTAAGTCATGTAAATCCACATGAAAGATGTATTGATAGTCTAATGAGATATTGGCTATTTCATTTAGCGCATATTCTTTTTGGTTTAAACCTTCGTAACTTGTGAGATCATAGTCAGGCTGATTATCTAATAATATTTCATTGTGGTATATGCCTATTTTTGACAAATGAAATAAAGCGGGTAGCTTGTTTTCTGCAATCTTTTCTTTCAGATTTTGCATGAGTATGGTTATGTCCTTATGGAGGTCTAACGAGGGTGTAGAAAAACCCGAATCTGATCATCCCATCCAGACCGGTCAGTCATTTTTTTGAACACCCCAACCGGCTGGGCGTTTTTTTCACTGTTGCCAGTTTCCAACCTTCCCATAACGCCCTGAATGCCATCTGAGACGGGCAATACGGTGTGTTTTTGCGTGTTTGGCAGCATCATTTCCCCCTTCATGCGGCATACCCGTGATGTGCCAGCTTTTCGAGGTTGTGCATCAGGCAAAACAGTTTCCATTGCCCGTCCACTTTGGCTTTGCTGCGCAAGGTGAAGCGGTGCAGGCGTTTGTTGCCGCGCAAGTTCCCAAACACCGGTTCGACGGTGGCGAAGCGTTGGGTGATCATGCGCTTGCCGAGGTCGGAGTCGATTTTGGGTTTCATCAAATCGGTGTGGCTGGGGGTGTCATCGCGCTTGCCTTGCAGGAAAGTGACTTGCCGTGCGCGGGTTTTTGCCGGGTCTTTCAGGCATTGGGGACGCTGTGTACAGGGTTCACAGTCACGCAACGCCCCTTGGAAACGTACCGAAGCATAGCCATTCAGGGTACAATTTCTGCCGGTACGGTAAAGGCGTTTTCCCGCCGGGCAAAGACAATGGCTAAGGTCAGCGGCTAATTGGAAGTCGGCAGGTTTATAGGTTTTGGTTTTGCTGGGCTTGGGGCATTTGTTCGATAAGGGGTCAGGTTTTTGCTGATGCACCGTCTGATCGGCATAGCGTTCATCGCGTTTGCGGTAATCCTTGTCAGGGATGTAGGCATCAATTCCAGCATCCGCCAAGGCTTTGAGGTTGGCTTCACTGTGGTAGCCGTTGTCGGCGGTGATCACCGTTTCGGGAGTGCGCATTGAAGCGGTGGCATTGACCACGGGCATCAGCAGTTCTTGTTCCGACCCTGTGCCGTGGGCTTGGGCTTCGATAATGATTTGGTAGTGGCAATCCACGGCTGCTACGCCGGTATAACCTTGCACCACGCCTTTGCTGGTTGCCATTTTAGCGGATTCGTTGTCGGTGCGGTTGGACAGGCGGATGCCATCCTTAACCCCCTTGCGGTCTTCGGGGTTGTCCGCCAACCAATAGCGTAACTGTTTGGCTTCGTGTTGCAGGCGTTTCAGTTGTTTGGCTTCGCGCTGGGCTGCCGCCGCATCCGTTTTACTGGCATCGGCTTGTTGGTGTTTGTCGATGATCTTGGCGGCGGCTTTTTCCATGCGTTCGGCTTGGCGCAAGAAGTCAGCGCGAGTGCCAGACCTTTCTTTGCTGGCATTGGAGGGCAACTTCACCCCGTCAATGGCAAACATCTCCTTCCCGATCAAGCCTTGGCGGTCACAAATTAGCAGCACTTGGGTAAACAGTTTGGCGATCAACTCCCCGGCATTGGCGATGAAAGCCGCCAGCGTGGTGAAATGCGGCTGGCTGTCACCGGAAATCGCTATGAACAGCATATTCTCGCGGCACGCCGCTTCGATTTTGCGGCTACTGATAATGCCACGGCTGTAAGCTAACAGGATGATTTTGAGTAACACCGCTGGGTTAAATGCTGCCGCTCCCTGCACATCATTCTTATAACGCTGGTGGAAACCTTCAAGGTCGAGTTCGTGGTCAACCAAATGGCGCAGCGCATGTTCAAACGTGCCGGGGAGAATTTGGCGGTCAAAGTCCACTGCCAACAGTTTTACGCCTTGATGAATCGGTTTGTAGCGTGCCATGCCTGCTTACTCGTTCGGGTGCTTGTGATGCCTGATTATCCCACAAAATGGCGAAAAAGAGGGTTTTTCTACAGCCTCAACGTCCGAATTGACGGGCGCGGCGGGGAGTAATTAAATCAGAGTTGCGGGTTGTCACCGCGTCCGTCGTCGAATAACTCGTTAGAAATCATCACGTCATCCATTATTTCTGAATGACTGTCATTTAATTTTTTGTAAAGAGATAAATAAACCGTGCGTAGCTGCATTAGGGAAATCATGGAAATGATAAAAGCAGCAAATGCCAGCCACCATAGTTTATAAAATAAAAGGACAATAGCAAGAATGATAAAGTTGAGTAAACCTGTTCTTGTCAATCTGATAACGCTCCGGTCTTTCTCTATCCCTGACATCAAATCACTGTTTGAGTTAAAATATACTTTATTTTTTATTGTTCTGTAATTTTTATGTTTATCGCCAAATATCTTTTTTCTGAGAGGAATTATTATTGGTCTGTTGGTGGCAATATAGCTTAAATGTATCATCACCCAGCCCAATTGATACGAAAATGCCATGATTGAGAATAATATAATGTTTGACCAATCTTTGTATTTGACAATAAAAGCATCAATATCTGGATAATCAATACCATATGCTTTGATTATTATTAATCCGATCCAAATGAGCGTGACGAATCCGCCAACTAAGACTTCAACAATTAAAGATGTTGTATTCATATTCTTTTGCGTGGGTTGTATTGAGGGTTTGAATTTCTAACAGTTTATTAGGCGGCGTTCTGGAATATCAGGATAGGAAGCCTGCGCTCAATCAGTGAGCACACGCCGCGTATCCAGTTCGCAAGTCTTCCGCATAGCATAGTCTGGGACTGCGGAGGTGAGTTGCCATGAAACCACGCTACCGCCCTAGCGCGTACACACCAACAGTTGCAAAAACTTTACTCTGATCGTCATCTGAACGAGTGTAAATCATAACGCCGCCGCATGGAATCTGCATTTATAATCCCCAACAATCAACCGCAAAACCTCCCCCGATACGTGCCAGGAGGAGGAAGCACTAACGAAACTATCGCGTGTGGTAATACGCCGCCAACTGCCGAATTTCCTCATCCGTCAGCTTACCGGCAAACTGCGCCATCGACTTGTTCACATCATTATCGCGCTCGCCGTTTTTATACAGCATCATGGTACGGATAAACGCTTTTTCCGACTGCCCCGCCAATGCCGGAGCCGCCTCCTTGCCGCCCTGCCCCTTCACCCCGTGGCACGACGCACACGGTGTCAGCAAGCGCGTTGGATCGCCCTTGCGCACCAGCCGTTCCGCATCCGCGTGCGCTGGAGCTTTCACCGTGACTTCATGTGCAGGCAAACTCGCGTAATACGCCGCCACATCCGCCATATCCTGCTGACTCATTGGCTCGACTGCCACCGTCATCAACTTGCTGCGCTCATCTTCGCTACGCAAACCCGACTTATAATCCAGCAACATTTTGTAGGTGTAATCGTTTTTTTGCCCCGCAACGTTTGGCCAATTGCTGGTCGGAGCAACGCCATTTTCACCGTGGCACGACGCGCACATCAGTTGCGAATTCAGCGCTTTACCACGCGCAATGTCACCCGCTGGCATGTCCGCCAACGCTACGCGCAAGGTGGCGGGTTTCCATTTAACCGCATCCACCGCTTCATGCGCGGCCTCATTCGCCCACACCCAGCCGGATACCAACAGGGCAGCACCCACCCCAATCAAGGAAATTTGTGAAATTTTCATGCAAAACAGTCCTCCGTGAAGGATTTCAGCCAAGCCTGCTGATACACCGCGCCCATGCGAATTTGTGCCGGAGTCGCATCCAGCTTCAGGTAACGGCTGAATTTACCGACACGCTTGATCTTGTTTTCGGCTTCCACCAGCTCGAATACGTCAGCGACGAACAGCCCGTAATCCGAACCCGCCAGCGCGTAACAGGTGTTCTCCCAACTAGGTGTGGGAATTTCACGCCCTGCCAACGCTTCGACAATCGCACGCGCTACGGTTTTTGCCTGCGTATTCGCCGAAAAGCCGGATTTCGGCATCGCATCGGCATGACACGCATCGCCAATCACATGCACATGCGGGTGCAGGCTGGACTCGAAGGTCTTGCGCTGATTCGGACACCAACCTTTTTCGTCGGTCAGCCCCATCGCGGTGGCAATCTTGCCCGCCCGCATCGGCGGTACGATATTGATCACATCCGCCTTGATGTCGCCGCCGTCGGTTTTCAGCGTCATTTTTTCAACGTCCAGCAACACGGGTGTGCCGCCATCCGCTTTCGGAATCCAGCTCAGGATGCCGGGATTGCTGTGCTGCTTGATCTCCACACTTGCGGGCATATCCTTGCGGAATTTTTCCGGGATATTGAAGCCGTACAAACGATTCCAGCCCAGCATCATGGTCTGGTCGGTGACGAATTCGTCTTTCGGGTCAACGATAATGACTTTGGCGGTCGGGTTGTGTTTTTGGCACCATTCCGCCACCAGAGCCGGACGCTCGTAAGGCCCCGGCGGGCAACGGTACGGCGCGGGTGGAGCCACCATCAGGAACGTACCGCCTTGCGGCATGGCTTTGAGCTGTTCGCCCAGCAACGCGGTTTGCTTGCCCGGAATCCAGCCCGAAGTGACTTTAGTGTCGGCAATTTCAGCGGAATAGCCCGGAATTTTGTCGTACAGCAACTCAATCCCCGGCGATACCACCAGCTTGTCGTAACGCACGGCACGCCCACCTTTGAGCTTGACGTTGCGCTTGTCGGGGTCGAAACCAACCACTTCGTCGATAATGACATTCACGCCGTATTTGGATTTGAGCGCGTCATACGTCACGTTCAAATCGTCCATTTTGATATGTCCGGTCACGACTTCGGACGAACCGTAAGGGCGGATGTAGACCGGATTTTTTTCAATCACCGTCACTTTGAGGTTGGCATCCAGCAGCCGCAGGTATTTGGCAGCGGTTGCCCCGCCTACCCCGCCGCCGATAATGACCACATGCGGTTGCGCCACCGCAAACGCGCTACGGACAGGGAATGCGCCCGCCAGCGCGGTTGCGCCGAGCAGCCCCAAAAACTCACGTCGGCTCAGACTCATGGGGAAACCTCCATAAAATAACGTGCCATGTCGCGGATTTGCTGTTCGCTCAAGCCGTTGGCAACCGTGCCCATCAGGGTCGATTGGCGTGCTCCATCGCGGAAATCCAGCATGGTTTTAACGAATTCCTGCTCCGGCATTCCTGCCAGCGGCATGAACGCTTCGTTTTCCAGCGTGCCATTTGTGCCATGACATCCGGCGCAGGTATGGGCGAGGATTTCGCCCGCTTTCGCGGCATGAGCAGGTGCAACTGGCTTGCTGTCCGTGTTGCTGGTCGGTTGCAGATTCGCCATTTCTTCCTGAATCAATTCGCGGATCATCTCGCGTAATTCGTCTTTGGAAACGCTGTCGGCAGGTGCTTTCGCTTCTACCGTTTTGGCTTCTACGGCTTTGGCGACTTTTTCGACGGCTTTTTTCTCGTCTGCCTGTACCGTGCCAATGCAGGACACCAGCAACAGCGGCAATAGGATTGTGTTCAGTTTCATCATTGCCCCCTTAGCGCAGCCACACCCACAACCCCAGCACGAAGAAGTGGATAATCCACAACGTGATGAGGAGGATGGAAAGATTACCCAAGCGCGTCACCGCAGGCGAAGGCGTATACACCCCTTCCGTTTGCCCCGCTTGCCAGGCCACGGTGAGGAAATAGCTCAACACCAAGCCACCAATAATCACAAACGTGCCAAAGAACAGCAGCGTGCTGTACCAGTCCATATTCACCGGATAATCCAGCGCGTTGTAGCCAAAATCGCCAAACAGAATATTCCAGCGCAACACTTCCCGCGCAATCGCCACCACAATCCCCGTGATGGCTGCCAGCCCAAACAGACCGTAACCAAACAGCGGCGCATTCACGCGGCTACCAATGAGTTTCGGCATGACAGCGGTGAGGGAGATAAGCACCGCTGCCAGCCCAACCCAAGGGGAGAAACCAAAACCGGCCTGACTGTCTGGCAGTGTCGCCATCCAGCCAATGCCGAAGGCCAGTGCGACGATGCCACCAGCGAGACTCAAGACCGTTGCCAGCCCTTTCAACCATTGCAGATAACCGTTATCCACATCGGTGCGGTGGCTAATATAATGGCGGTAAGCAAACAACCAGCCGCTGATCGCTAACACGGACAAGCTGATGAAAAACCCAAAACGCCACCCGTTGTAAGCGTGCAATTTGCGCCCTGACGCATCAATTTCACCGTTGGGCGCATACCATTGCATCCACTGATCCGGCGACAACATTTGATAGGTGAGGACGTGCATAATGAAACCGACCACCAACATCAACGCCAGTGACAGGATCATCGAGCCGGGGCAAATGGTTTTCTGCGTTGCCAAATGGTGGTTTTTCGCGTAGAAAAAATACATCAGCAAATAAGCGACGGTGAGGATCAAAATAAATCCAATCACCCACCACGCCGACAGCACGTTCGAGGTGTACCAAAACGGGTCATAAATCACCTGCACAAACAGCAAGGGCGCAACCCCCAACACCACCGCGACCGACACGGCAATTTTCGCCACGCCCAACATCGCCTGCGCCAATTGGCGTTGATAAGCCGCTTTCGACAACGCACCCCAAATCACCAGACCGGACGCGCCCAACATCACCTGCACCGCGAGGATGTGCAACGCAAACGTCAACACCCCCAAAATCAGGAAGGTCACAGGGTGCGAAGGCACACCCGCCACATCGCGCAAGGCGTATAACATTTCAGCATTCATGGTTTATTTCTCCCCATCCAACGCGCCGATATACACCGCCAAGGCTTCGGCTTCGCTATCAGTCAGCGGAATTTTCGGCATGTACAAGGTATTGCCCGTCGCCAATGCGCCCAGCAAATAATCCTTGATGTCACCCACATCGGTATTGCCCCCGAAATACTTTGCCAGCGGACGCATCCCCGTATCGGTCAAGGAATGGCAGTTGGAACATGCCGTCATTGCCAGTGCATGACCCACCGCCCGCGCATTATCCGGCGTGACGGTGCGCAGGTTTTCCGGCAAAAATACATGGCTTTGCAGAAAACCTTTTTCCTCCAGCAACGGAATTTCCGATTTAATTCCCAGCCCCGGCACATCCCGTGCAATAACCTGGTTGGAATACACGTATTGCCCCGCCACAAAAGGCTTGCGGATGGATTCACGCGCCACTTCTTCAGGCCACAAACCAAACACCAGAATCGCCACCGTCATCACGCTCGCAATCGCTGGCACAATCAAACGCGGCATCACCAAGGTAAACAGGAAATACGCCAAAATACCACTCAACACCATCATCAACGCAGGCTGGAAATAATCCGGCAAACGGTTTTCCAACACGATATGCGCCTGTTCCGGCAGGGTATGCAGATACCACTGGAACAGCAGCGAACCCGCCAAGGTAGAGACAATCCCCAACACTGCCAAACGGCGCAGCATGGCTTTCTTAAACGCCAATTCCTTAATACCCGACGCGACAATCCCGCCAACCACCGCCGTCATGGTGAACATGAACGCAGTCCGCATCGCCAATTGCGCAAACGTATTCGCCCCGTAGAAACCGTTGAGATAACCGCCTTCGGTGAACCAGACTTCCTTGCCCGGCCACATCATGAACGACAAAATTCCGATAATAATCAGCATGGTGGTGTAAGAAGCCAGCCCGAAAATGACCGCAATGCGCATGTGCGTTTTCTGGTCAACCTTGCCGACCAAATACACCACCAGATACACCCCAACCACTTCGATGACGAAGAACACCCATTCGGTTGCCCACTTCCATACAAAGCTGTGGATCAGTGCCGAAATCCCACGCGGGCTGGCAACGGTGGTCGAAAACCAGATACCGGGGCCGGTGATCGAGCCAATCACATAAGAAAATACCAGCAGGAACATGCCGTACTTTTTGATGTAATCGAGCAATTCCGGCTTGTCTTGCCGGTACGCCACCACCGCAAGGTAGGCGAACACCATTGCCGCGCCCACCGAAGTGTGGGACGCCAAGACATGGATGGTCGAAATAATGGCGACCACCCAACCGCTGCCCAACATTGGCTCTAGCCAAGTGGGGTATAATCCGAGCATTTCCATGGAAATCTCCTTGTTATTTATCTAGCAACAACCCGTGGTCATTGCACCCTAAAGCAGGATGTGGAGATTCCTCCTTTTCCGAGTAATCAGCTTTGACATTTTTAAAAGATTGAAAAAATCAATGAAAAAACCGTGAAATTTCACGTTTGTTGACAAATATCAATAAAAAAATCGTGCACGACATGCAACTGGTTTGCAGTTTCGCAATGCAATCAGGCGCTTAACCCAGTAGTTTGCTCAGTCATCGCGGGTTTAATACCGGCATTTATTTTTAGGAGTCACTGTTGCATGACACACACAGACATTAATCAAGGCCGCCGTCGCCTGCTCGTTGCTGCTACCTCCGTCGTGGGCGCGGCGGGAGTGGCAGCGGTTGCCGTCCCGTTTCTTAATTCATGGTCGCCGAGTGCGCGGGCGCTGGCTGCGGGTGCGCCGGTTGAAGCCAACATCAGCAAAGTCGAGCCTGGGCAATTGATTCGGATCGTTTGGCGCGGCAAACCGGTGTGGGTGGTGAACCGCACCGAAGAAATGCTGGCGAATTTGCCCAGCAACGATGACAACTTGCGTGACCCAGCCTCCGCCGTGGTTGAACAACAACCGACCTATGCGCAAAACGCACACCGTTCGCGCAACCCAAAATATTTGGTATTGGTGGGGATTTGTACCCATCTGGGTTGCTCGCCAACTTACCGCCCGGAAGTCGCGCCGGAAGATTTGGGTGCGGATTGGAAAGGCGGCTGGTATTGCCCGTGCCACGGTTCACGCTTTGACTTGGCAGGGCGGGTGTACAAAAACGTACCGGCAGCCACCAATCTGGTCGTACCACCGTACTACTTCAAAGACGATGCCACCCTGTTGATCGGCGAAGACGGTAACGTGGCTTAAACGAGGATTCCCCCATGAAAGTTGGTTCTTTGAAAATTGGCGTCAGCAGCCAGAATTTCCGCACCATTACTGGACATGCCGGTAAAGGGCGGCGTTTTATGGTGTACGAAACTTATGACGGCAACGAAATACAGGAACTTGAGCGGCTGGACTTGCCCAAGGAAATGGCCTTGCACGAATGGAATGGTCAAGGTGAACACCCGCTGTTTGAACTAGACTATTTAATCACCAGCGGCTGCGGCGAAGGTTTCATGCGTAAAATGAGCAGCAGGGGTGTGATGGTGCGGGCAACGGCGGAAACTGATCCGGTGACGGCGGTAAAAGCCTTGTTGTCGAATACACTGCCACCGGCAGCGCCGCATGAACACGATCATGACCATCATCACGATCACGAGCATCACCACTAATTCAGGACTTGTTTACATGGATGTATTAACCCGCTCAGCAGCCCTCGCCTGCCTTGCATTAACCAGCATCGCCCCCGCCCACGCCTTGGAATTGCGCTACGGCAGCGGTGATTTCGACATGGGCGCAGCCGCCAAACCCTTTGTCAGCATGGATACCTCGCTGGAAGTGGATACGTGGACGCTGGCAGAACCGCACCGCAATATCAACGGTTCGCCGCTGTATTACCAGTTCCGCGCCGATTATTTCGACTCGGATACCGTGAACCAGATGACCGACCTTGCCAGCTTGCCGCTGACCAGCAGCCTGCCCGTGATCGGTAGCAGTGTCACCGATTTGATTGCGGACAATACCGCGATTCCCGTCCCAGCCGATTACCGCATCCACGGCGTCAACCTTGACGTGGGCGTGGGTTACGATGTGCTGAAAACGGCGCGGGGGCATGTCGGGGTGGGCGTGAATACGGGTGTCAGCACGCCATTCATGAAAGTGCGCAATGCCCTGCCTGCCGCCAATCTTGCCTTGGATATGCTGGATACCTTTGATACCGAAGTCACTACCTACAAAGCCGGTGTCGCAGTGCAAAGCAGCTATCAGGCAACCCCTTGGCTGGAAGTGGCGGGCAATGCCTCCCTCAACCACCAAACTGGCGAGATGGATAACGGCTGGGTCGACTCCGGCATCGACATGGACGGCACGTACCGCACGCTGGAAGTGGAAGCCAAGCTCAAACCCGCCAAACTGCTGAATCAGCCGCAACTGAAAAATGCCTTCGTCAGCATCGGGCATAGCCGCAGCGACTGGGATTACGACAGCGCCGCGATTAACACGCCCATCGGCAGCGCCAGTGTTCCGGGTATGTTTGATGCGAATTTTGCGCATGACAGTACGTGGATCGGGGCGGGCTACGACTTTTGACACTGGCATTGCTGATCATTGCGGGAATTATTGTCGCAGCAATTGCGCTATTCATGCTCGGCATCCACTGGGGCTTTCGTGCGCCACGTCAAATTGAAAACGGCACACCGCAAGATTTAGGTTTTGCCTTTGAACAAGTGTGGATTCCCAGCGTTGCCAACAAACGCTTATTCGGCTGGTTTTTACCCGCTGGCACTGCCACGCAAACCCTAGTCATCTTGCACGGCTGGGGCAGCAATGCCGAACTGATGTTGCCCATCGCCGCGCCCTTTCAGCGGGCTGGGTTGAATGTGCTGCTCTTCGATGCCCGCAATCACGGGCAAAGTGATACCCACAGCTTTTCCTCCCTGCCACGTTTTGCTGAAGATTTGGAGAGTGCGCTCGCTTGGTTGCACGCCAATCATCCGGCGGCTTGCGAGAAACTGGTGTTGCTGGGGCATTCTGTCGGTGCGGGTGCAGTGTTGCTGGCAGCGGCGCGGCGCACTGACATTGCTGCGGTGATCAGTGTTTCGGCATTTGCGCACCCTGAATGGGTGATGCGCCGTTACCTGCAAACGTTGCACTTACCACGCTTGCTGATTCGTGGGGTCAATCGTTACGTACAATGGGTCATCGGGCATCGCTTTGCGGCGATTGCGCCGCTGAATAGCGTATGCCAGATTGATTGCCCCATTCTGCTGGTGCACGGGGTAGACGATCAGGTTGTGCCACTCGCCGATGCACATGCCATCGTCAGCCATTGCCCACAAGCACGTTTAACCCTGCTGGAAATTCCCGACGCGGGTCACGCCTCCGTCGATAAAATCGAGGAACACGCGCCCGCATTGCTGGCTTTTTTACGGGAAGCGGGTTTCAGGCTATCTTAGCGGCTGTTTTATTTTTTGGAGACCCGCTGATGTTACAAGCCAAGCAACCTGCCCCCGCGTTCAGTTCCCCCAATCAGCATGGCACAACCGTGTCACTGGCTGATTTCGCAGGCAAACAACACGTCGTGCTGTACTTTTACCCCAAAGACGATACCCCCGGCTGCACCATTGAAGCGAACGAATTCACCGCTCTGGCAGCCGAATTTGCCGCGCATAATGCTGTGGTGATCGGTGTGAGCAAGGATGATTGCGGCAGCCATCAAGCCTTCATCGACAAATTCGGGCTAAAAGTGGAACTGTTGGCGGATACCTCCGGCGAAGTCTGCGCGGCTTATGGCGTGTGGCAGGAAAAGGAAAAGAACGGTGTGAAGAAAATGGGCATTGTGCGCTCCACCTTCGTCATCGACAAAGATGGAACGCTGGTAACAGCCCAGTATCAAGTCACCCCTAACGGTCACGCCCAAGCCATGCTGGATGTGGTCAAACAACGTTAAGTTCAGTTCATCAGACCGGAGCCAGCACAAAGGCGATCGTGGCAGAAGCATCGTATTGACTCTGCCTACCTTCCCCATTGATGATATTTGCCGCCACATAAACATGCTCAGCAAAACCCGCAACACCCGGCGAAGCAATGCAAGTTCCCAACAAGTCCGTCACCGATGCCGCCGCCCGATTGGGTGCGCTCGCAACATTGCCCCCCATGCTTGGCGGAGTTAATGTGTTTACGCCTTTAACGAGACTGAAGCTGTAGCTTGCATACCCGGCTGGATGTGACGCGGTGAACGGCATGACGACTGTTCCCGGCGATCCCGGCGTATAGCGTAAGGTTCCGCAATTCGGATCAGCCTCAACACCACCTAAAGTTGGCAAGCCGATAGTTGCCACACACGACTGGTTATTCACCATGATACTGATTGAAGCAGTGCTGTCGCGAAACTCACTCCCCGTGGCATCCACAAACCGGATAGTGATTATATGCGACGAATCAGACAAGCCGACTGTGTTCAGTTGCAAGCCGAGTGCTGGGCTTAACCATAAAAACAGCTCGGACGGTGAGCGTACCGGGAAATATCCAGCTCCCCCCGCTACGCTGGTGGCTGCTTGGGTGCGCACTTGGTAACGCCCCAGAACGGCATTCCAGCGATAATCCGTATACCCATCGAAGCGGGGCGTGCCATCCACCAACACCTGATAAAACCTCGCACCCATTGTAAAAGCGCGTTGATGGTTAATCAGCAGCGGTAGCGTGCCGCCGAATGGCATCTTATTGAACTGGTAAGGGTAAGTGGGGTCAGCCGTTGTATCTGCCAAACCATCAATAATCCGATCAAAAGGCACTTTGCCAATGCCCATGAACAACGGGGCAGCAGACGATATAACCAGCCCGGCAACATTGAGTTCGCCGATTTCAGCATCACAGCAAATCAGTAATTTACCCGGTGCGATGACAGCCGTACTGGAAGGATTATTGGGCAACCCTGTTTCCACCCGCGAGACCACCGCTGGCGTTTGCGTCAGGTCGATGGCAGCAAGTCGTTTGGCAGTACCGCGTTCGGTGACGAACAGCCGTTCCTCGCTGGCATCAGCCCAAGTCAAAAAGAATGGCTGAACCAGCTCAGTCGCCACAACCTGCTTAGTGCCGGTGCTAAACGTGATCTTGACGATGCGCCCGCCTTTCTCAGTTTGCTCACTCACGTAGGCGTGTTGCCGGTCTGCGGTCACGACCAAACCAACCGCATTATTCAGGTTGGTTGCCAACGGCGTGATTGTCCCGTCAGCAAGCCTGATCCGCACCAGCCTGCCGACTGATGTAAACTCGACCACATAGGCATAACCGTTCGCTTCATCCAGATACATCTGTTGCGGTGCGGTCAAACCGCTGGCGAGGACAGTGGCACTGGCACGGTTGGCGCTGCCCAACGGTACTCGCAAGAAATTGCCGCTGCGTTCGGTCACATAAGCGCTGGTTTCACTGGCAGTCGCCGCAATGTCTTCAGGTTCGGTGTAACCAGTACCTAACACCCGGTACTTGGAGCCAACCCGGTAAGTCGCCCAACGCACCGTCATGTTGTAACCGTAATCGAGCACCTGCACCTTGGCATAATTGCCCGCATTGGTCAGCACCGCAAAAATGTTGCCATTCGTCAGTTGGTTACTGGCATCCGTACTACCCGGAATCGGTGTGGTGCTGAAACTGAGGGTCTGGAGCGTGGCATGGGTGACGCTGCTCCAGTCAACCTGCCCCAAGTTAACGATTTTCGCACCATTGACCGGCTTCATCTGCCGTTCTGTCGCGGTCATCTGTTCCCACCAAATGTCACCAGCCCCACCAGCACCGCCCAACGTGCCGGTTTCGCAGTCAAATATCCACGTACCCTTGAGCACGATTGTCCCTTGCGACACCGTACTCACCAGCGGTCTAATGAGGTCAATGACAGAAATTTTGCCGCTGTATTCGACAAACAACAGTTGGTTTTGCAGCGGCAGATGACGGCAACCAATAGCGCCGCCCAGCCCATTAACGATTTGCGTGATCATCACATTCTCCCCATCTAGCATAGTGTTTAAGTTAACCGTTTGGTTGACTCTATGCCGTTGGGAGAGGCTTATATATCCCGTAAACTAGGTAAATTAAGGCAATTGTTCAAACCTTCCCCTCGCGCTCCAACTCCGCATACCACAAGGGATTATGGTGCTTGATAAACGCAACTTCCGCCTCGCCCGATTTCATGGTTTCCAGCGATTCCGGCTCTTCCACCACCGCAAAATAGATATGCGCCACCAAGCCCAACAATACCAGCAACACCGCTGCCAAATGAATCACCAACGCCCAGCGGAACACGCCCCCCAAGACCCCCGCTGATCCGGCAAAATCCAGAAGCATGGGGCTGAGGAACAAATACATCCCCGTCACCGCAATCGCCAGCGAACACGCAATAATCATCGTCCCCAGCAAACGTTGCGCCCCGTTGTAACGCCCTTGCGGTGGCACGCTTTTGTGTTTCAGCAAGCCAAATAAATGCGCCAGCGTGATCACCATCGAACTCACATCCGCGATCGCTGCCTTAGGCGTTAACACCAACACATTTTTCAGAAACGGCAATACCACTCGCTTGAAATTCAACAATGCATACACGCCAATCACGCCTGCCCACACCATGCCACCGATGCCGTGCAGCAGCACCAAATTGGCATTGCCCCCCAGCAGGTTTTGCAGGAATGTCGGCCAGAATGCCGGAGCAAGGCGCACAAAATCGCCGGAAATAATGCCAAAGCCAGTCAATACCAGCGTCAGCCAGAAGAAAGCGTTGAACCAATGGATCGCAATCACATCCTTGGTACGCACCTTAATGGTGGGTTTAGTGCTGCTCATGGCTGACCTCCTTGTTACTCACGTCTTGGCGACGGTCGATCAATTTTTTAATACCTGCACCGAGGAATACCGCCATCATCCCGCCGATACCCAGTGTCCCCAGCGGGTTAACGATGTTTTCCATCAGCGTGCCGGACAAATGCCGCTCATTCAGCTTCGGCATCACCGTGTCAGGAATCGCTTTGCCCGCTGTGTAGTAATAATGGTTAGGGCCAATATTGACCTCATCCGTCACCAGTTTTTGCCATTCTTTGGCTTTCAGCAATTGGGAAACCTCAGAATTCGGGTCATTGGCATCACCAAAAATCAGCGCACGCCCCACACACGTCTCCACGCACGCAGGCTGCAAGCCCTTGTCGATGCGCGGCTGGCAGAACGTGCATTTGCTAATGGTATTCGTCACCGGATTCAGCCATCGCGCTTCATACGGGCAAGCCGGAACGCACAATTCGCAACCGGAACAAATGGCATGATCCACCAACACAATGCCGTCGTCACGCTTCCAGGACGCACCGGAGGGGCAAACCTCCACGCACGGCGGGTCGTCGCAATGCTGGCAACGACCGGGGAATAATTGCACTTCCGGCAACCCCTTGGCATTGACGTATTCGACTTCCTTCACCCAGTCACGCGAGTAACCCAGCGGGGTATCCCATTCCGCACGGCAAGCGACTTCGCACGCCTTGCAGTTAATGCAGCGGGTGGTATCCGCCAACATCACGTATTTTGCAACCATGTTATTCGCCTCCTCAGACTTTAGTCACAGTGACCATGTTCATACCCATCGAAATACTGCCAATGTGTTTTTCACGGGTATCCGATGCCAGCAACGAATCCGACAACCCTTTGCCGACTGCCGTGGTCATGCGCGTATCCCAATGCCCAAAACCGTGTACCGTGAACACCGTATCCGGGCGGATGCGCGGCGTGACTTTGGCGGCAATCTTGCCACCGCGCCCTTTGGGATCCTTGACCTCCACCGTCTCGCCATCGCTAATGCCGAGCTTGGCGGCAGCGTCCGGGTGTATCCACAACAAGTTTTCCGGCATGAAATAGTTCAACCAGATATTGTCCTGAGTCCGCGCATGGGTATGGAAACCCACCCGCCCAAAGGTAAAATGGAACTCACCGTCCTTAGGGCGTGGCTGCTCTGCCCACTCAATCGCATCCGCCATGCCCAGTGCTTGTAACTGGCTGGGAATCAGCTCGATCTTGCCGCTGGGGGTCGGGAATACCGACTTACCGCCGTGTTCACGCGGGAAATTGATTTTGGGGTCGGCGGGAATTTTGATAACGCCCTTTTCCTTCAATTCTGCCAGCGACAAACCCGCTTTTTTCAGGCGATCTTCCAGCAATGCCTCAATGGAATCGTGTGGGAACCACGCCTCTAAGCCCATGCGTTGTGACAATGCTTTACAGATGTCCCACGAGCCTTTGGTATCATGCAACGGCTGCATCGCCGGTTCGCGCAACGCCACAAACCCTTCCTGCATCCCACCGGTTTGCAAGTCGTCGTAACGCTCCAGATAGCTCGCTTCCGGCAACAAGATGTCGGCGTAACTGTTCATTTCGTTGGGGATAACATCGGCAGCGACGTAAAAATCCATATTCAGCAAGGCTTTACGAATAGTGTCGTAGTCGGTGCTATTGCTGAAGCCGTTACCCCCCGCCGTCAACAAGGCTTTAAGCGGGTAAGGATCCTGTTCCGCCATTGCCCGCCACATTTCATTGGTTAAACCGTACTGGGCATTCGCCAGCGGCCAACGTCCGACCACACCTGCGCCATCTGCCCGCTGGATTTTACCTTCCGCATCGGTAGCAAAGGGCGTTTGGGCGAAATCGAAATCACCGCCCGTTTCACCGCGAGCCACATGCGCGTGCGGAAATTCCGGCAAGGTGATTTCAGGGATTTTGAAGGTTTGCGGCGTAAAAATTCCGCCAGTACGATCCCACACACCGAATAGCGAGTTGAGGATCGAAATGCTCATGCCCGTCCCTAAATCATTGGAACTGCGCGTCAAGCGGCGCGGGCTATAGACCAAGACGGCAGGGGCTTTCTGTGCCATTTCGAGCGCAATGCGGCGCACCGTGTCCGCCGGAATCGTAGTGATTTCTTCCTGCCATTCGGGGGTGTATTGCTCGACTTTGGCAGCCAACTCATCCAAGCCGGTGACATATTCGGCGACAAACTGCTTGTCGTACAGGCCGCCTTTAATCACCACATGAATCAGTGCCAGCAAAAAGGCATGGTCAGTGAGCGGGCGAATCGACAGCCACTCATCGGCTTTGGAGGCTGTGATGGTGTAACGCGGATCCACATAAGTCACTTTCGCGCCATTCGCTACGCCATCAATCCAGCCGAGGGTTTCGCCGTTGTGCAGGGATTCGGTGACGTTACGCCCCATCATCAGGAAATATTTGCAGTTTTCCAGATCCAGCGTTTCATTGCCGCCCAGTTCGCGCCCCGCTACCAACATATTGGCAACCCCGCGTGGCCCGCAGCATAGACCAAAAACCGGGCTGGTCGTGTTGGGTGTACCGAAAGCGTGGGCAAGGCGGTGATAAGGCTTTTCCCACGTACCGTGACCAATCATCACCAATGCTTGCGGGCCGTATTTTTCCTTCACCTTATTGAGTTCGTGCGCTACTTTGTCGAGTGCTTCATCCCACGGCATGGGTCGCCATTTATTGTCGCCGCGTGCGCCGGTACGTTCCATTGGCTGCTTCAAACGGTTGGGCGCAAACGCCACCTGAATGCCGGAATTGCCTTTGCCACACACCACGCCTCGATTGAGCGGGTGTTCCGGGTTGCCGTCGATTTTGAAAGCTTTGCCGTCACGGGTGCGGACTTTCAAGCCACAGCGCCAGTAACACATGTCACAAAACCCCCAGTGTTCTTCGTAATCCTTGAGGGTTTCTAGTTCGTGGGGGGCATGGATACGCGCTTGCGCATCAAGGCTTAACGCAGCCGTTGAAGCGACTGCCGTTCCCATCATGCCTTTGAGAAAGGCGCGGCGCGATGCCTTGCCGGATTGATTTGATTCCTGCACGTTTGACTCCTACTAGCGCGATACAACGATGTTCATTGACATCTGTTTATAAGGCGTAGTCTGCGGGGCGAGGCACAAATCAACCTTGTTAAATCGCAAGGTTTTGTTGAGTATTGTTTGACTTACATCATGAAAACCACGATTGTTGCGCGGCGATGAACGGTGCAATACCTTAGTGCTTTAGTTTGCTATTTTTCAATGCCAAACCAGCTATCAACCGCTAGAATCGCCCCTACTTTTAGCTTTTTACTCTTTTAGAAGGAATCCCCATGAAACAAATGATGCTGCAAGAAAAATACCCCGTTTTCACGATGGAAGTCGGCAAAAATGAAATTGCCCACCGCACCGTAGACGGCATTGTTGACTATTTCTTAGCGAAAATCGCCGAACACCCGGTGGCCCAATTCATTGCGGTTTTCGACCACTACGCGCACACCAAAGCGCTGCCACAAGGCGAAATCGCTGCCGACATTATCGCGGCTAAAAACGTGGTGTTCTGCTTCGGTACGCATTTACCTAACCCGCAAGTGCTGGCAGTCCGCCCCCGCGCCATTGGCATTGCTGAAAAAGCCGATACTTTCGTCATCAGCTTTATGGAAGCGCCTATGCCGCTTGCCAATAATGCGATGGAAGCTTGGGCAAAAGCATTAGTCATTAACGACTGAGGATTGGCATGATGGAACACACTCCTGCACCACACGGGCGCTTAGCCTTTTTACCCATCTCGTTCTTTTCGGTGGTAATGGGCTTATCCGGTTTAACGATTGCGTGGGAAAAAGCCCAGCACGTGTTTCACCGCGATTTGGGTATCACTGTCGGGATGCTGGCAGTGACTGTCAGTGTCTTCGCGCTGTTATTCCTGCTGTATGTGAGTAAAGCGTGGCGTTACCCGCAGAGTGTGGCGCAGGAGTTGGCGCATCCGGTCAAGCTCAGTTTTTTCCCGACCATTTCGATCAGTTTGTTGCTGATTGCGACGGCGTTGTATGGGGTGAATGCTGAGCTTGCCCTGCCCGTCTGGGTGGCGGGAACGTTATTGCATCTGGTGTTTACGCTGTATGTGATTAATAAATGGATGCACCACGAACATTTTCAGATTCAGCACATTAACCCGGCGTGGTTTATTCCGGCGGTGGGGAATGTGCTCGTGCCAGTGGTTGGCGTGCCGCTTGGTTTTGTGGATGTGTCGTGGTTTTTCTTCAGCATCGGCATGTTTTTCTGGCTGATTTTAATGACGCTGGTGTTTAACCGCATGATGTTTCATCAGGCGATTGATGCGTTTTTGCTGCCAAGTTTGTTCATTTTGATTGCGCCGCCAGCCGTTGGCTTTATTGCCTATATGCGTTTAGAAAATGAGCTGGATGCATTTGCGCGAGTGTTGTATTTCTTTGGTTTGTTCCTGACCATTTTGCTGTTTAGCCAAATTGGGCGGTTTGCGAAATTGAAGTTTGGAATGCCTTGGTGGGCGTATTCGTTCCCGTTGGCGGCGATTACCATTGCCAGCTTCATTATGTATGAACAGTCGCAGGCGGCGACGTACCTGTGGATTGCCAGCGGTTTGTTGGTGTTGCTGAGCGTGTTGGTGATTTTGCTGGTGACGTTGACATTACGTGCAATAGTGCGTCACGACATCTGCAAACCGGGGCATTAAGCACCACAACGCAAATGGGTGAGCACCGCACTGGACAACGGCGGTGCTTAATAGTCTAATTCCTGCATTGCAATAATCGACAAGAACTACCCCCATGAGCGAAGAAATCAGCAAACCACTCAATTTTATTGAACGTATCGTCAAAGAAGACGTTGAAAGCGGCAAAATCACCAATGTGCGCACGCGCTTCCCCCCCGAACCTAACGGCTACCTGCACATCGGTCACGCCAAATCCATCTGGCTGAACTTCGGGCTGGCACAGAAATTCGGCGGCAAGTGCAACCTGCGCATGGATGACACCAACCCCGAAAAAGAAGACGAAGAATACGTCGAATCCATCAAAGCAGATGTGCAATGGTTGGGTTATCAATGGGATGGCGACGTGCATTACGCCTCCGACTATTTCGACCAGTTGTATGATTGGGCGGTACACCTGATCAATGCGGGCAAGGCGTT